>NZ_JANFZX010000001.1:0-388040 GCF_024461615.1 Anaerotruncus sp. DFI.9.16
GGGGGTTCCCCCCCCCACGATCACAGATTTCGCGGACAGTGCTTATTCGACCACCTGCGCGGTGGCGAGAAGGTCGTCGGGGATGGTCACGCCGATCGCCTCGGCGGTGGTGGTGTTGACGACGGTCGCAAAGTTGGTGAGCGTCTCGACGGGGATCTCCGAGACGGGCGTGCCCTCGAGCGCCTTCACGGCCATGGCGGCGGTCTGGTTGCCGAGCTGGACGTAGTTGACGCCGATCGTCGCGAGTCCGCCGTCGATGACCATCGAGTCGGCGCCGACGTAGACGGGGATCTTGGCGGCCTTGGCGACCTCGGCCAGCGCGGGCATCGCGGTGGCGACGGTGTTGTCGATGGGGGAGTAGAGCGCCTGGCATTTGCCGGCGAGCGCCTGCGCCGCCTGCTGGACCTCGCCCGAGTTGGTGACGTTCGCCTCGACGTATTTGAGGTTATTCGCGTCGCAGTAGGCCTTGGCCTCCTCGATGACCGACACCGAGTTGACCTCGCCGAGGTTATAGAGCATGCCGACCGTCTCGACGCCGGGGGTGAGCTGCTGCATCAGCGCGAACACCTGGTCGACCGGGATCGCGTCGGAGGTTCCGGTGATGATGCCGTCGGGCTTATCGGGGTCGGCCACCAGCTTGGCGGCCACCGGGTCGGTGACGGCGGAGAAGATGAGCGGAATCTCCGGCGCGTTGGAGGCCGCGGCCTGCGCCGACGGGGTCGCGATCGCGACGATCAGGTCCTTCTGGTCGCCCGCGAACTTCTGGCAGATCGTGTTGAGGTTGGAGGTGTCGCCCGAGGCGTTCTGGTAGTCGTAATCGACCTTGTCCTCCCCGTAGCCGAGCCGCGCCATCTCATCGAGAAAGGAGGTGCGGATCTGGTCGAGGGAGGGGTGCTCCATGACCTGCACGATGCCGACCTGGAGTTTTTTGCCGCTTTCGGCGGGGGCGGAGGCCTCCGCCGAGGGGGCGGCGTTATCGGAGGGCGCGGCGGGTTCCGACGGGGCGGAGCCGCAGCCCACGAGGAGCGAGAGGGAAAGGGCGAGGGTGAGCAGCATTGCGAACAGCTTTTTCATGATGATTTCTCCTTACACATAAAATTTGGTGAAAAATTTTATGTTGGGGTGGGACCCTGCCGGGGGTTTGACCGTTTTGCCGCTTTCCGGAAAGCAACAAAAAACACCCGTCCTCTTGCAAGGACAGGTGTCAAACCTGCGGTACCACCTTGATTGATGCGCCGTGAAACACATCCACTCAATCAGAGCGCCAACACGCCCTTTGCCGGTTAACGCTGGCCTGCGTCGCGGGATACTCGGCTCTCGCCTTTCATCGCGCCCTCGGGAGTCCATTTGTCCGCCCCGCGTCCCGGCCGGGCTCTCAGCCTGCCCCGGCTCTCTGTGCGTGCGCCTGCGGTTTTATCTCTCCGTCTCTGGTTTATGAAAAATATTAAAGCACAATCCGCCCGGGTTGTCAAGCCCCGGCGAAAAATCCGGTCAACAAATCCTATGCGCCGGCGGGGGAAAAGGTGTCATTTCCGGTTCTGGAGGCCCTCGTAGCCCTTCGCCCCGAGCAGCGCGTCGACAAGCGCGAGCGACACGGCCGCCTCGACGACCGGCACCGCGCGCACCACGACGCAGGGGTCGTGCCGGCCCTTGACGACCAGCTCCCGCTCGGCGTTTTCTCGAAAATCGACCGTCCGTTGGGGCTTGGCGATCGACGCGGTGGGCTTGAAGGCGGCGCGCAGCAGGATGGGCATGCCCGATGAGATGCCGCCGAGGATGCCGCCCGCGTGGTTCGTTTCGGTGACGACCTTCCCGTCCGCGAGGCGGAAGGGGTCGTTGTGTTCGCTGCCGCGCAGCTCCGCGGCGGCGAAGCCGTCGCCGAATTCGAGCCCCTTGACCGCCGGAATGCCGAAGACGATCGAAGCGATGCGGTTTTCGAGCCCGTCGAACATCGGCGAGCCGACCCCGGCGGGGAAGCCGACCACGCCGCATTCCACCACGCCGCCCACCGAATCGGTGGACATGCGCGCGGCTTCGATCTCCTCCCGCATCCGTTCGCCCGCCGCCGCGTCGAGGGTGGGGAACGCGGACGCGCCGGGGCGTAAAAGCGTCTCCCGGTCGAGGCGGACGGGATCGAAGGGCGCGTCCGCGACGCCGGCGCACCGCGCGATGTGCGCGCCCACATAGACGCCCTCCCGCGCGAGCAGCTGCTTTGCGAGCCCGCCCGCGAAGACGAGGGGCGCTGTCAGCCTGCCGGAAAAGTGCCCGCCGCCGCGCACGTCGCCCCAGCCCGCGTAGCGCAGAAAGCCGGTGTAGTCCGCGTGGCCCGGCCGCGCGGTAAAGGCGAACTCGCCGTAGTCGGACGAGTGGGTGTCGTTGTTGCGGATGAGGGCGGCGAGCGGCGTGCCGGTCGTAACGTCGCCGCGGACGCCCGAGAGCAGTTCAGGCCGGTCGGTTTCCCGGCGGGGGGTGGAGGCCTTGTCCCGACCGGGCGCGCGCCGCGCCATGAAGGCGGAAAGCGCCTCCCGGTCGATGGGAAGCCCCGCCGGCAGCCCGTCGATCACGACACCGATGCCCGGACCGTGGCTCTCCCCGAAGATGGAAATTTTCAGATCGTTACCCCATGTCGACATTGCAGCGGCCTCCCAGCTTTTTAAGATCGTCAAAGAAATTCGGATAGGATTTGTTGACGGCGTGTGCGTCGGAGACGCACACTTTTTCCCTGCACCCCAGCGCCGCTACCGCAGCCGCCATGACGATGCGGTGGTCGTTCGCGCCCTGCGCATCTCCGCCGCGCAGCCCGCCGCCGTGGACGACGAGCCGGTCGGGGTATTCCTCCGCCGAGCCGCCGAGCGCGCGCAGGAGCGCCGCGGTCGACGCGAGCCGGTCACTCTCCTTGATGCGCAGGCGGGCGGCGTTATAGATCTCCGTGTCCCCCACGGCGAACGCCGCCGTCACGGCGAGCACCGGCACGAGGTCGGGAATCTGCCCCGCGTCGATCCGCTGGGCGCGCAGAGGCGCGGCCTCGCAGCAGACGGCGTGCGCGTCCCGCTTGATGTCGGCGCCGAACCGCTCGAGGATTTCGTAGACGGCGCGGTCCCCCTGCGCGGAGTCGTTGGAAAGCCCGGTAATCCGCACCGTCCCGCCGATCGCGGCGGCGCAGAGCCAGAAGGCGGCGTTGGACCAGTCCCCCTCGACCGTGCGGTCAAAGGCGCGGAAGCGCTGGTTTCCCGGCACCCGCCAGCCGTTTTCCGTGGGCGTAACCGCGACGCCCGACTCCTGAAGGGCGCGCAGGGTCATTTCGACGTATCCCACCGACTGGAGCGGGGAGGTGAGGACGATTTCACTCTCCCCGTCGAGCAGCGGCAGCGCGAAGAGCAGCCCCGTCACGAACTGGGAGCTCACGTCGCCCGGCAGCTCGTACCGCCCGGGGGAGAGCCGACCGCCGATCGTGAAGGGCATGGCCCCGGCGGAGAAGGAGACGCCGTGCGCCTTCATCTGATCCGCGAGCGCGCCGAGCGGCCGCTCGGGCAGCCGCCCGTGTCCCACGAAGGTGGCGCGCAGGCCGTAAGCCGCCGCGACGGGCAGCAGGAACCGCAGGGTCGAGCCGCTCTCCGCGCAGTCGAGCGTGACCGGCGAACCCGCGGCGCAGCGGCCGCCTTCGACGAAGGCGGCGTCGCCCTCACGGACGATTTGTGCGCCCATGGCGCACAAGCACTGCGCCGTGGCCGCCATGTCCGCCGAGCCCGCCAGCGGGTAGACGCGGCTTTTCCCGTCTGCCAGGGCGGCGCAGATGAGCGCGCGGTGGGCCGCCGATTTGGAGGGGGGCGCGGCCAGCGTCCCCGAAAGCGCCGCGGGGTGAATGACGGCGCGGCTCATCTTCCCGCACCGCCCTTCATGAAATCGAGCAGCTCCGCGGCGTCGACCGGGTGCAGGGCCGCTTTCCCCAGCCGCTCGAGGGTGACGAGGGTGATACGGTCGCCCGCCCGCTTTTTGTCCCCCATCGCGTGGGCGCAGAGGGCTTCGAGCGGGTAGCCCGTCCGGGTGGGCAGGCCGTGCAGCGCGCAGCAGCGGGCGATCCGGTCCGCCGTGCCGGCGGGGGTGAGCCCCGCGCGCTCGCAGGCGCGCGCCATCAGCGCCATGCCGATGGCGACCCCCTGCCCGTGGGTGATGGAGAAGGCCGACTCCTTCTCGATCGCGTGGCCGAAGGTATGGCCGAAGTTGAGGATCTGCCGCAGGCCCCGGTCCCGCTCGTCCTCCTCGACCACCTGCCGCTTGAGGTCGACGCAGCGGGCGATGATCTCCCGGAGGCGGTCCCCGGGCGCGCCCGCTTCGAGCAGGGAGAAGAGGGATTCGTCGAGGATCGCGCCGTATTTGATCACCTCCGCCATCCCGTCGGCGAAGGTCTCGGCGGGCAGGAAGGAGAGCATGTCGGTGTCGCAGGCGACAAAGGAGGGCTGCCAGAAGGCGCCGACGAGGTTTTTGCCCTCGGGGATGTCGACGCCCGTCTTGCCGCCGACCGAGGAGTCGACCATCGCGAGCAGGGTGGTCGGGACCTGCACGAAAGAGACGCCGCGCAGCCAGGTCGCGGCCGCGAAGCCCGCGAGGTCGCCCACCACGCCGCCGCCGACCGCAAGGATGAGGTCGGTGCGGGTGATGCTGTTTGCCGAGAGGAAGCCGTAGACCTCCCGGACGGTGTCGAGGGTCTTGGACGCCTCGCCGTTCGGGAAGACGAATTTGCAGACGGGGTATCCGGCCGCCTCCAGCGCGGCCTGTAAATCGGGGACGGGACAGCGCGCGCCGTCCGCGAGCGCGTTTACGCGGTCGTCGGTGATGAGCGCGAGGCGGGGACGGCGTTCCCCGCAGATGCCCGTCAGGAGCGCGGGAAGCTCCCTGAGCAGCCCGCCGCCGATCCGGATGTCATACGGCCGGCCGGCGGCCACATGGATTGTTTTCATCGGTCCAGTTCCTCCTTGATGCGGCGGCCGTCGTCGAGCAGCCGGAAGAGTGTTTCGGCGTCGTTTCCCGCGATCGCCTTGCGGTATTCCGCAAGGTGCGCCGTGATCGTGTCGATCTCCTCCACGAGGTCGTCGGCGTTCTCCAGAAAGAGCTCGGTCCACATCTGGGGGTTGAGCTTCGCCACCCGTGTGAGATCCTTGTAGCTGCCCGCCGAGAAGCCCTCGTGCTCCCGGGCGCGGGGGCTTTTGATGTAGGCGCTCGAGACGACGTGCGCGAGCTGGGAGGTGAAGGCGATCATGCTGTCGTGCGCGGCGGGGGTGGTGGTCGTGATGCTGCCGAAGCCGAGGTCCGCGAAGAGCCCCTCGAGCAGTTCGAGCGCGGGGGCGGGGGCGTGTTCGCCGGGGGTGAGAATCATGCTCGCGCCCTTATAGAGGTCGGCGTCCGAGCCGGAAAAGCCCCAGCATTCCCGCCCGGCCATCGGATGCCCGCCGATGAAGCAGAGCCCGTTTTCCGCGCAGAAATCGGTGAGGTTTTCCACGGGAAACCGCTTGACGCCGCACAGGTCGACCAGGAGGGCGCCGGGCCGGAACTGGCGGATGTTCTCCCGCACGAAGGCGACCGTCTGCTGCGGGTAGAGGGCGAAAAAAACCAGGTCGCACATCGACAGGTCGTTTTCCGCGACGGCCTCGTCGATCGCGCCGTCCGCGAGCGCCTCCGAAAGGGTCCCCTCGTCGATGTCGCAGCCGTAGACGAGGTGCCCGGTGTATTTTTTGAGCGCCTTTGCCATCGAACCGCCGATGAGCCCCAGCCCAACGACGCCGACGCAGAGGGTCCGCTCGCGTTTCAGCCCAAACATGGAATTCCCTCCTCATGGATAGAAGCCTGATGATGTGTCATATTATAACAGAGGACGGCCCAAAATGATAGTGCCGATTTGTTCGATAAAATGTGACAAGATCACAGAGAAACTGTTGCATATTGCGGGGATTTGCAGTAGACTGTAACTAAGAAAAAGACCGTTTTTGTATACTATTGGAGGCTGCTATGAACGACTATGACGTAATTATCATTGGAGCGGGCCCGGCGGGACTGACCGCCGCGATCTACGTGCAGCGCGCGGGCTACCGCAGCGTGGTGCTCGAGGAGTATGTGGCGGGGGGCCAGATGGCCAACACCCCCGAGGTGGAAAACTACCCCGCCGTCGGCAAGATCAGCGGGGTCGAACTGGGGATGAACCTCTATAACCAGGTGCTCGAGCAGGGCGCGCAGGTCGAATTCGACGGCGTGGCCTCGGCCGACCTGACCGGCAAGGTCAAGTCGGTGGTTACCCAGTCGGGCCGGAAGATCACGGCGGGCGCGGTCATCATCGCAAACGGCGCCAAGCGCCGCAAGCTGGGCGTCCCCGGCGAGGAGGAATACTCCGGGCGGGGCGTCTCCTACTGCGCCACCTGCGACGGCGGCTTCTATAAGGGAAAGACCACCGTGGTGATCGGCGGCGGCAACACCGCCGTGGAGGACGCGCTCTACCTCGCGAACATCTGCGAGGAGGTGCACCTCATCCACCGGCGGGACGCCTTCCGCGCGGGCAAGGTGCTCGTCGACTCCCTCCTGAGCAGGGAAAACATCGTCATCCACTACGACACCGTGCCGGTCGAGGTGCTGCCCGACGAGGGCGGCAGGGTCGTCGGCGCGCTGAAGGTCAAAAACGTCAAGACGGGCGCGGAGACGGAGATTCCGGCGCAGGGCGTCTTTGTCGCGGTCGGGCTCGTGCCCGACAACAAGGTCTTTGAGGGACAGGTCGACCTCGACCCGGCAGGCTACATCGCGGCGGGGGAGGACACCCGCACCAATCTGCCGGGTGTCTTCGCGGCGGGGGATACCCGCACCAAGGCGCTGCGCCAGATCATCACCGCCGCCGGGGACGGCGCGGTGGCGGCCTCCGAGGCGGGAAGCTACCTCATGCAGGGCTGAGGCAATCGTATAATAAAAAGGGGGCGCGGCCGCGGGCCGCGCCCCCTTTTTTTGAATGAACCCGGCGCGCCGCACATAAACATACAATGAGGTGATGTGACATGTACGGCGTGTTTACCAGGAAGACGCTTTTCGCGCTGCTGGTCATCCTGATCGTGGTGCTGATATTGATGGGAGTGGCGGGGAATGTGATGGGGGTGTCCGCCGCGCCGCGCGAGCTGCCGATCTATTCGGTGGAGACCCCCGAGAAGGTTCTCTCCCTCGGAATCAACTGCGCGTGGGACGACAGCGACATCGACGAAATTTTGAAGCTGCTCGACGAGCGCGGCATAAAGGCGACCTTCTTCGTTGTCGGCACCTGGGCCGACCACTACCCGGACGCGGTCAGGCGGATCGCGGCGGCGGGGCACGAGGTGGGCAGCCACTCCAACACCCACCCCGACATGACGAAGCTGGGGCGGGAAGAGATTGCGCAGCAGCTGGACGCGTCGGGAAGCAAGCTCGAGGCGCTCACCGGGCAGAGGCCGGTCCTCTTCCGCGCGCCGTCGGGGGCCTACAACAACCTCGTCGTCTCGACCGCGCGCTCCCTCGGCTGGGAGGTGATCCAATGGTCGAACGACAGCCTCGACTGGAAAGGGCTGTCGGTGGAGGAGATCACCGCGCGGGTGACGGGCGCCGCCGGGCCGGGGGACATCATGCTCTTCCACGCGGGCAAGCCCAACACGGCCGAGGCGCTCCGCCGGGTCATCGACACGCTCGCCGCGCAGGGCTACCGCTTTGCGCCGGTGGGGGAGCTCGTATACGGGCCGCCCTATACGATCGACCACACGGGCAGGCAGCACAAATAGGATATTAAAAAGCGGGGCCGCACCGGAAGGTGCGGCCCCCGTTTTTTACATGGGGAAATCATCAGGCGATGAGCGGAGCGATGTCGACGATTTCGCCGGAAAGTCCGATATGGGCGCCCTGCTTTGCCTCGGGGGAATCGGGATGCGCGAGCACCCATTTGTTGACCGCCGCGAGCGAGGGGTTTCCGCCCGCCGCCAGGGGGAAGTTCGTGAACCGCAGGAGCGCGATGAGCGCCCGGAACCCCTCCCCGGCGCGCGCGGAACAGGGGGCGTAGTGGAGCGTCGTGCCGTAGAGCTCGACCGCTGTGCCGGCCGGGACGGAAAACGCCTCAAACCGGGCGGTGTCGCAGACGCCGCCCGAAATGCCGCCGCGCGGCCCGACGACCAGCACGAGGTCGTCCGCCGCGACGAGCAGCTCGCTGCACTGGTGGTATTCACAGCAGGCGAGCCGGGTGTTCACGCCGTTGCAGTAGCCGAACTGGGCGGGCAGGCCGCCGAAGAAGCCCGCCTGCACCTCCCCGAAGACGGGCAGGCGCTCGAGCCGCGGGTCGGAGGCGACGTAGACCGTGCCGTCGGACGGCCTGGGGGTGTGTTCGCGCAGTACCTGAAGCAGGCCGTCGAACCGGTAGCCGGCGACGACCCTGCCGTAAGGCCTGAAGGCGTCGGAGCCGACGGGCCGTATGGATTGGATCATGGCAGTATAACCTCATTCATCAGTCGTATTTTTTTGATAGGGCCCGGTGCTCTCCCGCACGATCAGCTGTGCGCCGATCTGGATTTTGGCGACGGGGGAGTCGGGGTAATCGATCCGGTCGCAGAGCAGCCGCACCGCCCACATACCGATGTCCTTGCAGGAAACCTTCATGGTGGTGAGCGGCGGGTCCGCGATGGCGGAGAAGGGGATATCATCAAACCCGATGACGGAGACGTCGCCGGGAACACGGATGCCGGATTCCTTGAACGCTTTGACCGCGCCGATGGCGATGCTGTCGTTGGTGGCCACCAGCGCCGAGGGGAAGGAAATGCCCTGCCGCAGCATGTTGAGGGTGTCCTCATAGGAGCCCGAAAGGGTGGGGTGCATCGGGTAGACAAGCGCCGGGTCGTAGGGGATGCCGAGGCTGCGAAGCGCCGCCTCGTAGGCCGCGCGACGCGCGCGGCAGTTGCTGCTGGGCATTTTATTATAGAGGTAGCCGATGCGCGGGTGCCCGAGTCCGGCGAGGTGCCGCACGGCGGCGAAGGTGGACTCGGTATTGTTCATATCCACGCAGTTGAAGCTGTGGAAGTCCATATAGTTGTCCACCACGACGATGGGCACGGGGATGTCGTGCAGATAGGCGTAGTCCGCCTCCTCCATCTCGGTGGCGAGCAGGATGATGCCGCAGAGCGGCTGGTTGCGCACGAGGTCGAAGACCTCGCTGATGTTGTTCTCACCGAACACGGTCATCACGAGGTTGTAGCCGAGCAGGCGGGTCTCCTTTTCGACCGCGTCGATGATCGCGGAGACGAAGCCCGCGTTGCCGTTGACGAGATGGGAGTGGCGGCTGTACTTCAAAAACCGGATGCTCTTCTGCTGCACCTCCGGCTTGTGGTAGTTGATGTTATACCCGTTTTCACAGAGGAGGGTGGCGACGTGCTCCCGCGTCCTGGGACTGACGCCTCCCTTGTCGTTGAGGACAAGCGAGACGGTGGACGGGGATACCTTTGCTGCTTTGGCGATCTCCTTCAGATTCACAAGGACACCTCTCCTCTGTTCAAAACTTTTGTGGATTCTATTTATACTATATCAGATTCGTTCAAAAAAACAAGTGATTTTATTAAATTATTTAAAGTTTAGCTGAGAGGTGGAAATTTCATACAGATAAATCGTGGGAATCCCCGGTTTTTTGCATAATATTTTGTGTAAAAAGGAGAATGTATTGACATTCGCTTGATATTTAGTAAATTATGCGATATTTTTTAATAAAACACGGATGCAAAAATCCGCTGCATGGGCAGCACTCCGGACGGGGGAATCCCGCCGGGAACCAGGAGGGTCACAATGGACGAAGCAACCATAGTAAAAGGCTACCAATATGCAAAAGATATCTACGGCCGGGCGGGCGTCGACGTCGACCGCGCGATCGAGCTGGCCGACCGGATCCCCGTATCGATGCACAGCTGGCAGGGGGACGACCTGATCGGCTTCGACGGCATCGGCGAGCTGACCGGCGGCATCGCGGCGACGGGCAACTATCCCGGGCGCGCCGCCACGCCGGACGAGCTGCGCGCGGACATTGACGAGGCGCTGCGCCTCATCCCCGGGAAGGTGAAGCTCAACCTGCACGCCTGCCACGCCGAGCTCGGCGGCAAAAAGCTCGACCGCGACGCCTACACGGCGGAGCAGTTCGAGGGCTGGCTCTCGTGGGGAGAGGAGCGCGGGCTC
Source organism: Anaerotruncus sp. DFI.9.16 (assembly GCF_024461615.1). NCBI lineage: Bacteria > Bacillati > Bacillota > Clostridia > Eubacteriales > Oscillospiraceae > Anaerotruncus > Anaerotruncus sp. DFI.9.16. The sequence continues at coordinate 10,201 of NZ_JANFZX010000001.1, forward strand.
GGCTTTGACTTCAACCCCACCTTTTTCTCCCACCCGAGGATGGACGGCAACCTCTCGCTGACGAGCGGCGACCCGGGCGTCCGGGAATTCTGGATCGAGCACGGCAGGCGCTGCCGGGAGATCGGCGAGGAATTCGGCCGCAGGCTCGGGCAGACCTGCGTGGTCAACTACTGGATGCCGGACGGCTACAAGGATATCCCGGCCGACACCAAGCTGCTGCGGGAGCGGATGGTCTCCGCGCTCGATGAGATCTTTGAGCGCCCGCTCGACGGGCGGTATGTGCGGGAGTCGGTCGAGAGCAAGCTGTTCGGCATGGGGGTGGAGAGCTACACCGCCGCCAGCCATGAGTTTTCCCTCGGCTACGCGATCACGCGCGGCAAGGTCTACTGCCTCGACGCGGGCCACTTCCATCCCACCGAGTATATCAGCGACAAGATCAGCGCGGTGCTTCAGTTCCTGGACAGCGTCCTGCTCCACCTGAGCAGGGGGGTGCGCTGGGACAGCGACCACGTCGTGCTGTGGGACGACGAGCTCCAGCGGATCATGAACGCGGTCATCCACAACGGCTACGAGGACCGCGTCTTCATCGGGCAGGACTATTTCGACGCGTCGATCAACCGGATCGCCTGCTGGGCGATCGCGATGCGCAACACCCGCAAGGCGCTTCTGAAGGCGGCGCTCGACCCGATCGGCGCGATCAAGCGCGCCGAGCTGGAGGGGGACTTCACCAGCCGCCTGGCGCTGTGGGAGGAGACCAAGTCGATGCCCTTCTCCGCGGTGTGGGACTATTACTGCATGACAAAGGAAAAACCGGTCGGCGCGCAGTGGCTCGACGAGGTCAAGCGCTACGAGCGGGAGGTGCTCGGCAGGCGCTGAGCGGCAGAACAAAGGAGGAACACTATGAGAAGGCTTCTAATCGACACCGATACCGGCTCGGACGACGTCTGGGCGCTCATCGCCGCGCTGCGCGCGGTGGACGAGGTCAAGGTGGAGGCGATCACCGTCGTCTGCGGCAACGTGCCGCTCGACCTGTGCGTCAAGAACGCGCTGATCGCCGTCGACGTGGCGGGCACCTACGCGCCGCCCGTCTACCGGGGCATGGCCCGGCCGCTGGTGCGGCCCAAGCTCTTCACCGCCGACTACGTGCACGGCAAGGACGGGCTGAGCGACCTCAACCTGCCCTACCCGCCGCTTTCGGAGGCGAAGGGCCACGCGATGGACGCGATCATCGACACGGTGATGCAGAATCCCGGCGAGATCGAGATCGTCACCCTCGGCCCGCTGACCAACCTGGCGATGGCGTACCTCAAGGAGCCGCGCATCGCCAAAAACGTCAAAAAGGTCTACATCATGGGCGCGACGGGCATGGACCAGGGCAACGCGACCCCCGCCGCCGAATTCAACGTCTATGTCGACGCCGAGGCGGCCAAGATCGTGCTCGATTCGGGCATGGACGCGACCTGGGTGACATGGGACGTCTGCCGGGGCGACACGGCGATCACCCCCGGCGACATCGCATACCTGCGCGGCCTGCACAGCCGCGTCGCGGACTTCTGTGTCGACTGCACAGCCGGCCTGCGCGCCTATGAAAAGAAGAAATACGGCGACGAAAGCTACGGCGTGATCGACAGCGTCATCATGATGGCGGTCGTCTACCCCGAGGTTATGGGCCCGGTCTACGACGCCTACTGCGACATCGAGACGAAGGCGGAGATGACCTACGGGTACTTCTCGATAGACAAGCAGCGCCAGCTCCACCGGGAGAGCAACGCCAAAATCTGTCAGCAGGTAAACAGCAAGCTCTATAAGGAACGCCTGTTCAAGCTGTTTGCTTAAATAACAACCGTTTCAGGGAGGAAAAAAGATGAAAAAGATTCTTGCAACAGTCCTGGCAATCTGTATCGGCATGTCCATGCTGGCCGGCTGCGGTTCCCAGCAGGGAAGCGAAACCCCCTCGGCTCCCGCCGATTCCGCGGCGCAGTCCGAGGCGCCCGCGGAGCAGCCCGCCGATAAGCCCGCGCTCAAGGTCGGCATGGTCTGCAACGCCAAGACAATCGACGACAAGTCCTTCAACCAGGCGACCTGGGCGGGCATCACCCGCGCGGCCGAGGATTTCGGCATCGAGACCAAGTACCTCATCGCGGCCGACCAGTCCGCCGCGGGCTTCCTGCAGGAGATCGCGAACCTCTACGACGCGGGCTTCCGCATGATCATCACCCCGGGCTACACCTTCTCCAAGGCGATCTTTGACGCCCAGAAGATCTATCCCGACTGCAAATTCGTCATCCTCGACAGCGCCCCGCAGGACGACGGCGCCGAGGCGCCCGAGATCGCCGCGAACACCGCCGCCATCGACTACGCCGCCCAGGAGTCCGGCTTTGTCGCGGGCTTCGCCTGCGCCCTCCAGCTCAAGGAAGGCGAGTTCGGCGCCCTCTTCGGCCAGGAGATCCCCCCGACGAAGCTCTTCAAGACCGGCTTCCAGCAGGGCGTCATCTACGCCAACGAGAACTTCGGCACAAACATTAAGATGAAGGAAGAGAACTTTGTCTGGTCCGGCTCCTTCAGCGACGCGGCCCTCGGCCAGCAGATCACCGCGCAGCTCTTCAACTCCGGCTGCAACCTCGTCTACTGCGCCTGCGGCACCACCGCGCTCGGCGGCTTCAACGAGGCCAAGGCCCGCGCCGAAAAGGGCGAGGAAGTCTGGGTCGTCGGCTGCGACGTCGACCAGTACGAGGACGGCCTGCTTGAGGACGGCCGCTCCGTCACGCTGACCTCCACCATGAAGAACCTCGCCAACTCCACCTACGACATGATCAAGGCGGAGCTGGACGGCGAATTCGTCGGCGGCCAGCAGATCATCTTTGATGCCAAGAACGGCGGCGTCGGCATCCCCGAGACCAACCCCAACCTCTCCGACGAGGTCCAGAAGGAGGCGGACGCCGTCCTCGAGAAGATCAAGACCGGCGAGATCGTCGTTTCGGCCGAGCCGACCGACGTCTCCGCATACAACTAAAAGACCGGCACACCAAGACCACGGACGGGCGGGGCGGCTTTCCGCCGCCCCGCCCTTATTTGGGAGGAGGGAACCCGTGATGGCGGAATACGTCGTGGAAATGCGCGACATCGTGAAGGATTTCCCGGGGCTGCGCGCGAACGACCACATCACATTACAGCTGAAAAAGGGCGAGGTGCACGCGCTGCTGGGGGAAAACGGCGCGGGCAAAAGCACGCTCATGAGCATCCTGTTCGGGCTGTACCGGGCGGATGAGGGGCAGATCCTGGTGAAGGGCAAAGAGGTCCAGATCACCAACCCCAACGTCGCCAACGAGCTGGGCATCGGCATGGTGCACCAGCACTTCAAGCTGGTCCACAACTTCACCGTGACCGAGAACATCGTCCTCGGCCTGGAGCCGCGCAGGGGCGTTACGATGGACCTCAAATCCGCCGCCGCGCGGATCGCGGAGCTCTCCCGGCAGTACGGCCTGGAGGTGGACCCCAACGCGAAGATCGAGGAGATTTCGGTCGGTATGCAGCAGCGGGTGGAGATCCTCAAGATGCTCTACCGCGACGCCGAGGTGCTGATTTTCGACGAACCCACCGCGGTGCTCACACCGATGGAGATCCGGGAGCTCATCGCGATCATGAAAAACCTCATCAATGAGGGCAAATCGATCATCCTGATTACCCACAAGCTCAAGGAGATCAAGGAGGTCGCGGACCGGTGCACGATCATCCGCCGCGGCCGCCACATTGCAACGGTCGACGTCGCCGCCACGAGCGAACAGGAGATGGCGGAGATGATGGTCGGGCATGAAATCTCCTTTGTGATTGATAAAGAGGAAAAGACGCCGGGAGACCCGGTTTTGCAGATAGAGGACCTGTCGGTCAAGAACAGCCACGGAAGCCTCGGCCTGCGCGACTTCTCCCTCACCGTGCGCGGCGGGGAGATCGTCGGCATCGCGGGCGTGGACGGCAACGGCCAGTCCGAGCTGGTCGAGGCGATCACCGGGCTGCGCAGGGCGGAGAAGGGGAAAATCCTCCTGAACGGGGAGGAGATCACCCACGAGACGATCGCGCGGCGCATCCGCCGCGGCGTCTCCCACATCCCGGAGGATCGCCAGAAGCGGGGACTGGTGCTCGACTACACCGTCGAGGAAAACATGGTCCTCGAGGTCTACAGCCAGCGGCCCTTCTCGAAGCACGGCCTGCTCAACAAGCGCGCGATCCACGACTACGCCGCCAAGATCGCGGACGACTACGACGTGCGCGCGGGCGAGGGGGTCCTCTCGCGGGCGGGGAGCCTCAGCGGCGGAAACCAGCAGAAGGCGATCATCGGCCGCGAGATCGAAAAGCAGCCCGTTCTGCTCATCGCCGTGCAGCCGACCCGCGGCCTCGACGTGGGGTCGATCGAGTACATCCACAAGCGCATCGTCGAACAGCGCAACCTCGGGCGGGCGGTCCTGCTCGTCTCGCTGGAACTTGACGAGGTGCTCCAGCTTTCCGACCGGATCGTCGCGATCAACGCCGGGCAGGTGATCGGCGAAGTGCTCGCGAAGGATACCGATGAAAACGAGGTCGGCCTGATGATGGCCGGCGTGGGAAAGGACGGTGGCGGCGTTGAACGCTAGCTCCAGACAGAAGAGCGGGATGAAGATCCTCGTTTCGGTCATCTCGATCCTGCTCGGGTTCGTCGCGGGCGCCCTGCTCATGCTTTCGAGCGGCGCGAACCCGCTGACCGGGTTTTCCTACCTCTTTCAGGGAGGGCTCAAGAGCGTCACCCGTATCTGCAACACGATCGCCTACGCGGTGCCGCTCATGCTGACCGGCCTTTCGGTCACCTTCGCCTTCAAGACCGGGCTCTTCAACATCGGCGCTCCCGGCCAGATGCTGATCGGCGGCCTGCTCGCCAACGTGCTGGCCCTCACCGTCGACCTGCCCCGGCCGCTGCTGCTGCCTCTCGTCATCACCGCGTCGATCGTCGGCGGCATGGTGTGGGCGGCGGTCCCCGGCTTTCTCAAGGCGCGCTTCAACGTTAACGAGGTCGTCTCCTGCATCATGATGAACTGGGTGGCCTACTGGGTGGTCTACATCATCATCTCCGACCACTTCAAATCCACCACGATCGATACCGAGTCGCAGGTCATCCCGGCGGCCGCTTCGCTGAAAACCGAGGCGATCACCCTGCTGACCAAGGGCTCCAACCTCAACCTCGGCATCTTTATCGCGATCATCGCCACAGCGCTGGTCATCTTCATCCTCAACCGGACGGTGCTCGGCTATGAGATGAAAGCGGTCGGCTTCAACCGGTTCGCGGCCGAATACGGCGGCATCAACGTCCAGAAGAACGCGGTGCTCGCGATGGTCATCTCGGGCGCGCTTTCCGGGCTGGCGGGGCTCACCTTCTACTGCGGCTACCTCTCCAACATGCGCATCGGCGTCATGCCCTCCCAGGGCTTTGACGGCATCGCGGTCGCGCTGCTGGCCAACTGCGCGCCGGTGGGAGTCGTCTTTGCCGCGATCTTCTTCGCGATCCTCCAGACGGGCAAGGGGTTCATGAACGCCATGATGCCCATTCCGCCCGAGATCGCCGACACGATCATCGCCACGGTCATCTACTTCGCGGCGACCAGCAAGCTGATCGAGATGAACCTCGACCGGATCAAAAAATTCTTCGGGCGCAAACGCCCGTCCAAATCGGAAGGGAGCGGGGAACATGTGGAACACCATTGAACAGATGGCCCCCTACGCGGTGGGCTATACCGTCCCCATCCTCATCACGGCGCTGGGCGGCCTCTTCTCCGAGCGCAGCGGCATCATCAACATCGGCCTCGAGGGGCTGATGGTCATCGGATCCTTCGTTGGGGGCGTGTCGGTCTACTACTTCGGGCCGCTGATGGGCAACGCGCGCGCCGCCTGGCTGGGCATCCTGCTCGCGATGCTGGCGGGCACACTCTTTTCGGTGCTGCACGCCTTTGCGAGCATCAACCTCAACGCCGACCAGACGATCAGCGGAACGGCCATCAACCTGATGGCTGGCGCACTCGTGCTCTACATCTCGCGGCGGTTCGTCGGCACCGGCAACATCGTCGTCAACAGCATGACCCGCGTGGACATTCCGGTGCTCAAGGACATCCCCGTGATCGGCAAGCTCTTTCTGACCGACACCTACCCGACCACCTGGTTTGTGCTGGCGATCCTGATCGTCAGCTGGTTCGTCATCGAGCGCACCCCCTTCGGACTTCGGCTGCGCTCCTGCGGCGAATTCCCCGAGGCGGCCGACGCCGCGGGCATCAGCGTCGCGCGCATCCGCTACGCGGGCGTGCTGCTGTCAGGCGCATGCGCGGGACTGGGCGGCGCGATCTACACGGTGACGACCGCCGGACAGTGCAACGGCTCGGTCGACGGACTCGGCTTTCTCGCGCTCGCGGGGCTCATCTTTGGCCAGTGGAAGCCCTTCCGCATCCTGGCGGCCACCCTCTTCTTCGGCTTTGCGGTGACGATGGCGCAGATCTCCATGCTGCTGCCCTCCTTCGCAAGCGTGCCGCCGCTGGCCCTCAAGGTCTTCCCCTACGTCGTGACGATGCTGGCGCTCGTCGTCTTCTCCAAGTCGTCGCAGGCGCCCCGCGCGGAGGGCAAGTTCTTCGAGTACAAGAAAACCTGACCCGCAGGGAAGGAGAAACCAATGGAACAGCGCTTTTATCTGGGAATTGACAACGGGGGAACGCTCACCAAGGCGGTCCTCTTTGACGCGGCGGGGCATGAGGTCGCGCAGGCGTCCGAAAGCGTCCCCCTGCTGACCCCCGCGCCGGGCTTTACCGAGCGTGACATGGAGGCGCTTTACGCCGCCAATTGCCGCTGCATCCGCCGGGTGGCGGAGGAGAGCGGAGTGCCCGCCGCACGGATCGCGGGGATCTCCTGCACCGGGCACGGCAAGGGGCTTTACCTCTGGGGGAGGGATGACCGCCCCGTCTGTCCGGGCATCGTCTCGACCGACACGCGCGCGTGGGAATACCCGCGGCGGTGGCGGGAGGACGGGACGGCGGACCGTGCCTTCCGAAAGACCTACCAGCAGGTGCTCGCCAGCCAGCAGGTCAGCCTGCTCGCCTGGATGAAGGACCACCGGCCGGAGCTGCTTGACAACATCCGATGGATCTTTTCGGTCAAGGATTACATACGCTTTCGCCTGACGGGGGAGGCATACGCCGAGCTCACCGATTTTTCGGGCGCCAACCTCGTCAACCTCGACGCCTGCGGTTACGACCGCGAGCTGCTCGCCCTGTTCGGGCTGGAGGAGCTTTTCGACCGCCTGCCGCCCCTTCGCCGCTCGTGCGACCGCTGCGGGCGCGTCACGGCGGAGACCGCGCGCCTCACCGGGCTTAAGGAGGGCACGCCGGTCGCGGGCGGCATGTTCGACATCGACGCCTGCGCCGTCGCCATGGACGTCACCGATGAAAAAAACCTCTGCGTGATCGCGGGAACCTGGGGCATCAATGAATACGTCGCGCGCGAGCCGGTCAAAAACGGCTCGGTGCTGATGAATTCGATATTCTGTTTGCCGGGATATTATCTTGTGGAAGAGAGCAGCCCCACCTCGGCGGGAAATCACGAGTGGTTTACCAGAATGTTTTTGCAGGAGCTGCGCGAAGAGGCAGCGGCCGCGGGCCTGTCGGTTTACCAATACGCCGACCGGCTCGCGGCGGAGGCGCCGGACGGCGGGGAAAGGATCGTTTTCCTGCCTTACCTGTTCGGCTCCAACTTTGATCCCCGGGCCCGGGCGGCGCTGGTGGGCATGGACAGCTCCCACACCAAGGGGCAGATCATCCGCGCGGTGCTCGAGGGAATCGTCTTCTGCCACATGGACCACATCGACCGGCTGCTGGCCAACCGCCCCGGTCCGGACGCCATCCGGCTCGCGGGCGGGGCGGCGAAATCCCCGCTGTGGGTGCGTTTGTTCGCGGATGTCACCGGCCTGCCGGTCGAGGTGATCGACACCGCCGAACTCGGCGCGCTCGGCTGCGCGATGGCCGCGGCCGTGATGGCGGGCGATTATCCCGACCTGCGGGCGGCGGCCGGCGGCATGGTACGGGTCAGGGAACGGGTGGAACCCGATCTGGGAAAGACGGCCGCCTACCGGGAGAAGCGCCGCGCCTACCGGAGGGTCGCGCAGGCGCTCGAGCCGGTCTGGGGGTGCCTGTGATGGACGGATACACGCTGGGGCTCTACGAGAAATCGATGCCCGGGAGCCTGTCCCTCCCCGAAAAGCTGGCGGCCGCGCGCGAGGCCGGTTACGACTGCCTCGAAATCAGCATCGATGAGACGGATGAGAAGCTCGCCCGGCTGGACTGGGGCGAAGAGGAGCGGCTGCGCCTCGTGGAGAGCGCCGCCCGCGCCGGCTGCCCGGTGGCGACGATGTGCCTGAGCGCCCACCGCCGATACCCGCTGGGTAGCGAGGACCCCGAAACGGCCGGGCGCGGCATGGAAATTTTCGAGGGGGCGGTGCTGCTGGCCGAAGCGGTCGGGGTGCGGCTCATCCAGCTGGCCGGTTACGACGAATACTACCGCGAATCGAACGCGCGCACGCGGGAGAACTTTCTCCGGAACCTGCGCCGGGCGGTGCACTTTGCCGCCGCGCACAAGGTGCAGCTCGGTTTCGAGACGATGGAGACGCCCTTTATGGACACCTGCGAAAAGGCAATGCGCTACGTCGCGCAGATCGGTTCGCCCTACCTGTCCGTCTATCCCGACATCGGCAACATGACCAACGCGGCGAAGCTCTACCGCACCGACGTGCTCGACGACCTCGCCAGCGCGGGCGGGCACATCGCGGCGATGCATCTCAAGGAGACGCGCCCGGGCGTCTACCGCGAGGTCCCCTATGGGACCGGGCACGTGGATTTCCCCGGCGCGGTGCGAAGGGCGCTCGATCTCGGGGTGCGCGCCTTTACGGCCGAATTCTGGTATACGGGAGAACCGGACTGGAAGGCCCGGCTTCTGGAAAACAACCGGTTCCTGCGCCGCCAGTTTGAGCGGTGCGGGGACTGTTGAGGGGGATAAGGACATGCTGGAAGCGCTGAAACAGGAGGTCTGGCGGGCGAACATGCGGCTGCCCGCCCACGGGCTCGTGACCTTCACCTGGGGGAACGTCTCGGGCGTCGACCGGGAAAAGGGGCTCGTGGTGATCAAGCCGTCGGGCGTCGAGTACGAGGCGATGCGTCCGGAAGACATGGTGGTCGTTTCGCTCGGGACGGGCGAACGCGTGGAGGGGGCGCTCAACCCCTCCTCCGACACGCCGACCCATCTGGAGCTCTACCGGGCGTTCCCCGGACTTGGGGGAGTGGTGCACACCCACAGCCGGTGGGCGACCATCTTCGCCCAGGCGGGGATGGGCGTCCCCGCATACGGCACCACCCATGCCGACTACTTCTACGGGGAGATTCCCTGCACCCGCCGGATGACGGCGGAGGAGATCGCCGGGGCGTATGAAAGGGAGACGGGCGCGGTCATCGTCGAGCGGTTTGCGGGGCTCGACCCCGCGGCGGTCCCCGGCGTGCTGGTCCACAGCCACGGCCCGTTTACGTGGGGGAAGGACCCGATGGAGGCGGTGCATAACGCCGTCGTGCTCGAGGAGGTCGCCATGATGGCCTGGCACTGCAAGGCGCTCTCAGGGAACACCCTCGAGCCCATGCAGCGGGTGCTGCTGGACAGGCACTACCTGCGCAAGCACGGCGCGCACGCCTACTACGGACAACAGGAAAGATAACTCTGGAAGTGGAAAAGGGAGGGGCCCGTCGGAAGGCGGGCCCCTCCCTTTTTGTGACCGCCCGGGGCAAAAATACTGGAAATCTTAGATTTTCTTTGTTTACTTCTGTGGGAACTGTATAGCAAATCCACTTGTTTTTTAGAAATATATGGGATAAAATAATAATTACGAATCACAAAACGATCACAGGCCCGCAGACGGCCGGAAAGAAGGAGAGCATGAACCAGCTGGAACAGGATTCCCTGCGTTTTGTCGCCCTCCTTTCGAGGATGTACTTTGCAGAACGCGACCTCGACGGCGTGCTCGCGCGGATGGCGGACGACGTGGAATGGATCGGCACCGGCCGCCAGGACGGCTGCCGCGGCATCCGCGAGGCGCGAAAGATGCTGGAGATGGAACGGCGCGTGTTCCACGGCTCCTTTTCCCTCGAGGAGGACGGCTACGAGGCCGCCGCCCTTACGGAGGAGCTCTGCCTTGTCACGGGGGAGATCTGCCTGCGGGAGAAGGACATGTCCGCCGGGCAGCCCGATCTGCTGCTGCGGGTGTCCTGTATCTGCCGCCGGGAGGCGGACGGGATGAAGCTGCGCCAACTGCACCTGTCGACGCCGAGCAGCGAACAGCTCGAAGGGGAATTCTTCCCGCACACCGTCTCGGAGGAGGGGACCGGCCGCCTGCGCCGGATGCTCAACGAGCGCACCGCCGAGCTGGAGGAGATGAACCGCGACCTCAACGCGCTGACCAACAATATCCCGGGCGGCGTCATCTGCTGCGAATACGGCGAACCCCTCAAGCTGATCCAGTACAGCGAGGGGTTCCTCTCGATGTTCGGCTATACGGCGGAGGAGCTGGAAACCCGGTTCCACAACAATTTCACCGAGATGATCTATGAAAAGGATCTGCACGGCCTCTGGGAGACGGCGCTCCGGCAGCTGGCGAAGAGCAATACCAAGGAGATCGAATACCGGGTGCGCTGCAAGGACGGGCGGCTGGTCTGGGTGCTCGACCGGGGCCAGCTTGTGGAGAACGAACGCGGCCAGAAGTGGTTTTACTGCATCCTCATCGATACGACCCGCACCAAAAAGGCGCAGGAGGAGCTGCGCCTGAGCCTTGAGCGGCACCAGATCATCATGGACCAGACGACCGACATCATTTTTGAATGGGATATCGGCCGGGACTATCTCAGTTGCTCCTCAAACTACCACAAGAAATTCGGCTATGATGCGCTGAGGGAAAACGCGAGCGTCGCGATCGCCGGGGGCTCCCACCTGCATCCGGACGACACCGAGCGGTTCTGCCTGCTGGTGCGCAACGTCCGGGAGGGGACCCCCTATTGTGAAGCGGAGTTCCGCATCGCGGACGCTGCGGGAAAATATTTCTGGTGCCGGGTTCGGGCCACCCTCCAGGTGGACGAGAACGGCCGCCCCGCAAAGGCGGTCGGGGTGATCATCGACATCGACCGGGAGAAGCGCAGGACCCAGAAGCTCCAGGAGAAGGCGGAGCGGGACGCGCTGACGGGGCTCTACAATAAAGGCACGACCCAGACGCTGGTGGAAAAGTACCTCGCGGAGGACGCGGGGGAGGCGAGTTCCGGCCTGATGATCATCGACGTGGACAATTTTAAGCTCGTCAATGATATTTACGGCCACCTGAGCGGCGACGCGATGCTCTCCGACGCGGCCAGCGCGCTCAAGAAGATGTTCCGCTCGGGCGACGTGGTGGGCCGCGTGGGCGGCGACGAATTCTGCGTGCTGATGCGCGGCATCCGCGACGCCGGGATCGTCTCGCGCAAGGCGGAGGACATCCTGAAGGTCTTCAGCGACCTGAGCCGGAAGGAAGCTGCGGGGGAGAACCTCTCCTGCAGCGTCGGGATCGCGCTCTATCCCCAGGACGGCGCGGATTTCAACACCCTTTTCTGTAACGCGGACAGGGCGCTCTACCGTGCGAAGGAACGGGGAAAGAACGGCTATGCCTTTCATTCGGAAGCGTCGGTCAGGGGACGGAGGGACAGCGTGCGGCTGATGCCGAGGACCTCGGTGGGCGCGCCGATCGATTCCGACCGCAACGCCGGCGTTATGGATGATCGGCTCGCGGAATATGTGTTCCATGTGCTCTATCGGGCGGCCGACGTGGAGGCGGCGATCCCGCTGATCCTCGAGATCGTCGGGCGGCAGTTCGACGTCTGCCGCGCCTACCTCTTCGAGATTTCGGAGGACGGGTGCAGCTTCCGCAACACCTTCGAGTGGTGCAGCGAGGAGGCCCGCGAAAAATTCGGCGGGACGGCCGGCGAGACGTTCGCCTGCGGGGATTTTTCCCGCCAGCTCGACATGCTCCGCGAGACGGGCGTCTTCTACTGCCGCGACACCTCGCTGCTGCCCGGTCCCACGCGCGAGCTGATGGAGCGGTGGGGGGTGCGTTCCGCCCTCCAGTGCGCCATCCACGACGGCGCGGAGCTGCACGGCGGGCTCGGCTTCGACGAGTGCCGCAGCAACCGCCTGTGGACGCAGAAGCAGGTCGACACCCTCACCTTCGTCTCCGAGATCGTGAGCGCCTTCCTGCTCAAAAAGCGGGCGCAGAGCCGTGCGAACCGGCTGGTCGGAAGCTTGGAGGCGATTCTCAACCACCAGGATTCATGGGTATTCGTCGTCGACCGGGACAGCTTCGAGATCCTTTACGCCAACGCGCGGGCGCGGGCGCTCCTCCCCGGCCTGCGCACCGGGGAGCGGTGCCATGTGGCGCTGTTCGGAAGCCCGGAGCCCTGCACCGGCTGCCCCGTGCTGCTGGAGGGTTCCCCCGCGGGCGCCGAGGTGTACAGCCCCCTGCTCAGGAAGCGCTTTTCCGCCCGCATGGAGGAGGTGACGTGGTCGGGGGAGCGGCGCGCGTTCCTGCTGACCTGCTGCGAGACCGAGCCGGCAACCACCTGATGAGAGAGCCCCGCCATTCGGCGGGGCTTTTTGACGCCGCTCCGTCATTTGTAAAGTTTTTTCGTGTAATTATCGTGTAATCACAAATAAAAGGTATAAAAATTGAAAAAGTTTGTGGATAAATTCAGCTTGTGGAGGGAGGAATCCAATGATATAATAGAAAAAATTTGTCCGGGACCTTTCGGATGCAGGGGACCGGAGGTGGAGGTTTTCGAGTATGGCGACGCATCTGCTCGATTTGCAGCAGCTTTCCATTGGGGAAATCAATGATCTTCTCGACCTGGCGCAGCATTACCGGGACGGGGGCCCGCTTCCCGATTGCAGCGGCGCTATTGTTGCCAATTTATTTTTTGAGAATTCGACCCGCACTCAGTATTCCTTCCAGACAGCGGAAGAGAGACTGAATATGCGGGTCATTTCTTTTGTCCCGGAGACCTCGTCGCTCCAGAAAAACGAGAGCTTCTACGACACGGTCAAGACCTTCGACTCGTTCGGCGTGAACGCGCTGGTCATCCGCCACAGCGAAAACGAATACTACAACGACCTCGTCGGGCATGTGCGCGCCGCGATCTTAAACGGCGGCGACGGCACCGGAAGCCATCCGACCCAGAGCCTCCTCGACCTGCTGACGATCCGGCAGGAGTTCGGCGGCTTCGAGGGGCTCAAGGCGGTCATCGCGGGGGACATCGCCCATTCGCGGGTGGCGCACACCAACTACGACATCATGACACGCCTGGGGATGGAGGTCGTGATGAGCGGCCCGAAGGAATACATGGAGGACCGCTACCCTTACGAGCCGTTCGACGAGGCGGTCGCCACGAGCGACGTGGTCATGATGCTGCGGGTGCAGCGGGAGCGGCACCCCGACGGCACCCCCTTCGATCCCGCGCGCTACCACAGGGAGTACGGGCTTTCGGCCAGGCGCGTTGCCTCGATGAAGAAGGGCGCGATCATCATGCACCCCGCGCCGGTCAACCGGGGGGTCGAGGTCGCGGACGAGGTGGTCGAGTGCCGCCGCAGCCGCATCTTCAAGCAGATGGAAAACGGCGCCTTTGTGCGCATGGCCGCGCTGGTGCGCGCGCTCGAGAGCTGATGGCGCTGCTCATTCAAAACGGGCGCGTCTACAGGGAGGGCAGGCTGGAACGTGCCGACCTGCTCGTCGAGGGGGGCCGGATCGCGGCGATCGGGGAGGGCCTCCCGCAGGCGCCGGGCGCGCGGGTGTTCGACGCCTCCGGCAGTGTGGTATCGCCGGGCTTTACCGATCTGCACGTCCACCTGCGCGAGCCCGGCTTCTCCCACAAGGAGACGGTCGCCTCGGGCACCGCGGCGGCGGCCGCGGGCGGGTTCACGACGGTCTGCGCGATGCCAAACGTCGACCCGCCGCCCGACAGCCTCGCGCGCCTTCTGCCGCAGGCGCGCCGGATCGCGCGGGACGCGCGGGTGCGCGTGGTTCCCTACGCGGCAATCACCCGCGGGCAGCGGGGGGAGGCGCTCTCCGAAGTCGCCGCGCTTGCCCCGCACGTCGCCGGGTTTTCGGACGACGGGCGCGGGGTGCGGTCGGAGGAAACGATGCGCGCGGCGATGGAGCGCGTCGCGGCGGCGGGGAGCTTTGTCGCCGCCCACTGCGAGGTGGAAGCCCTCATCCCGGCGGGCGGCTGCTGCCACGACGGGGCGTTCGCGCGGGCACACGGCTTCCCGGGCATCCCGTCGGAGAGCGAATACGCGGAGATCGCGCGGGACATCCGGCTCGCCGCCGAAACGGGGTGCCGCCTGCACATCTGCCACCTCTCGACGAAGGAGGGGGCCGCGCTGGTGCGCAAGGCGCGAAAACGCGGCCTGCCGGTCACCTGCGAAGCGGCGCCCCACAACCTGCTCCTCTGCGACGGGGAGATCCCGGCGGACGAGGGGCGGTTCAAGATGAACCCGCCGCTGCGCGCGGCGGACGACCGCGCCGCGCTCGTCGAGGCGCTGCTCGACGGCACGATCACGGCAATCGCCACCGACCACGCGCCGCACACGGCGGAGGAGAAGTCGGGCGGCTTTCGGGGGAGCCTCTTTGGGGTCGTGGGCCTCGAGACGGCGTTCCCGGCGCTCTACACCGGGCTGACGGAGCCGGGGCTCCTGCCGCTCGGGCGGCTGCTGGAGCTGTTAACGGCGGGGCCGCAGGAAATTTTGGGGGAGCGGCGGACGCTCGCGCCGGGGGAGGAGGCCTCCCTCACGGTGCTGGACCTGCGGACGGCGCGAAAAGTGGAGCCGGAGCGGTTTTTGAGCCGCGGCAGGGCGACTCCCTTCGCGGGGCGGACGCTGCGGGGCTGGCCGGCGCTCACGCTCTACCGCGGAAAAGAGGTCTACCGGCGCTGGCCGGGAACTCAGACAGAGGGGTGACAGGATGGAAAGACCACGGAAGAAGCTGGTGTTTGAAAACGGCCGAGTATTCGCGGGCGAGGGGTTCGGCGCGGATGCCGACGCGGTGTGCGAGGCTGTTTTCAACACCTCGATGGTCGGGTATCAGGAGATCTTCTCCGACCCGTCCTACTGCGGGCAGTTTGTCTGCATGACCTATCCGCTGATCGGCAACTACGGGCTCGCGGCGGACGATTACGAGACGAAGACGCCGCGCATCGGCGGCTTCATCGTGCGGGAATATAACGACAGCCTCTCCAACTTCCGCGCGGCGCGGACCCTTTCGGAGGTGATGGAGGAGCACGGCATCCCCGGCATCGCAGGGCCGGACACCCGGGCGATCACCCGGATGCTCCGCAGCGAGGGGAGCATGCGCGCGCTGCTGACGGACGCTGACACGCCCGACGCGGCGGCGCTCGAACGGCTGGCCGGCACGCCCGTCCCGCACGACCAGGTCGCGCGCGTAAGCTGCAAAAAGCCCTGGCGCTGCCGCACCGCCAACGCGCGCTATTCCGTCGTGGCGGTCGACTGCGGCGTCAAGCACAACATCATCCGCTCGCTGGCGGCGCGCGGCTGCGACGTGACGGTCGTGCCTTACGATACCCCCGCCAAAGCGGTGCTGGCAATGGAACCGGACGGGCTCTTCCTCTCGAACGGGCCGGGCGACCCGCGGGACGTCCCCGAGGCCGCCGCGCTCGTGCGGGCGCTCCAGGGCAGGCTGCCCATCTTCGGAATCTGCCTCGGCCACCAGCTCATCGCGCTCGCGAACGGCGCGCGCACCTATCAGCTCAAATTCGGCCATCGCGGCGGCAACCACCCGGTCAAAAATCTACTGACCGGCAGGATCGAGATCACGAGCCAGAACCACTCGTTCGCGGTCGACCCGGAGAGCCTTTCGGGGACCGGCCTTACGGTGACGCACCAAAACCTGCTCGACGGCACGGTCGAGGGGCTGGAAAACACGGACAAACGCCTCTTCTCGGTGCAGTACCACCCCGAGAGCGCGCCCGGCCCGCAGGATTCGGCCTACCTGTTCGACAGGTTCATCGCCTCGATCGAGGCGTTTTTAACAGAGAGGGGGGACCGGGATGCCGAAGCGTACTGATATCCGCAAGATCCTCGTGATCGGCTCGGGCCCGATCGTCATCGGCCAGGCGGCCGAGTTCGACTACTCGGGCACCCAGGCCTGCCTCGCGCTGCGGGAGGCGGGCTACACCGTCGTGCTCGTCAACTCCAACCCGGCGACGATCATGACCGACACCGACATCGCCGACCGCGTCTATATCGAGCCGCTCACGCTGGAGTTCGTGGCGCGTATCATCCGCAAGGAGCGCCCCGACGCGCTCCTGCCGACCCTCGGCGGCCAGACGGGGCTCAACCTCGCCATGCAGCTCGCCAAAAAAGGGGTACTGGGGGAGTGCCGGTGCGAAATCCTCGGCACCGGCTTCGACGCGATCGAGCGCGCCGAGGACCGCGAGCTCTTCAAGGAGCTCTGCGCCGTGACGGGGGAGCCGACCCTCCCGAGCGACGTTGCCACAACGGTGGCGGAGGCGTATGAGAAGGCGCGCGCCATCGGCTATCCGGTGGTCCTGCGTCCCGCCTTTACCCTCGGCGGCACGGGCGGGGGCTTCGCGGAAAACGACGCGGAGCTCGGCCCTCTCGCGGAAAACGCCCTGCGCCTTTCGCCCGCCGGGCAGGTGCTCGTCGAAAAGAGCATCAAGGGCTACAAGGAGATCGAATACGAGGTCATCCGGGACAGAAACGACACGGCGCTCGCCATCTGCAACATGGAGAACGTCGACCCGGTGGGAATCCACACGGGGGATTCGATTGTCGTCTGCCCGAGCCAGACCCTCACCAATAAGGAGTACCACATGCTGCGGGACGCCGCCCTGCGGCTCATCCGCGCGCTGGGCATCGAGGGTGGCTGCAACGTGCAGTTCGCGCTCGACCCCGACTCCTTCCGCTACTATGTGATCGAGGTGAACCCCCGCGTCTCCCGCTCCTCCGCGCTGGCGAGCAAGGCGAGCGGCTACCCGATCGCGCGGGTGTCGGCGCTCATCGCGGTGGGCTTTACCCTCGACGAGATCGCCCTCGCCAACACCCCCGCGAGCTTCGAGCCCGCGCTCGACTACGTGGTCACCAAGATCGCGCGCTTCCCCTTCGACAAGTTCGACAAGGCCAGCCGCCTGCTCTCCACCCAGATGAAGGCGACGGGCGAGGTCATGGCGGTCGGGCGCACCTTCGAGGAGAGCCTGCTCAAGGCGGTGCGCAGCCTCGAGGCGGGCGCGAACTGCCTGCGGCTTGAAAAGTTCGACGCCGCGCCCGACGCGGAGCTGTGGGAAATCCTGCGCAATCCGACCGACGAGCGGCTGTTCGCCATCGCCGAGCTGCTGCGGAGGGGCGCGCCGGTGCGGAGGATCTGCCGGACGACGAAGATCGACCGGTTCTTTGTGGAAAAGCTCGCGGGCGTCGTCTCCTTCGAGCGGGAGCTCGCGGCGCGCCCCGGCGACCTCAAGCTCCTGCGCCGCGCCAAGCGGATGGGGATTTCGGACGGTTGCGTCGGGCGGCTGTGGGGGAGGAGCGAGTCGGAGATCTTCCTCCTGCGGAGGGAAAACGGCCTTCTGCCCGTCTACAAGATGATCGACACCTGCGCCTCCGAGTTCGAGAGCTACGTCCCCTACTTCTACGCGACCTACGAGGAGGAAAACGAGAGCGTCGTGACCACCCGCAAAAAGATCGTCGTGCTCGGCTCCGGCCCCATCCGGATCGGGCAGGGGGTGGAGTTCGACTACTCGACCGTCCACGCGATCTGGGCCATCCGGGAGGCGGGGTACGAAGCAATCATCATCAACAACAACCCCGAGACGGTCTCGACCGACTACACGGTAAGCGACAAGCTCTACTTCGAGCCGCTCACCGTCGAGGACGTCATGAACGTGCTGGCGCTCGAGCGGCCCGACGGGGTCGTCGTGACGCTCGGCGGCCAGACGGCGATCAACCTGGCGGCGCGACTCGACGCGCTGGGGGTGCCGCTCGCCGGGACCGGTTGCGAGGCGATCGGCCGGGCGGAAAACCGCGGCAGCTTCGAGGCGCTCATGGAGCGGCTGGGCATCCCGCAGCCGGAGGGACGCGCGGTGACGACGCTTGAGGAGGGGCTCGAGGCCGCGAATTCCCTCGGCTACCCGGTGCTCGTGCGGCCGAGCTTCGTGCTCGGCGGGCGGGCGATGCAGATCGTCGTCTGCGACGACGACCTGCGCCGCTACCTCTCCGAGGCGGTGCGCGCGAGCGAGGACGCGCCGGTGCTTGTCGACCGGTACGTCGAGGGCAAGGAGCTCGAGGTCGACGCGGTGTGCGACGGGACCGACGTCTTCATCCCCGGCATCATGGAGCACGTCGAGCGCACGGGGGTGCACTCGGGCGACTCGATCAGCGTCTATCCGACCTTCTCGGTGAGCGGGGCGGCCTGCCGGACGATTGTCGACTACACGGTGAAGCTGGGGCTCGGCATCGGCATCAAGGGCCCCTTCAACATCCAGTTCATCGTCGATCCGCAGGAGAAGGTGCACGTCATCGAGGTGAACCCCCGGTCGTCGCGCACGGTGCCCTTCCTCTCCAAGGCGACGGGGATCAACCTGGCGGGCGTCGCCGCCAGAGTGGCGCTCGGCCAGTCCCTCCGGGAGCAGGGCTATGAAACCGGCGTCGCGCCGAGGCGGGACCGCTGGTACGTCAAATGCCCCGTCTTCAGCTTCTCAAAAATCCGGGGCGCGGACGCCTATCTCTCGCCCGAAATGAAGAGCACGGGCGAGGCGCTCGGATGCGACAAGACCCTCTACCGCGCCTTCTACAAGGCGCTCAAGGCGGCGGGCCAGCGGGTGGTCAACTACGGGACAGTCCTCTTCACGATCGCCGACCGGGACAAGGAGCGGTCGCTGCCCTACGCCCGACGGTTCTACGAGTTGGGCTTCAACATCGAGGCGACGCAGGACACCGCCAACTTCCTCAAGCGGCACGGCATCCGGACCCGCCTGCTCCACAAGATCAGCGAGGGCTCGGAGGAGATTCCCGACAGCCTGCGCGCCGGGCATGTGACCTACGTGGTCAACACCCTCGGCCCCGGCTGCGGGGAGAATCCGGCCAAGGACGGCTACCGCATCCGCCGGCTCGCGGTGGAGCATAACGTGACGATCTTCACCTCCCTCGATACCACGGCCGTGCTGCTCGACGTGCTCGAGGAGCTGACCGTCGGCGTTTCGACGATCGACGCGGGGAGGGGGGACGCCGATGTATAAAAACGCCCTCTACCGGGTGGCGGAAAACCGCCCCATCGCGCGGGAGGTCTTCCGGATGCGCCTTCTCGGCGACACCCGCTGGATCACGGCCCCCGGACAGTTCGTGAACGTGCGCGTGGACGGGTGCTACCTGCGCCGCCCGATCAGCGTCTGCGACTGGGACGGCGGCGGGCTGACCCTCCTCTACAGGGCGGTGGGGAAGGGGACGCGCCTGCTGTCCCGCGCCCTCCCCGGCGAAACGCTCGACCTGCTGACCGGGCTGGGCAACGGCTACGACCCTTCGGCGGCGCGGGGGAGACGGACGGTCCTCATCGGCGGCGGGGTGGGCGTGCCGCCCCTCTACGGCCTCGCCAGGCGGCTCGCGCTCGCCGGCGAGCCGCCCGCCGCGGCGCTCGGCTTCCAGACGGCGGCCGACGCCTTTTTGGCGGAGAGCTTCCTGACGCTCGGCTGCGAGGTACTCGTCGCCACGGCGGACGGCAGCCTCGGGGAGCGGGGCTTCGTCACGGAGCCGCTTTCCCGGCTCGATTACGGTTATTACTTCGCCTGCGGCCCCGAGCCGATGCTCGCCGCCGTGCACGCGCTCGGGCGCGAAAAGGGCGCGGAGGGCCAGCTCTCCTTCGAACGCCGGATGGGCTGCGGGTTCGGCGCCTGCATGAGCTGCTCCTGCGAAACGCTCGCGGGCCCCAGGCGCATCTGCGTCGAGGGGCCGGTGCTCCGGTCAGGGGAGGTGCGGTTCTGATGGATACCTCGGTAAAGCTCGGGGAGCTTACCCTCCGGAACCCGGTCATCCCGGCGAGCGGGACCTTCGGGTTCGGCCATGAGATGGCAAAGTGGTACGACCTCAACCGCCTCGGCGCCGTCGCGCTGAAGGGGACGACGCGGGAGGCGCGCTTCGGCAACCCGACGCCCCGCGTCGCCGAATGCGAGGCGGGGCTCTTAAACGCGGTGGGGCTCCAAAACCCCGGCGTGGACGCGGTCGTCCGGGAGGAGCTGCCCAGGCTCCGCGCGGTCTATTCCGGGCCGGTGATCGCGAACGTCTGCGGCTTCTCGGCGGAGGAATACGTGGAGGTCGCGCGGCGGTTCGACGAGGCGGGCGCGGACATCCTCGAGATCAACGTGAGCTGCCCCAATGTGAGGCACGGGGGCCTTGCGTTCGGCGCTTCGCCCGAGGCGGCTGCGACGATCACGGCCGCCGTCAAAGCGGCGGTCAAAAAGCCGGTCTACATGAAGCTCTCCCCCAACGCGGCCGACATCGCGGCGGTCGCGCGGGCGTGCGAGGAGGCGGGCGCGGACGGGCTGACGCTCATCAACACGCTGCTCGGGATGCGCGTCGACCCGCGCACCGGCCGCCCGCTCGTCTCGACGGTCACGAGCGGCTTTTCCGGCCCCGCGATCAAGCCGGTCGCCCTGCGGATGGTTTTTGAGGTGTGCGGCGCGGTGAAGATCCCGGTCGTCGGGGTGGGCGGGATCGCCAGCGCGGACGACCTGCTGGAATTCCTCTCGGCGGGCGCGAGCGCGGTGCAGATCGGCGCGCAGAACCTCGTCGACCCATACGCCTGCCTGCGCGTGGTGGAGGAGCTTCCGAAAAGGATGGAGGAATACGGGATCCGCGATTTAAAATCGATCATCGGGAGGACGGGAAATGGC
The DNA here is from genome assembly GCF_024461615.1 of Anaerotruncus sp. DFI.9.16. Taxonomy (NCBI): domain Bacteria; kingdom Bacillati; phylum Bacillota; class Clostridia; order Eubacteriales; family Oscillospiraceae; genus Anaerotruncus; species Anaerotruncus sp. DFI.9.16. The sequence continues at coordinate 31,224 of NZ_JANFZX010000001.1, forward strand.
CAATAAAGACGTGATTATCGCCTGCGACTTTGGGACCCGGGAGGAGACGCTCGCGTTCCTCGACCGGTTCACGGCGGAAAAGCCCTATGTCAAGATCGGCATGGAACTCTTTTACGGGGAGGGCCCGCAGATCGTGCGGGAGGTGAAGGCGCGGGGGCACCGGGTCTTCCTCGACCTGAAGCTGCACGACATCCCCAACACGGTGCGCCGCGCGATGAAAAATCTCGCGAAGCTCGGCGTCGACATGACGAACGTGCATGCCGCCGGCACAATCGAGATGATGGAGGCGGCGAAGGCGGGCCTCGAGGAGGGGGCGGCGGGCCGCCGCCCGCTGCTCATCGCGGTGACGCAGCTCACCTCGACGAGCGAGCCGCGGATGCGGGAGGAGCTGCTCATCCCGGCCCCGATGGGCGAGGTGGTGACGCGCTACGCCGCCAACGCCCGCGCGGCGGGGCTCGATGGGGTGGTGTGCAGCCCGCTCGAGGCGGCGCTCGTCAAGGGGAGCTTCAGCGGCGGCTTCCTGGCGGTGACACCCGGCATCCGCTATCCGGATGCACGCGCGGACGATCAGGCCCGCGTGACCACCCCCGCCCGGGCGCGGGAGCTCGGCGCGGACTACATCGTCGTCGGACGGCCGGTCACGGCGGCGGACGACCCGGTGGGGGCCTACCGCCGCGTAAGATTTGATTTTCTGGGGGAGTGATGAGGATGCGGACAGAGACGAAGATCGCAAAGGACCTGCTTTCCATCGGGGCGGTATTCCTGCGCCCCGGCGAGCCGTTCACCTGGGCGAGCGGCATCCGCTCGCCCATCTACTGCGACAACCGCATCATCCTCTCCCATCCCGCCGTCCGGCGGGAGGTGGAGGCGGCGCTGGCGGCGCTCGTGAAGGAACGCTATCCCGGCTGCGGGCTGCTCGCCGGGACGAGCACGGCGGGCATCGCGCACGCCGCCTACGTGAGCGAAATCCTCGGCCTGCCGATGTGCTATGTGCGCGGCGCGGCCAAGGACCACGGACGGGGGAACCGCATCGAGGGACGCGCCGAACCGGGGGCGAAGGTCGTCGTGATCGAGGACCTCATCTCGACGGGCGGCTCGGTGCTCGAGGTGGTGGACGCGCTGCGGCAGGCTGGCTGCGAGGTGCTCGGCATCGCGTCGATCTTCACCTACGGGCTTGAGAAGGGTGTGAAGCGCCTCGCCGATGCGGGAGTCCAAAACGTCTCCCTCTCCTGCTACGACGCGCTGCTTGCCGCGGCTGTGGAGGAGGGCGTGATCGCGCGGGAGGATGTGCCCCGGCTCGAACGGTTCCGCCAGAATCCGCAGGACGGGGGCTGGATGACCCTGTGACGCAAAATCCGCATTGACATCCGTCCGCCGCGGTGGTATTTTATCTCGTGGAATTCATGGATGAAGGAGAGTTTACAATGCACCAGATGAAATACAGCAGCATCGCCTTCGACGTGCCCATCCGCGAGGAGCTGATCGCGGCGGAGCTGGAAAGCAACCGCGTCCCGCTGCCGAAGATGACCCCGGAGGAGCACATCCGCGACGCGCTCGCCCATCCCATCGGCACGGGCACGCTCGACGCGGTCGTGAAGGCGGGGGAGACGGTCTGCGTCGTTATCCCCGACACCACCCGCAAATGGCAGTCCCCGGCAATCTACGTGCCGATTCTCGTGGAGGAGCTGAACGCCTGCGGCGTGCGGGACGAGGACATCCTCATCGTCAGCGCGACGGGCACCCACCGCCGCCAGACCCGCGAGGAGTGGGCCGGCCTCGTGGGGGAGGAGATTCTCGGCCGCGTCCGGTGCGAGGACCACGTCTGCACCGACGACGCGAACCTCAAATTCATGGGTGTCACCTCGCGCGGCACGCCGGTGTGGCTCAACGCCCACGCGATGGCCTGCGACAAGCTGATTTTGACGGGCGGCGCGGTCTATCACTTCCTCGCGGGATACGGCGGGGGCCGCAAATATGTCCTGCCGGGCATCGCCGGGCGGGAGACGATCATGAAAAACCACAACCTCGCGCTCAACGAGGGCTTCGGGAACGGCTCCAACCCGATGGTGCGCAGCGCGAACCTGACCGGGTCGAACCCCTTCCACGCGGACATGGCGGAGGCGGCGGAGCTGGCAAAGCCCTGTTTCCTGCTGAACGTCGTCGCGGACGGGGACTTCAACATCATCCGCGCCTTCGCGGGGGACTATGTCGAGGCGCACGCGGCGGCCTGCAAGCTGGTGGACGACATCGACGGGGTTTACGTGGAGGAGCGCACCCCGCTGGTGATCGCGTCGTCGGGGGGCTACCCCAAGGACATCAACCTCTACCAGACCTCCAAGACGCTCAGCAATGCGCGGGCGGTGGTCGCAGACGGCGGGACGATGATCCTGCTGTCCGAGTGCCGCGAATCGTTCGGCGACGCGGACTGCGCGCGCCAGATCTGCGGATTCGACAACATGCTCGACCGGGAGCGCGACCTGCGGGAGAACTTTTCGATCGGCGCGTATGTCGGGTTCCTCTTCTGCGAGAGCGCGGAGCGGTACCGGTTCATCATGGTGACGGACATCCCGAAGGAGAAGTTCGCCAAAACGAAGATCCACGCGGTCAAAACGCTCGGGGAGGCGCTCGCGCTCGCGAAGGAGCTCAACGGCGGCTCGCTGGAACTGCGCACGACCCTGCTGCCCCACGGCGCAAACACCCTGCCGAAATTCCGGGACGGGCAATAGAATTTTATGCCGTTTTTTTACAAAAACGGCTCCCGGCAGGTGACAAACCGGGGGCGCGGGTGTTACAATAGAGGTAACCAAACAGGAAGGGGTGTCAGTTATGAAAAAATTTACCATCCGCTTAAAGGAGATTAACGACGTCAAGGAGTTTGTCAACACCGTATCCAGATTCGAGGAGGACGTGGACCTCGTCTCCGGCCGCTATACCATCGATGCGAAATCGATCATGGGCATCTTCAGCATCGATTTGGCCAAGCCGATCGAAGTAATCGTCCACGGCGACAACGAAGCCCGTTACGCCGAGGCGCTCAAGGCCTATATCATTTGAATCAGGCGGTATCCTGAGGGCGCGCCCCGCTTTGGGGCGCGCCCTTGTTGCATTACGCCGGCCGATCGGGTACAATGGACGGAGGAAAGGGAGGCGTTTGTGATGGAAAAGCCCGCGCGGCTGGAATATTTTGGGACGCTCGGCCCCGCCTGCGCCGACCCCGGCATTCTGTCAGAGCTCTTCGAGGCGGGGATGACGGGGGTGCGGCTCAACCTGTCGCACACCTCGCTCGACCGGTGCGGCGGCTGGCTTCGCAGCCTGCGGGAGGCCGCCTCCCGAACGGGTGCGCGCCCCGAGCTGCTCATCGACCTGCGCGGCCCCGAGCTGCGGGTCGGGGAGCTGGCCGTCCCCGTGCGGCTCGCGCGGGGGGAGAGGGCCGTGCTCGGCGAAGGCGGCCTGCCGGTCCCCGGGCTGATCTTCTCCGCGCTGCGCCCAAGGCAGGAGATCCTGCTCGACGACGGCGCGCTTCTCCTGCGCGCCCTGCGCTGCGATGAAAAAAGCGCGGACTGTGAGGTGCTGCGCGGCGGAACTCTGCAATCCCGCAAAAGCATCGCCCTGCCCGGGGCGGCGCTGCATCCGCCGACCTTACAGGAGAGCGACCGCGAAAACCTCGCGCGCATCGGGGAATGCGGCGTGACCGGCGTGATGCTCCCCTTTGTGCGGGGCGCGGACGACCTGACCGCCCTGCGGGACGCGCTATCGGCGGCGGGGGCGGAGGGCACGCGCGTCTTTGCCAAGCTCGAAAACCGGGAGGGCCTCGCGATGCTGCCGGAGCTTTTGCCCCACGCGGATCACATTGTGATCGCGCGCGGCGACCTCGGCAACGATCTGCCCCTCTGGGAGCTGCCCGCGGCGCAGAAATCCGCGGCGGAAACCTGCCGCGCGGCGGAAAAACCGTTCATGGTGGTCACCCAGCTGCTCCATTCGATGCACCACAGCGCGGTGCCCACCCGCGCCGAGGTGTGTGATATCTTCAACGCCGTGCTTGACGGCGCGTCCTCCCTCATGCTGACGGGGGAGACGGCGGTGGGGGAGCACCCCGCCGCGGCGATGCGCGTTTTGGTAAAGACCGGGGAAGAGGCGCTGCGCTGGCGCGCGGCGCATTGAGCGGACCGTCCGTTCGACCGGACGCGTCAAAATTTCCTCCGTAATTGGGAATTTTATATTGACAAGCCCCCCATTGGATGCTATAATAAATCTCGCGGTCTGAATTAGGACCGCCGCAAAAATTGGGGGCGTAGCTCAGCTGGGAGAGCGTACGGTTCGCATCCGTAAGGTCGAGAGTTCGATCCTCTTCGTCTCCACCAAAGGCACCATCGGAAGATGGTGCCTTTTTTCTGCACTCTCCGCCGTGACGGATGCGCAGCATCCGGCGCGAACGGTGGGGATTGGTTGGTCGAGAGTTCGATCCTCTTCGTCTCCACCAATTTAATCGCAGGTCGAACCCCTGAGGTGACGATAGTCGTCTTACCTTACGGTTTCGTACTTGCGACCCAGATTAAGGATAGGCTTTGAGCCTGTCCTTTTTCTTTTGGTAGTCGGTAGTCCGTTTTAACGAATTTTCCTTATATATACGTGTAATGCGAGGGAGCGACGAGATTGCGCTTTGAGTCCCTTTACTTTTTGGAAAAATCTTTTTAGTTTTTACGAACTACCAGTACTACCAGATAGCCAAAGGCCTTGTAAATCAAGGGCTTTCTTCGGTAGCAGGCTCAGTAGCAGAGGGCTCGGGCTCGACTACCTCAACTGCTACGGAGACCCGCAAGAGCTGTCCTTCGGGGACGAAGGCCTTGATTTGCTTTACAAAGCTCGCCGCGTTGAAGGCTCCGGAGAAGCAGAACGAGAAGTTCTCCAAAGTTATTTTTTTTGTCGGCGCATTCGTGCTGATACCGTAGTCCTCTCGGAATCTCTCGAGGTTGTCCTTCGTAGGCTGAAAACCTCGCTTGAAGGAAAAGCCTCTCTTGCTCAGGTAAACACCGACCGCACCGGCGTTTGCGCCCATAAGCTCGGCAAGAGCCGAAGGCCCAACGCGGTACTTGTCAACGATGTTCTGCACGTAGCTCTTCTGCAAGCCCTCGGGAAGGGCCTTGAACTCCGCATAGGTGATACGCTTCTTCAGGTTGAGCGTGTAGGTAGGACCGCTCATTTCTCTCATCTCCTTTGCCGTGTATTGCGGTAGGCGGCAACCGCTATGCCGAGGGCGCTTCTTAGCGCTCCGGGCTGTTATCGCCTTTTCTCGTACATCTTCTTTGAAGAGGTACTCTTCGTCTCTCATATAAACCTCCCCGGGCAAGCCTCAGACCTCCCGTATCGCGTTTTAGCTCAGGGGCCCTTAGATTTACCCTCTGAAAACTTTGGACGCGATACGGGCTGTTCTGGAGTCCTTTTAGTCAGCCCTCTCCATAGCGACCTCGCAGATACCGCAAATGAGGCTGAGGTCAGCAGTCGTCTTAACTTCCTGCCCGCAGACCGGGCAAACGTAGCGGTGAGGCTTTTCGCGTTCGGCCTTTGCTTTCTCCTCAGGCATAACGCGGGCGAACGGAACTTCAAGCACGAAGCCGTTGTTTTCGAGGGTCTTCTTGAAGGCCTCGGTTGGATTTGTGTGGGAGAAGCCCACGGTACGGTCGTACCCGATTTCAAGGTCTCTCGCCTCAGCCTCGGCCTTGAAGGTCTTATTGTGGTAGCGGCCCTTCTGGCAAGTGTCCTGAATCTCATTCACGAGGCAGTAAAGATGGACCATCTCATGGCACATCGTCGCAGCCGTATTAGCAGACGGGCGATTGAGGAACTCGGCGCCGATGTTGATTTCATACTGGCCGTCACTCTCGCTCTTCCAAATCTTCTTAGTAGAGCAATGACCGTAAGCCTTAGGGGTAGACTGAACGGTGATGACCGGTTTCGGCAGCGCGTTGTCGAAGTAGACGCGATTCAGAATGTCGAACAGGCTCTCGAGCTTAGTAACGACGTCCGACATTTTCATAGGCGCGTCGTGGTTAGCCTCGGGCTCAGCGGCCTCGGTCTCAGCGGCCTCGGTCTCAGCGGCCTCGTAGAGCTTCCAGCGACGGTCATAGCTTGCAGCAGCCATGATACTCGGCTCGGCGTTAGGCTCATCCACGGGTACGGAGTGAATCTTGCGATTCTCCTCGTCAATGTGCACGACCAGACGGACCTCGTTGGTCTCCTTATTGATAATCTTCTTGTTAGCGATAATGCTCATGTCTTTCATTATGTTTGCCTCCTTTGTAATTCCCAGTGTTTTCCAACTGACAATTATATTTTACCGTGTTCAGTAGAAAAAGGGAGCGCGCAAAACTGCCGGGATTCTGCGAACTTTTCGTTGCAGTTCTACCGCTTTTGGTAAGAAGCCGCGTACACGGTGTTCTTGAGCAGCATGGCAACGGTCATCGGGCCTACCCCGCCGGGTACTGGGGTAATCGCAGACGCCTTCGCCGCAACCTCCTCAAAAGCAACGTCCCCGCAGAGCTTACCGTTCTCGTCCCGATTGATTCCGACGTCGATAACGACCGCCTCAGGCTTAACCATGTCCGCGGTAATAAAGCGCGGCTTACCGACTGCCGAGATAAGTACATCGGCCTGACGAGTATAGCTCGCAAGGTCTTTCGTTTTAGAGTGACATACGGTAACGGTAGCGTTCGCACGCAGAAGCATGAGGGCAAGGGGCTTGCCTACGATATTGCTGCGCCCGACAATGACGCAGTGCTTCCCGCTTACGTCTCCCAGCAAATGAAGGATTCCGGCCGGAGTGCAGGGCCTGAGGCCCGCCTCGCCGGTCAAGAGCTTTCCGATATTATAGGGGTGGAAGCAGTCCACGTCTTTCTCCGGCGGTATTGCGCCGAGTACCTTCTTCTCGTCAATGTGTTCCGGAAGAGGAAGCTGTACGAGGATACCGTCCGCCCATGCATTGAGCTCTGCGATAGACGCAATGACTTCTTCGGTCGACGCCGTAGCTGGCAGCCTGCGAGAGCAGGACTGAATACCGACCTCGGCGCAAGCGCGTTCCTTATTGCGGACATAAACCGAGGAAGCAGGGTCGTCGCCGACCATAATAACGGCGAGCTTTGCGTCAGAGCCTTGCAAGGAAGCCTTCACCTGAGCGGCGATAGCTTTTCCGTCAATAATCATTCGCTTTCCTCCTCAAAAACATCAAGAGGAATGGCGATTTCATCTTCTTCGGTATCATCTACCGCAGCGTAGCCAATGCCGTCGCATGCGGTAACCAACTGAGCGCAGTCTAAATCTTCGCCAACCGCCTCGATAAAGCTGTCTCGGTCGATTTCAGTGACCTTAAAATATCGAGCCATTATTCTTCCTCCTTATCCGGTTTTGTCAGGTCCTCGGGCTGGCAGTCGAGAGCCTGCGCGAGCTTGAGAGCCGTTTTGAGCGTGATATTCTCGGGCTTGATAATACCGACCTCAATATCACGGATTTTCTGATAACGAATTCCGCTGACTTTCGCCAGCTCAGTGCGGCTATAGCCTTTCGCAAGCCGCAAATCTTTAAGTCCCAAAGTGTCGTTCTCCTTTCACCGCGGGGCACAAGGCCCCGCGGATTCATAGATTGATGATTAGATATAGAAGCCGAAGCAAACGCCGATGGTGCCGTAGGCGCCGCTATGGCCCGCGTTGCCGCTGCCGCCCACATAGCAGAAGGTGTAGGAGCTGCTCCCATAAGGAGAACGCTCCCACCACCATGCCGCATCTCCGTCCTCGTCGACCTTGATACGGTTTCGGCGGTCCTTGAAGTACTCAAACTGGAAGCTGCGGTCGGGGTCCTTCTCGGTCCAGTCATGCTCGCCGAAGACCTCCATCTCAGAGAAGAGCCAGAGCTTGTCCTCCTCTTCGCCGAACTTGCGGGGCTTGATAGCCGCGACGAGTTCGTCGGGGAGCAACGCGATAACTTCCTTGTTGAGGTAGCGGCGCATATCGCAGGCAAGCCAACCGCCTTTGTTGGTCCAGTCCTCATTCATGCAGTGGTAGCCGAGCAGATTCTTCAGCCCGATAACGCCATCGTCCATGACGACGAACACGACCTCGCGGCCGTCCTTGAGAGTCTCGACGATTTCATCGCCGACTTTGAGCGTACCCGGATTCGCCCAGTTGAAGGCGCGGGTCTCTTTCGTTGTGATAGTTGCCATAATAAAAACCTCCTGAAAAATATATTTGCTTATAAGAGCGTTCTGCCCTTGAGAAGCCTTCTGATAGTCCACACATCGGAGCAGTACATCGGTGTAAACCAGTAGTTCTCCAATGAGTCGTCCGAGCGCATAGGCTCGGTAAGTGAATTGCCTACTTTGATATAACCGGCAACGCCGAGAAGCGAGAGCTGGATATAACACATATAGGCTACGGTGTAGTCAACGTCCTGCGCGGTCACGAGAATATGATTCTGCCAGTTCAGACCCGCCTTGCTTATCTGCTTAGCCGTAGCGTGAACGCCGGCAATCAGAGTAGCGCCGGCGCCGCAAGCGCAGTCGTTAATTGAGATATAACCTTTTGCCTCGATAGTCGGCAGCGCGTTGTCGCAAGTCATTTCAGCCATCATTCGGCAAACGTCGTAGGGTGTAAAGAACTGCCCGCCGGAGTCATTGCCGAGGTTAAGTGCCATGAAGATACTTCCGAGGAAGTCTTGCTCCGGATTCTTTTCGAGAGCAAGGACCACTTCCACAGCGAGTTGAGGAAAAATCTCTTGCTCCTTCTTGTTGTACTTCTGAATCCGCTTGAGGTAGAGCTCTTCGCGTTTTTCAAAGTGGGATTTGTCGACCGCGTTCGAGATAGCGCAAGCGTACATCGTAACGAAGTCCTGCCAGACCTCCCACGGAGTCCAGCGGTATGTAAGCTCTCGGAAGAGCTTTACAAAAGGTTGGTCGTCGGTCTTTCCGACTCTTTTTGCCATTGATTTGCCTCCTTTAATAAAGTAGTGTGCTAAAGCGTTCGGCTCGAAAGAAACGCCCTTGCGGGCGAATCTTTCTTATGCTGTTGCGTCCTTATTCATTTGATAGTAATATCCGTGCCCAGTCTTTTCGTCGTCAAAAGTGAACTCGCAAATCTCATTGTAGCAAGCGCCATCAAAGCCGCGGACGAATGTTTGGCAATCATAGGGCAGGTCCCGGCAAACCTCAGCCTCGCAGGGTGCAGACTCTGCGGGCTCTACGTAGCGGTAATTGCCAGCATAGCAGACTTTCTCGCCGTTGATAACAGCATAGCGGTGATTGCTGGGCTGCACAGGATTTACGAATTGCTCAAGTTCAAGGCCAAAATCAATACCTTTCTTTTTGCACGCAAATCGGATTTCTGCAAAAAACTTAGCCGGAGTTACGTTGTTCCGAGTAATTTCGATTTCATAGGTCATTTTATTTTGCCTCCCTGCTTTAAGTGTTACGCACCTTGCATTTATTATTATGCCGCGTTTTACTGATTTCGGGAGCGCGCAAAACAGCCGGGATTTTGCGAACTTTCCGTTGCGGTTTTACCGCTTTCAGTCAATCGCGTCTACCTCGCCAGTTCTCATAGCGGCCAGAATCGCGTTGAGCTCGTTTGCAAGGAAGCGGTGGCACATACGCAGCTTCATGTCGAGCTCCTTCTTCGTGTACTTGCGGTCGACTGCTTTAAGGTAGTCATACCACGGGGAAAAGTCCGGGTCGAAGAGCAGGCAATGCGTCTCGTCATAGCAAAGCTCGAATACCTTCTTTACCTCAAAGCATTTGCTGAAATGCTCTGCTGACCGGCGAACGGTCCAGTTAGTAGCCTTTACGGTGTCCGCGCACCGCCGCAAGGCGGAGTAGCTATAGCAAGCGCGTTGGAAATTCATAGAATCGTTACCTCCTTAGGGTTTACTTTCTCGCCTGAATGCGATATAATATATGAATACTCTCGAGCTCAGCCGGTCTTGCGACCGGCCAAGCTCTCGAGCGGACGAGGTTAGTCGTCAGTTACGTATTCAAGGTACTCGGTGTCGGTCGCGAAGAGCATGTACTCTCCGTTTACCAAGCCCATGAATCCGTAGTCGGTGTGGTAGCCGTCCATGATTGACCTCCTTTCTGAGCTCTCGTTGCTGGAACAACGGGGGCTCTTTTCTTTGTCAAGGTTTTCCCCTTGACAATTATTATTTTACCGTGTTTGGTAAGAAAAGGGAGCGCGCAAAACTGCCGGGATTCTGCGAACTTTCTGTTGCATTTCTACCGCAAATAGTAAAAGGCCGGAGCCGTCCCACGAAGGAACGACTCCGGCCTTATCTCTTAGGCGAGCTGATTTACTTTTTTCTGTACGGCAGCGTAGTCATACCCCGCAGCCTCAAGCCGCTTCTTACGCTCCGCGCCGTTGCCCCACTTGCCTTGCAGGACCTCCCGGGCGAGCTCGTCGACCGACTTGCCTGCGCCTACAGCGGAGCCCTCCTCAGTCGTGATGAAGGCCGAAAAGCCCGCGGCTTGCAGCTTCTTCAGCGTAGCCTCCGCATTCGCCTTGACCTTGAAGGCCCCGACCTGAATCTTGTAGAGGTCTCCGACCTTCACCATGTAGGTATCAAAGCCTTTCGCCTTGACCTTAGCCAGCATGGCGTCTGCGTTTGCCTTGACCTTAAAGGCACCCGTCTGGACGCGATACAAGCCCCCAGACGGCTTTTCAGGCTCGGGCTTGATATTCGTACTCCCGAGACGTTTGTTGACCTCAGAGGCAATCTTGGCGTGCCGTTCGTAGAGATATGTACCGGGGCAGCTCTTATTCGCAAACCACCGGTGCACGGTCATGTTCTGCTTGTCCGGCTGACCGATAAGAGACTTGTCGGCCTTCCACTTGAGCTCCTTGATACCGTTGCGCTTGCAAATATCGACGAGCAGGTCGATGAGCGCGGCGTAGGCCTTCTCCGTTACGGCGTAAGGCTCTTTGGTATCGCTGGCGACCTCAATCGTGATTGCACGGTTATCGTTCGCTGCGTTCGAGGAGCACCACGAGCGGTCTTTCTCCTCGACGTACATGCCGATACGGCCGTCGTAGCCGATACCGTAGTTGCTGGACGCCTGCCGGGAAGTAGGGGCGAACACGTTGCCGAGGGTTTCGACCGAGCATTGACCGACCACGCAATGGATAGTTACGGTATCGATTTTGTGGTTACGGGGGCTCGATTTATTCGGCGAGATTTTCGTATAGTTTACGAGCGGGCTGTTACTCATTTTCGGTACCTCCTTCTGTCTTAGCGTTCAGGATAGCCACGAACTTAGTAAAGGCCTCCTTGATGTACTTGCAGGCCACGAGCAGCACGGCGCCGATAATAATGAGGTCCGCGAAGAGGTCGGAATACTCCTCAGGAATCGCCCAGCCGACTTGATTTGCGAATAGGGGCAGAGTCGTGATTGCCGTGCAGAGCAGCGTCAGCCCGACCACGAAGGTCAGAATCTTAAGGCCGCTCGCGATGAGCTTGTCCTTATCAAAGGACTCATGCAGAATCTTGATGTTGTACCAGAGCGAAAAGGCAACATTCGCGAGGTACGCGGCGAGGAAGATAAGCATGGCCCAGCCGATATTGATAAGGTTTTGCAGTACGCTTTCTAACATGGTTTTAGTCCTCCTTTGAATCATTGTATATATCAGGCCCGTACTTCTTACGGAGCTTGATTCGGTTTTCGGCTTTCGCCTTACTGTAGTAGAAGCCGGTCGCGGTAGCGAGCTCGGCGAAGATGGCGGGAATAAGGTATGCAAGCGGCGAAGTGTCGCCGGTTTTCCAAACGACGGCCAAAGTAAAGACCGTTACGACTCCCGTAGCGGTCCCGACAATGGCGATTATGATTTTGGAAAACTCTCGTTTCTTAGCTCTCATCGGGTGGCGATACCGGCAGCTCTAAGAACTTGTTATGGAGGTCGTCCATAACGCCGTTCACGCCGAGGGAGTGGTACTGCTTCCAGCAGTTCTCGAAGTTTTCCCGGGCGTAGATAGGAGCGAAGCCGCGTTCCTCCCATTTGTTGTAGTCGCTAATCATCTGCGACCTGAGCAAGGCTTGCAGCCCCGCCTTTACCGCAGCCGTGTCCAGAGCGTTCTTCTTGACGAGGGAGTGCAGGTACTTGAAGATGGCCGCAATGAGCGCAGGCACGCCGAAAAGGCAGAGCCATTGATAAACCGTCATTCAGTAACCTCCTCCCAGCCGTAGACCCCCGGCTCCCAAACATTATTTGCGGCAGTACTTACCCAGTGCTTGCCGTTGTGCGCAACCTTATCGCCGAGCGCGTAGGCGTCATGCGCGCCGAGGGGCTGAGACCATTCGGGGTACTCGACCGTAGGGTCTCCGATTTCCTTCCAAAGACTTGCAGTAGCCGGCGGCGTCCAATCTGCTTGCGAGCTGTGCGCTTGTATGCAGCGGTACAGTTTTCCTTTGTAAGAGCAAATCGCCTTGACCGCATAAGCTACCGGGTATGCCCATTCTGAAAACTGCTCGGCGTGTTCCGTGAGAGTCGCGTCGTCGAGCTGTTCTGTCTCTGCCATTTTCACGAAAACAAGACTCGCGAGCTCCGGAGCCCGCGCTTTTGCGAGGGCGGTCAGATTCGCCTCAGTCGTGTAGAACTCCCCAGCATGATAGAAGTAGAAGCCGGCGACAACTTCCGTGGGAACACTCTCGACTTCAACGAGAGTATGCCGGTCGCAGAGATACCCGACCTGCTGAGTAGGCCAGAAGGTGTTGGAGTCGTTCGAGTAAATCGCGTCGGCTTTGTCTTGCTCGCTGAGAACAACAACGCCGTTTGCCTGCTTGCGAACATAACAGGGGTGCTCGCAGATTTCGACAATGAGATTTGCCGAGTTTGTGATTAAGTACATAGCGCTTTCCTCCATTCGATTTTATTATTCGGGTGGAATCCGAACAGTTTCTTAAAATATAGGTCCATGCGCTCGACGGCATGGAAGCTGTTTCCTCGCTTCATGTGTCCGCGCCAGCTCTCATAGGCGCTGCAAATATCTGAGAGCGGGAATACGCGCCGGACGAGCTTGCCGGCGATTTTCACGACTCTGCCCTCGATATTCCAGAGCTTGAACTTTTTGAGCTTGCGCCGGATTTTCTTAATACTCTCAAAACTCATTTTGCGAAGCACCTTCCCGGTCTCTGTCAGCTTGAAGCGGATTTGCAGGAACTTGAAGCCCTCGCTGAGCTTCTTGATTTTTGTCTTTTTCGTATTAAGAATAATGCCGAGAGAATCACAGACCTCTTTCATGCGAGTAAGACACTCTTTGAGGTATTCCTTGCTCGGATGAATCAGATAGCCGTCGTCCATATATCTGGCGTAGCCTTTAATGCCGAGCTTTTCCTTGATGAAGTGGTCGAGCTTATTCGGCAGCATAAGAGCGGCAGTCTGCGAGATTTGACTTCCGAGTCCGTAACCGATGGGACCAAAGTTATCGAGACACTCATTCGCAAGAGCCCTGATTCTCACATCATGCACGCGCTTTGCCAGCTCGCGGCTGACCGGCCAATGCTGTGCGTTGGCAAAGTAGTTGGAGAAGTCGAAGAGAAGAACATAGCCCTCCCGCCCGTACTTCCTGTAATGCCTTTGCAGGTGGCAGGAAAGGCGGTTGAGAGCGAAGTCGATTCCCTTGTTCTCGGTACTTGCGCCGTTGTCATAGATGAACGATGGTTTTAAGGTCGGGTTGATGACCTTATCGCAGAGCGTCCTCTGCACGACGCGCTCGCTGATATGAATGCTCCTGATGTGCCGCATTTTTCCTCGGTCGTAGAGGTCGAACTCAATAAAGCCTCGGCTCTTATACGTCCCGTCAAGAAGCGCGCGACGCGTTGCGGCCGTATTCGTTACGAGATTAAAGCGGTAAGTCTGCGTGGAGCTTTTCCAGCTAACGCCGCGGCAGCAGATATGCCCGGATTGATATAGGTTTTCATAAGAAAAGACGTCCTCAAAATCTCCGCAGGATTTGCTGAGAGCGAGGCGTCTTTCTTGCCGTTTCTTGACTCGCCTCTGATAGCGAGCCTCGTGTCTTTCTTCGCTTGTCATTAAAAATTGTCCCCTTTGTACAGTGTTGCAGGATTTCACGCGTAAAAGTAACTGCATAGTAGTACCGCCCATGAAACACGGTCCGCGTAAACCGTGCCATGCAAGCAGCGTCCGAGCGACTACATCAAAGGAGTGTTTTAGCCAAAAGGCAGGGTACGAGTCATCCTTCCATAAAGGTACTGATTTCGGCGGTTTCCCGCTTACTACGTCGGACCTGATTCCTTATGGAATCCGAAGCAAACGCCGTTGGTGTTGTTGGCGTTGTTATTGTTCGCGTTGCCGTTGCTGTTCACATTGCAGAAGTTGTTGGAGTTGCTCCCATTAGGAGAACGCTCCCACCACCAGTTCGCAGGACAAGACAACAGTATCATGACAGGACCCATATATCGGTTAGGGCAGATTCTTGAATCGCTCCTTATCCGATTTCTTTACGCCGGAAATTAGCTTAGCCTCCTCACTGATGAGGGAAGCCCACTCCTCGAGAGAATTACCGAGCCAGCGCAGCTTTTCAGGATTTTGCTTGAGAAGGTCTGCCATAATTCCGAGCTGACCGATAAGCGCCTGAAGCGTGGCGTTTGCCTCGATAAGATGGTCTTGCCGGAGCTGCGCCTCGTGCTGATTTCCGGGAAAAACGCTGTTCGCCATTTTGACCTCATTGTAGACGGTATCGGCGAGAGCGCTTAGCTCCTGAGCACCGTAGAAGGTATACCTCTTCGGCATTTTCAGGCAGCATTTTCTTGTATGCACGGCGAGCTTGCGCGCAGTCTCTACGAACTGGACCGAGCTGTCTCCTCGCAGTGCTTTATAAACTGACATAGTTAGCTTTTACCTCCTACCGGGGCCACAAGGGCCCCGGATTGACTAAAGATAGTAGATTAAACACAGAAGCCGAAGCAAACGCCGCTGGCGCCGTCGGCGTAGTAATTGTCCGCGTCGCCGTTGCCGTTCACACCGCAGAAGTAGCCGGAGTTGCTCCCATAAGGAGAACGCTCCCACCACCAGTACGCAGACCCGGAGCCGTTGGAGAGGTATTTGATTCTGTTCGCGGCGGTAGCAAAGTAGCTGTACTGCGAGCCCTCACCGGCTTTCGAGTAGGTAGTCGAGCCGAAAATCTCAATCTCGGAGAAGAGGAAGAGCTTCATCGAGTTTGTGTTGATAGTCGAGCTCTGACTGCCTGCGGAGGTCTTCTTATTGACGCTCTTGAGCACCGCCTGCAGGTCGGACGGCAGAGTCGGCAAAAGCGTGTTTTGCAGCCACGAGTACATTTCAGAGCCGGTAAAGCCACCGCTATTTGTATTCGAGGCATTCATTCGGCGCGTAGTTGCCATAAGGTTTTTCAGGCCGAAGGTAATACCGGCTTTACCACCGCTTGCGAGGTCGTCATGATTGAAGCCCATAATTACGAGCGTCAGGGTCTCGCTTCCGACCGTGATGTCCTTCGTATCGCCGACAGACCAAAGCTGAGAGGCCTTGCCCGCGGCGGAGGCTTTCGCAATCTGCGCCCACGTGTTCTTAGAGAGCACACTGTTGAAGAACAGGCACTCGACGGAGTAGGTCTGCCCGGAGGTCGTGATTGCCACGCTCACGGGGTCGGTCGTCTCTCCGCTCTTTGTAGCGGTAACGGTATAGGTACCGGACGCGGTAATCGTCAGGGAGAGCACGCCGCTCGTAGGCACGGTGCCGGAGAAGGTCTTCGTGCCGTTCGTAGCGGTAACGGTAGCGCCGGAGTCCGAGGTTACTTTCAGTGTAGCGGAGAAGTAGGAGAGCGAGATTTTATACTGCTTCACATCGTCCACGACAACGCTCTCAGTCGCGGTCTGCCCGTCCTTTGTAGCCGTCACGACCCATGTACCGTACCCCGTCAGGTTGAATGTCACGGTACCAGTGCTCGTAGCGGTCAAGGTCTTAGAGCCGCATTTGCAGGTGACGGAGCTGCCGCTCGGAATTGTGGCGATAATCTGAGGCGGTATGCCGACCGTACCGAGCTGAGATTCGGGAATCTTGCCGTCGCTTCCCAGAGTAGCTACACCGCCTGCCGCGCCTTTCTGTGAGGTAGGGATATAGCCGAGGGCGGGAATCTGTGCGACCGGGACCTTCTTATTCGCGTCAAGGGACGCAACGCCGTTCGCTGCGGCCTTCTGCGAAGTAGGAATATAGTCGAGCGAAGGAAGCTGTCCCGAAGGGACCTTGCCGTCAGAGCCCAGACTTGCAACGCCTCCCGCTGCGCCCTTTTGAGAAGTGGGGATATAGTCCATAGCAGGAAGCTGCCCGGAAGGGACTTTGCCGTCAGCGCCGAGGCTTGCGACGCCGCCTGCCGCGCCTTTCTGCGAGGTAGGGATATAGGACAGACTCGGAAGCTGGTCCTCTTTCAGCTTGCCGGACTCGTCGAGGTCCGCCTTGTCCTTG
Organism: Anaerotruncus sp. DFI.9.16; assembly: GCF_024461615.1. Taxonomy (NCBI): domain Bacteria; kingdom Bacillati; phylum Bacillota; class Clostridia; order Eubacteriales; family Oscillospiraceae; genus Anaerotruncus; species Anaerotruncus sp. DFI.9.16. Next base: position 47,687 of record NZ_JANFZX010000001.1, read on the forward strand.
AGTGCGGCATCGATTTTATCCGCGTTCTCATTGAGGTCCGCGATGTCCGCGAAGTCTTCCGGAGCCGGCTTTTTCAGTTTGTAGTTGTCTGTGTAGGTAGCCATTAAGTAAGTACCTCCTCCTTCAAATCTTTCCACGTGAGCGGCTTGACCTCGCTCCATTTATAGGGCTTGACCTTAGCCCACGTGTTATAAAGAAGCTCTACCGTAAAGACCATGTTGTACGGCAGAATGCGCTCAAGCGTCTCGGAGATAATCGTCTCCTGCTTCTTGACGCCGAGCGCGACTTTCACATTGACGGTAAAGGTCGCCGTCGTGATAGTCAAAACATAACCTCCCGCCCCGCAGAGAGACTCAAGCAGAGCGGCGAGGCTTTTCCTTGTGTAGGGAATATTTTCGTTGTACCGACTGAGCAGCCGGAGCTTGCGGTCGTCAAGAGTATCGGTCGCGAAGGGCGTGATACCCAGCATTTTCTCCCGGCGGGCCACGCCGTTCTCGGTAGCCTCAGAGATAAACTGGTCGTTCATGCAATCCTCGCAGGCGTCCCAGATAGCTTGTACCTCCGGGGTCTCCGCTTCCATGATTGCCCGCATTTCCTGCACGTCTTTCAGCACGTCTGGAAGATACTCTTTGAGGTCGATGGTTCTGATGTTGTTGAAATTACGCATTTGTGAACGACCCCCTCACCGCAACCGCGTCCTTATCGAGCGTGAGATTTCCCGTCTGGCCGTTCAGAGTCGTGCCGGAAATATCGACGATACCGGCGAGCGCGAGGAGTCTCGACTCGATTTGCGATACACGGACAATCAGCCCTGCCTCTTTACTCCACGTCGAATTGAGCTCGAGATAGTAGGCGTCAAGAGCGCTCTGAATGTACGGGAGGCACTCGGTCAAGTTCCAGCCGGAGGCGAAAGTCAGGGTCGTAGAGATATTGACCGTAGTACCTGCTGCGCCGACGACCGTAACCTCATGGTCAATAGGGGCAAGACCGATACCGTCGCCGCTGTTCTGTGTCGGGTCGATGGTCGTCTGCACGGTATTGATAAGGGTATCGGAAGGCGGTTGGTAGTCGCTTCCCGTAATAACGAGCTTGACCGTTCCGGGACCTTTCCACGCACGGTAGGGCTTGCACCCGCCGACGCCCGGCAGTGCCTCGGTGACTTCGATATACTGCCCACGGTTGAAGCCGTAGGACTGATTCTCAAAGCTGTTGAGGTAGCGCAGTCTCAGGGTCTCGGTCGCTTCTTCGTCTTCACCGTTAATAACGATACTCGTCAGCTCCGCGGTCGCGAGTCCCTCGATATACTCGATGGGAATAAGCTGACCGGTGTAGCTGTTCGGGTCCGCACCGGCGGTCTCACAAGTAAGGTAATACTTGAGAGACTCGATTTTCTCGGTCACGGCCCAGTTGTATTTATCGCAGGAGAAGCGCGTGCCGACAGGAATATCCATACTGAATTCGCCGATACCCACGGCGCAGGTCGCCGGCAGAGGCGTGATACCGCGCTCAGCGCAGCGCATGATAAGGTAGTCTCTGCTTGCGGTGTCTGCGAAGGTCTCATTGAGTACAGTATCGAGAGCCACATAAATCATGGCGCTCTCAAGGGAGTTCGGCGCAAGCGCATCGAAAATAATCGAGCCCTCGCGCTTATCAAGGCTCGACGCTATGCGGGCGAGTTTCTCTTGAAGAATCGCCTCATAGGTTTTATCCTCATACATCGGTTTCCACCTCCAAATCGCCGAAAATGCTATGCACGGTAAAGGTGACGTGCACGGTCTTTTTTCCAGTCTCAAACTCGAAGCCGTCTACTGCGGTGATTCGGTCGTCCTGCAGTAGGGCCTCTGTAATGCAACGCTTAATCTCTGGAAGCACATACTCTTTCGGCTGGCCGATAAGCTCGACGAGCTCAACGCCGTAGTTCCATGAGTAAATGAGATAGGCGTACCGCTCCGTGCTGAGAATCAGGTAAATAGCCTGCCTCAGCGACTCGAGCTCGTCTACCATGCCACGAATGCGCCCATGCTCAATATCCAGAGCGTAAGTAAGACTCGGCTGAGTCTCGACCTCAAGCGTCAAAAGGTCGTCTTCTACTTTAGGTATCATTTTGGCGCCTCCACTCTGTCTAAGATAATAAACTTCTGGCCGCCGTCGGCCCGCAGGAGAAGCACTTGCTCACCGGTCTTTAGGGCAAGGTGTACCTTGTAGGCCTTTTTGCCCTTGTAGGCGTGCTTATGACTTGCGAACTCTGCGTAGCCGCTGCCGCCGGAAGTTTCTTCTGTCTGGTGGTCCACCGTCATATAAACGGTGAAGTCTCGCACCGCATTCGTCAAGATGAGCTGACTTGCAGTAAGTTCGAGCTTCTGGTCAACCTGCACCTTGAGCGGGGAGACACTCGTCACCTTACCGAGGATAAAGCCGAAGGGTTTGCCGGCGGCTACAGCCTCGACCGCGGCGCGCTTTACGTTTTCTAAAAAACCGTTCATATCAAGTGACAAATGTACCACCTCGCAATTTCAGGTCCATCAGGTGTTGCTCTTGCTTGAACTTGTGCGTCACCGATTCGACCAGTAGGTAGCTTTGGACGTTGATGTCTCCGAGCCCCAGCTTAACAATAACGGACGAGCCCGCCCGGACTCTCGTATCGCCGAGCGCGTCGGAGATAGAGAGCGAGCGGGTTTTTGTGTTGTAGAGCTTTAGGAGAGCCTCTGCCTTTGCCGCGCCGCTTGCGGAGAGCTCGACGGTATCGGTGTATTGCAGAAGGCCCCACTTGTTGATATTCGAGCTGTCCTTCGCAATGAAGATTTCGCGCTTGCCCGAATCCTTGTTCTCAAAGGTAATCTTGATTTGGTTGTAGGTCTGCTTGTCGATGGTGCTCGAATAGGAGTACTCGCCGATAGTGTCGGCGTCGATAAGCAGATTCAGCTTCATGCTCTCGATGTCCTGCAGCGTCAGCTTGCCGACTTTATCGTAGAGCACATAGAGCTTAGTTTTCGCTCGCAGCGTTTCATCAAGCGCATTCTGGGCAATGTCAAAGAGCGTAGTATTGTCCTCGGTCCTCGAGCCGATAACGTACCCCGTGTCCTCAAGAGTTCCCACGCTGAGGCCGAAGTCCTCAGCTATCATCTTGATAACGTCGCTCGCCTTCTTGTTCGAGTAGACATAGGTGTCCTTGTTCTTGAAGTAGCGGAGCTGGTCGTAGGCGGTAACCTCAATAACGTTCGGCGTGTGCCCCGAGCGGCTCTTTGTAAAGACAAAGCCGTAAAACATATCCGTTCCGTCGACGGACAGCTTTACGGCGTCTCCTTCCTGAAAAGACAAGACGGAATCCTTTACCACGGAAAACTTGAGCTTTCCGGGAGAGCCCTTGCGGTCCCACGAAAGACTGATACCTTCCTCAACAATGGGGTAGAGAATCGTGCTGCCACTCTGAATGATTAAATCTACTTTACTCATGGAATCGTCAACACCTGCCCCGGGTAAATAAGGTTAGGATTCTTTATCTTGCCCTTATTCGCGTTATAGATTTTTGTGTACTGCGCTCCGTTGCCGTAATACTTCTTAGCGATATTCCAGAGGCAATCTCCCTTCTTTACGGTATAGGATTTCGTCTTAGGCTTGCTCGAAGTCTCGCGCTTCTTCTCCTCTTTGATGGTGGGCTTGTTCGCGGCCGCAGCCGGTTTCGTTACCGTGACGGTCTTCGTCGCGTAGTCGATATACTGCTTGAGCGTAACCGAAACGGTCACGTCAGGGCCTTTTGTGGCGTCCTCTGTGATGTTATAGCTCTCAAGGCTTACTTTCATATTCGTATCGAACAAAAGTCTCCCAGAGGGCGACACACGACTCACGATGAAGCGGAACGGAGTCTTACTTGTCATGTAGTTCTCGAAAATACCGAGGTAGTAGTCAGGTCTGCGGAAGGTACCCGCAAAAGAGTACTGCCCCAGCATAGGGAGAACAACGTCAAAGCTGATTTCGGTCAAGCCGGGAGAGCGCAGGAAGTTTATATCGCCCTCATTGACAAGGGTAAGCGTTTTGTTGTTCCCCTTGATTTTGGTCGTCAGCTTCTGCGGCGTAACCGGTAAAAGCAGACTTCCGAAGTAAAAGCTATACATTATTCATGCACCCCCTCAGCAGCGACCTCGAGTGCTTCCGCGAAGCCCTCGGTCAGAGTATTCAGCACGCCGTCAAGGTCCATATCGGAATCAATGCGGTTAGTCATGCCGGTCATATCGATTTTGACCTCGGCGGTCGTGAAACGGTTGATTGCTTCCTGCTCCGCAAGGTCTCTCATATATTTCAGGTCCTCGGTCGTTTCCTTCAAGGACGCGGCCGCGCTTCCCGCGCTGTCGTTAATGCCAGCAGTGTCCGCGCCGATACCGTCAAGAGCGGTCTGTTCCGCAGAGCTGTCCGCCGCGGCGTCGGCTTTCGCCTGAGCGTAAGCAGCCTGCAAAGCGTCGACAGAAGAATTGAGCTCAGCTTTCAGAGAGTCGATATGCGCGTCTCTTCCGGCCTTTGCGCTGGCGAGCTCGCTCTCATACGCGGCAAGGTCTGCCGCACGAGCGGACTTCGCAGCCTCGTTTTCTGCGGCCGCAGTCGTTGCAAAGGTCACATGCTCAATGGCGTCGATACTCACGCCGGGGATTTTATTCAGCACCCCGATGAACTTATTGATAATATCGATAGCGCCGTTAATCATATTTTGGAGAATCGTCAGTACAGAGACCTTCATATCCCCCATGAAGTTCGCGATTGCGACGCCGGCTTTCTGCCAGCAGAGCTTGAGCTTGTCTACGAGGTCAATGACCCAGTAGACGCCGGTAAAGAATGCGAGCTTGACCGCATTCCAGCCCACAATAAGCGCGAGCTTGCAAATCTCCCACGCATTTTTAACGCCGCCGATAGACTGAATCCACCGATACATCGCCGCGACAAGTACGCCAATGATAAGGGCAATCCAGAGAATCGGATTCGAGAGGAGCGAAACAATAAGGGCCCGATTTGCCGCGACAGCCAGCCACTGAGCAGCGGCATGGACGACCCACGCAACGGCGAGAATGCCGACCGTAGTAGCCAGCCCCACGAGTACCGCGCTGACCATATCTGCGTTCTCCGTGAGGAAGGCGACGATATTATTCAGCCACGAGACGATGGTCGTAAGGACCGGCAGAAGCTGCTCAGCCATAATGCCGGTAAACTCGAGCCAGCTCTCGGAGAGAAGCCGGGTCTGGTTGGCGTAGCTATCCTGCGTGCGGGCAAAGTCGCCTTGCGCGTCGGCGGTCGTGCTCATAAGGTAATTGTACCGGAGCATGACCTGCTCAGCCTGAGACATTTCGTTGTAGGCCGTTGTGATACCCTGCGAGAGGGCATAAGCCTCGAGGTTGGCGACCGACATGTTAATGCCGAGCTGCTTCAAGGGCTCTGTCTCGCCGGAGATACCGGAACGGATTTTCTCGAAGGCGGTCTCAAGGTCAAGGTTATAGAACGACGCCATATCGCCGGCAAGGCCGACCATATCTTTCGACATATCTACAATGGCGTCGCCCGCAAGGCCGGAAGACTTGAGCATGGCGCCGATAGTGCCGGCGTACCGCTTTGCGCTTACCTCGTTCATGCCGTAAGCGGCAAGACACTCTTTCGACCACGAGTTGATAGCCTCCGTAGCGCTTCCGAAAGTAACGTCGACGACGTTCTGGACTTCGGCAAGGTCGGAGGCATAATCAATTCCGGTCTTGATGGTATCGAGCGCCTTGCGGGCAATCATCACAAGCCCGATGGCTTTCGCGAGCCGGCTGAAGGCGTCGGTTGATTTATTCGTATGGTCTTCCAACTGGTCCAGCGCGGCACTTGCTCTCGCAAGTTCCTCGCGGGCCTCTTGAATGGAGGCGGTGTCGATAGCCCGTCCGGACGCGTCCTGCATAGCCTCGAAGCTATTAAGTACAATGTTCATCGCCTTATTGATACTCTTGAGCGGGCCGGTCATGCCGTCCGTAAGTACGAGCTGCGACTTGATAAGGGCCATAGGCCTCCTCCTTTCCGGGAATAGGTGCCGAGGCTTGACCCGGCTTTACCTCAGCGCTTTTTCCCGTGTTTTGCTTTGGACGCTTCTTTCTTCTCCTGCTCGACCTTTATATCGATAGCAGCGATAATGAACGCCTGCGTATACGGGTCCATGTCAAGGAAGACATTCGGCGGCCATTTGAACTTATGGAGACAGTAATAGACGTAGTTCGCCTCCGGGTCGTCTCCGAGTATTAGTTTTTTGCTTCTTCCACCATTTCGTCGCCGGACTGGAAGCCATTGACCTGCAGGACCTTAGTGGAGTAGTCCTCGAACTCGGCGGGGGTCAGCATAGTGGTGATAAGCTGCTCCGCGCCCATAACGCCATAGCTCTGCTGGAGCTCGGCGTCATTCAGATTCGGGAACACCGTGCAGCGGACAGCCACCTTCGCGAGGTAGGCGTTCGCGTCGAAGTCCTGCGTAAACTGGCCCTTGCGGCCGGGTACCGGGACGGTACGCATGCAGGCCTTTCTCAGACCAGCATTCTCCGCCGCGGTAATGCAGCAGATTTCCCACGGCATAGCCTCACCGGTATCAGGGTCGACAAAACGGTCGGAAGCGATAAAGGTAACATTGTCGATTTTCTTCGCGTTCTGAGCAAGGAACGCAGTCAGATTCTTAGCCATAGTAAAATACCTCCTGTTTTATGTTGGTTTACTGCATGCCGTTCAGCAAGCTAAAGGTCTCGGGCATTTCCCAGTCATCGAAGGTGCCCTCGAGTTCCTCGTCGAGAGTCTCGGCGTCGGCGTCAAACTTCGCCAGAATGCCGCCCTTAGTGAGGCAGTTCTTCAAGATGATAGTCTGACGACCAACAGAAGCGGTCGGGTCTTCGTTCGCGACCTGAATATCGAACGTAGGCATAAAGCCGGTACGCTTATACTCGAGGAGCATTTCACGGAAAACGGACTGATTATAGTGGGCGGTGCCGCTCCACGTGCCGGACCAGCCGGTCGGCTTATTGCCCTTGCCGGACTTGCCGAGGATAGGCACCTCAGCTACGGAGATGTCCATTTTGGACTCGAAGGAATAGAGCTGCATGAAGCAGTATCTATTTCCGTCGGCCATCGTGACATACGCGGAAGCCTGAGAGCCCGCAATCGCGTCAAGCGCGTTCATAATAGGCTGAGCCATAATTCAAACCTCCTTACATGATAATGACGCTCATATAGAGCTGAGCCATAGCGTTCACGACGTTCAGGTCCTTCACAGTGCAAAGGACAGCCTTCTTCGTGTCGCCCTGCTCCACGGTTACGCTGTCGGGGTCGAAGTCCTCGATAGCGCGAATGGACTCGAGGTCCTGATGGAGCTTGCAAATATCGTTCCAAAGAGCGATTCTGCCAGCCGCGTCATTCGGCACGGTACCGAGGTAGCGCGTGTTGAAGAGGACCGCCGTATCGTTCGCAATCTGGTCGCAGACGCGGATAGTCTGGTTCGACTTGAAGACGTCGCCCTTTGTGTCGGAGACGGTAATCATAGAGTCGATGTCCTCGAGAATGCGAACGTCGCCGTTGACATTGTGGAACATCAAGCGGCCGGCCTTGATTGCTGCCTCGAGCTCGGCCTGCGTTCTGTCCACGTCGACGGTGAGCTCGCCGTCATACTTCTTGTTCGTGTTGGACTTGTTCACGGCACAGCCCGCAGACGCGCCGGTCATCCAGTACACGAGACCGTACTGGCCGAGGCCGGAAATGCCGGAATCATAGTCCGTCACCTTGCTGCCGATTTCGATAACGCCCTCGTAGTCTGCGAGCTTCTCGTTGGAATCGAGGTTGAAAATAACGGTCTGGAACTTCGCACCAACCTCGTCGCGGAGGCGCTTTGTGTAGTTGATATACAGCTTGATAGTGGTCGAGTCGTCGGACGGGCAGCCGAGAGTATTGAAGCTATAGCTCTCAAACTTATCGAGCGCCGCCTGATGAGCCGCCGCGTTTGCCGTGCCGTTCGTACCACCGGTGAGCGGGGTCTTCGCAGTCGCGGCGAGAGACGCGGTAGTCTTCCACGTTACGAAGTCGTTATCCTTGAGCGCGGTAGCCGCAGCCACGGTCTGCGTATCGAGGAGAGTCGTATCGTAGTAGAGGCTGACGTCGAAGAGGCTGGAGTTGTCAGCGTTCGCCGCAATAACCACATAGAGCTTGTTGCCGGCAACGCCGGAATACTTCGCCGTGCAGTAAGCGCAAGCGGCCTTAGCGCCTCCGCCATTCAGGCGATAGGCGTAGAGGGTCTGCGTGTACTGGAAAAGCTCGCGCAGAGGCAGCAAAGCGTCATCAGTGTACGCATGACCGAAAATCTTGAGGCTGTTCTTCTGGAAGTCGCCGCTCGTCACGGTAAAGACCGTACTGTCGGGACCCCAGTCCAGCATAAGAGGCATAGCCGCGTAACCTCTGTCGGAGAGAGTAGCGGACGCCTTAGCCACGCTGGAAAAGTTGATATACGTGCCGGGGAGTACCTTGTTCTGTACTGCCCAGATTCCACCGCCAAGGGCCATATTATTTCACCTTGCCTTTCATAAAGTTTTCGATAGCGGTATCAACCTCTTCGAGGGTGTACCACTTACCGTCCTCCAGAAGCGCGCCCAGAAGGTCGCGGCGCTTAGCGTAGCGCTGAGACCTCAAAAGCTGCTCTTTGGAGTGAGTAGGAGCGACGGACTTTGCCGCCGCAGTAGCTTTCGCCATATCAGTTTCCTCCTTGTTCAATTTTCAGAGTTCCCATTTTGACCTCCTCGGCCGTCTTATACGTGAAGTGGTTATAGGAGACGAGGAAGTGAAGCACTCCGTCCGTCACCTGAAAACTCATATCCGTACCGCGTAGCTTATCGCCGCCGGGCAGGTCAATCACTTCAAGCACTTCGGTGAGGGTATCTGCCACGCCGTAGCAGTCCTCACGCCCGGCCTTCGGAAAGTAGAGAACATCAAAACGAGGAAGACGTTTCTTGCGCTGAGCCGGGTAGTCCGCGACCTCGGCGTTAATCAAAAGCACAATAAAAGCAGGTTGCCGAAGCCCCTGCTTTACTGCGTTTGATTCGATGTGACTGCCGGGAAAAGCGGACCTCAGGGCCAGCGTGATTCCGTCTAAGATAATGTTTGTACTAATTTCCGCCATTGCAGACCTCCTTCAGCTTCCGAAGCACCATCTTCTCAAGCACAGACGGGGCGATTCGTCTCAGCTTTTCCTCAGAGATAGTCAGCATGTACCGGCCCTCGACCCAGCCGCCGCTTACGGTACGGTGACCGAACTCGACATACGAGGCGTACTCGACCGGATTTATGATTTCGACCATATACGTATTCCCGGACTTTGTGACAGTCAGGGACTGCGCATACTCGCGGCCGGCTTTACCGTTCTTAGCACCCCAGCCTCGGCGGAGGGTACCGCCTTTCTTACCGGAGCCTTTCGGGTACTTGCCGACCGGGGTAGCCGGAATAACGAGAGCCAGAAGCCTTGCGGCGAGCTCTTTACTGCAGGCCACGCAGAGGTCGTCTATCTCAGAGTCGCTCAGCTTTTCAAAGCCTTTCGCGAACTCCCTGAACTGAGAGAAGTCGCAGCGTCCCCAGCGGGACATTAAGCGTACTCCTTGAACGGGACGAGCGGTATCTCCTGATGACAGCTATAGACCGCAGGCTCGCCGGACCTCGCATAAGCGGTAGTCCGGCCTTCCTGCGTTACGACTATCTTAGAGCCCGCCGGGATTTTTACGGTCTTCGAGACGAAGAGCTTGACAGACTGCTGAATCAGCGGTGCGCTGTCCCGCTCAGTCGTGCTTGAAATACTTGAGAAGGACAAACGGCAGGGCTCGCCGTGGAGCTTCTGGACCTCCGTAGGCTCGTCCCGGCCGTTTGCCTTATTTACCGCTGTCTCGAGGACATAAACGTCACAGAGGCCGTCCCAGAGCCTCCGTAGAGCGTTCTGATAGCTTTTCACCATACCAACCTCCTAAACGCTGCGATAAGCTCCGCGTCGGGGTTTACCATCTTCGCGAGCATTGCGTCGAACTGGTCCTCAAAGGAGCCGGTATCTGCAATCGCAAAGGTGACGGAGGTGTCGCCCTCAGAAATGCTCTTAGCCGGCGCGTCGAAGTCGTAGACCTCAGAGAGCGCACCGGAAGCCTTCTTGTCTGTGAGGAACATGCCCGCAGCCATATCCGCCCAGACATAGAAAAGGCCCTCAGACACTTCGAGCTGATTCGTTCGTACCTTTAGGGTCGTCTCGGCTTTCTTAATATTGTAATCAAGCGCCGCGCTGTCGGTCTCGGTCACGGTATAACCGAGGGCCGACAGTCGGGCGGTTACTGCCGCGAGTATCTCCATAGGCCTTAACCTCTGGAGAAGATACGCGCGATAGGAATGGCCTTGTGGTTGATGTAGGAACGCTGAGACGCGGTAGTCTCACCGGAATGCACCAACGCCCAGTTCGCGCCGTTCTTGAGCTCGGTATCGGTAGGAGACAGAGAAGTCTGAGAAGCCTTCTCATAAGAGATACCGTAAGGAGCGAAGACCTTGCGCTGACGAGTGTACAGAGTGTCCTCACCGCCGTTGGTCTTCGGGTCACGGTTCATCTCATAAGGCACCTTCGCGCCGATGTCCTCGTAGGAGATAGCGCCTTCGCCGAGAACGTAGGTCGTATACTGAGTACCTGCAACGACATAATCGTTTGCAGCCAGAGTCTTGCTGCCGAAGTACGGAGTTACCTTAGACAGAAGAATCTCGCCTGCAGCAGGAGTGCCAGAAGCGACAATCTTCAATGCGCCATCAGTGTTGGCATCGGCGTCGAAGTAGCCATCAGAAGCCGGCATGTCGTCGTCAACAACAACGAGCTTGCCGTTCCACGTGCCGAGCTCGAGGTCGCGGGTAATGCCGTCCTTATCGGTATACTTGAGACGCTCAATCAAGTTGAGATTCTCAAGGCCGGTAGAAACGTCAGAGTGCATGAACACGAGCTTGAACTTCTTCTTGTTCGCGCCGCAAGCCTTGTTCGCCGCGGAGTTCAGAGTAGAAGCCGCCATTGCTCCGGTACCGACACCGGTTACGTCGAGGGTATGCTTAGACACGAACTCCTTGCCCTTTGCGTCGGTCATGGCGAAAATGCCGGCAAGAATAGCGAGAATCGTGTTCTGGTCCAGATGGTCCTTATACTCGGCCACCTGCTGGCTGATGTTGTCCATGAAGTCAACGCCGCCAGTAATGTCATAGGAGAAGTCCCTCTCAGTCCAAGCCTTCGCACGACCGACGACAACGACGCCCTGCTCGAAGGTCTTAGTGGAGGTTGCGGTGATGTCAGTCTGGCCGTCGTAGTTAACGGCATCGCCATCAATCAGGCCGCGCATAGCCAGACGGGCATACGCAGTGCCGTTCTGAGCGGTAAACACACCGCGGATGTCGGGGTTGCCCGCAAGGGCACGAGACTTCTTGAGCTCGTTCAGGTTGAGGTTAGGAACGCGGTCCACCATGTACTTGAACGCCTCAGCATTGAAGCTCTTAGAATCAAACTTGCTGTTTGCCATAGTAAAATCGTCCTTTCATATTAAAGTTTTGTGTCAGGATTTTCGGCGAGGTACGCGCAGAGCTCGTCGTAAGTCATATTCTCCGGCTTTTTATCGCCGGAAGGTGCCGGGTCTCCGCTCTCGCCGGGCTTGAAGCCCTTAAAGTCATTCTTCGGTTTCGTAGTGTCGAACATAAAACCGCTGTCGGGTGCCTCGGCCAGCTTCTTAATCTGGTCGGCCAGACCCTTAACGGTGCCGTCCGCGTCGAGCTCAGCCTTATCAAGGTCGAGCAGCGCCTTCACGGCTTTTACGTTCTTCGCTTTGGCAGCAGACAGAGCCAGCTCAACGGCGTTATCGATTTTGAGACGCTTGATTTCTGCCTCATGGGCCTTCGTCGTTGCGGTGTTCTCAGTCTGGAGAGTAGCGATTTGCGTCTTGAGCGCCTCGACGTCGCCGGTAGAGGCCTTGAGGGTCTCAAGCTGCTTGTCGCGCTCCTTGACGGTATCGGCGAGAGCTTTCTTCTCGGTGTTCAGAGTGTTGAAGTCTGCACGCGCCACGAAGTTCTTGCCGATTTCCTCAGAGACCTTCTTATCAATCTCCTCGGAGTACGCTTCTCCCAAAATAGTTTTCAGCCAGTCCAACATTTTGTCCTCCTGTCTCCCGCTGTCCTTTTTATCCGGCCAGTCCCGGTATTGCGGGTACGCTATTTGTTGTCCGCCGCGTAAGGCGGTAATTTTTGTATGAAAAAAGCGCCTCCTGCTAAAAAGCAGGGACGCTCTAATCAACTATTGCTTCTGTGGGGCTCCACGGTCTCCCGTATCGCGTTTTAACTGAGGGGCCCTTAGATTTACCCTCTGAAAAATCGGGCTCGAATCAGGAGCCTTCTGGCTCGCTCGAATATCGACCGCACTTCTTACATACCTCGAGAGCCTTATCCCAGTCGGGAACGGTATCGCCCTCAAGAAGAATATCGTCGGTAGCGATATTGCAAAGCTCCCAGCAATAGCCCCAGTCAATTTCCTTATTCAGTAAAGGGCACTTGACCTTATTTTGCTCGGACATGTTTCATCACCTCGTCATATAGCAGCTTGCCGCGTTCGTCCAGTTGCCCGGCGGTACCAATCTCGCCGTTATTATCAAGGACCGCAAAGCCCTCACTCGTATAGAAGGCGTATTGCGTGCCCTTACGCTGTTTGAGCGCGAAGTCTGCGTTATCAATAATATTCTGAGTCCATTCTAAGGTTATGCCGCGAGAGGCAAACCGTTTTTCGGCGTGCTCGTTCGCCTTGATAGCGACTCGCCCCAGAGGCGGGGCGACCAGAGTTCCGGTTGTCCGGACTTTGCCCTCATCGTGGAGAGCCTTGACCGCTTTATGCGCGGTCCAAAAGCGCTTATCGCTTGTAGGATTCGCTCCCTTGTATCGGTAGTAGCCTGTAAGGTCCTTGTAGTTCTCAGAATTATATTTTAACTGCTGAAAAGCCGCAAAGTTCTTAGGCGCGTCTGCACCGAGTCGAGCCTTGTAGTTCTCATACTGCTTTTTATCAGCAGATTCATTATACCACATATTTTTGAACTTTTCTACGGTACCAGCGCCATAGGCGGCGTCTTGTCTCGCTTTCCAGTCCTTATATGTCATATCCTTCGGAATATCGAAGCTCTCGCCGGTCTTCACGTCTCTCGCGAAGCGGTCTCCGAGACCCTGCATATCCTCGTAGTAGGGGGCGGTCGTGCCACGACACCACGGATGAAAAGGCGGCGCGGTAACGCCGACTTGATACTCACTCATAGGATAGACCTTGCCGTCGAACTGCGCGCAGAGGCTGCAGGTCTCGTTGTCAAGGGTTTCCACAATAACGTACTTCTCGACGCCGAGGTCTTTGAAGCAGTCCTTGCGGGCCTCGTTCGCGAAGGCGGCGCTCTCGGTCATAACCAGACGCCCGGCCTGCGACTTAGAGACCTGAAAACGGTCGGAGATAGCCTTGATGGCTTTATCCGGAGCCGCACCTCGCATTATCATCTGAGTAAGCTGCGTGTTGACGCTGTTGACGAGCGCCTGCTTGTTCGCCCAGATTCTATCGCTGAAGGTCTGGCTGTCTAAGGTCCACGGCCGCGAGAGTACTTTGCTGATAGCTTCATCGGTCAGCCCGTGAAGCGTCCAGCCGACCCCCATGCCCTTTTGGAGCTCAAAGGCGGTATGATAATAGCCTCGCTGGTAAACCTCGCTCAGGGACGAATTAAGGGCCTCCGTCTGCGCCCCGTGTAAGGCCTCGGCCTGCTCCTGTAGCTGGAGCTTCAAGCTGTCAAGCCTTGACACGTGGACGCGGGCAGAAGCATTCTTAAGCTGCTTGAGCCACGCCTGAGAGACTGCGTTCTCTTGACCGTGTTTTATGTACTCTTCAACGGTCCACCGGAACTCGTCAAGCTCCTGCGTGGTAAGCAGCTTATTCGCCTCGGCGAGCGTTATGCCGTTTTCGGCCGCAAACCGCTGATACCATCTCGCGATTTGCGATTCTATATCCTGAATAGCGGTTGCATATTGCCGCTCGAGGTTTTTAACGTAGTCGTACCCCTTATCAAGCAAGGACTCCTCAAGAATCCGCATTCGGTTGGCCCAGTACTTATCATTCCTCATTTACCGGGTCACCGCCTTCGGGGTTACGCAAAGCCCGCGCCTGCTCAAAAGCCGCGCGGTAGGGGTCAGTTTCCTCTTTCTGCTTTTCGAGCCGTTCAAGCTCGGCTGCAGGGTCATCGACCCACGGGTGCATAGCGACGATGGTCTCGTCGGAGATAATGCCGACGGACTTAGAGCAGTTATCGATAGCCTCAGACTCGTTGATAAGAATGTCGCGGTTGAAGATAACCGTAATATCTTCGCTCTCATACGAGCCCTTGCCGGTGTTGGCAAGGTAGGTGTTCACAAACCAGAGAATCTCTTCAAAAGAGGCTTGCAGCTCGGTCTCCATCGCGTTCGCGTCGAGGTCGATGTCGCAGTACATGCTCTGAATGTTCATCTGGTTAGGCGTACCAGAGAGGCGGTCGTCCTTCGCGTCGTAGCTGCGGAGGTTTTCAATGAGCGCCTTTTTCAGAAGCTCGAGGACGGTCTTATAGTTCTCAGAGTTTACCGAGATTTCAAGGCTGTCCACGCCGCCGTCAGTACCCTCGACCGTGCGGACCTTGATAGCTCCGTAGGTCGTCAGGTTACGCCGGAACTCCCCGAGGTCCTGTCCATCGTAGTTCTTGAGGACAAGGACAGTATTACGGACGTCTTCCTCCATGTTGTTCACGAAGTCGGATTGCAGGAGGTTGATAGCGTCCTGCAAGGAGCGGCCCCGACGAATGAGAGGGACTTCCTTCGGGTTGTACTTGATAGGGATAAGGGGGAAGCGTTCCCAGTTCAGGGGCTGCTCGTTACCCTTGCTGTCCTTCACCTTAACATAGGCCTGCTTCTCAGTGTCCGGCGTGAGTACGCCGTTCTCAAAGATGTAGGTCGTGACGCCTTCCGGCGTGAAGAGGTCGACCTTCTTAACGATTTTCTTCTCGGTACCGTAGTAGACCTCGACCGGATAAAGGCGAAGGGCGGAGTCAAGCTCGGTGTGAGCTGCGTCCGCCCAGAACGGCATAATCTCGTAGCCGGGGAATACCCGGAATGCGAGCTCGCCGTTTTTATTGTAATAGGGATAAAGCCACGAGATACCCGCATTGAGGCACTCGACTCCCGCGCTCTTGAGAGTACGCATAAACCTCATGCCGAGTACCTTCTTGACCTCGGCTGCGTAATCGTCATTCTCGCAGGAGAAGGAAATAGGCTGACCGAGAAGGTAGTTTGCCTTCTGGTCAACGTGTTTCGCATACTGGTTATCCACAATGCGGTTGTTCGGGAGATTCTCAATCACAATCAGCTTACCGTCAGGGCCGATAGCCGTGCGCTGGCGTTTGAGAATGTCATGGTCTCCGGTATAGTACCGGTCGCCGTCAATCATCTCGCGCCGTTCAGGAGAAGTCTCCCAGTCGGTAAGCTCTCGCGCGTAGAACTCAAGCTCGGTCATAGGCCTGCCGGCGCGGAGGCGCAAATTGAAAAACTCCTGCTCGATAGGCTTCTTGAATAAGGGCATTTATCGCACCTCCTTAAAAACTGAATCTCGACGGTTGGAACGCGGCGCGAACGAAGTATCTCGTATCGTCCATAGCGTGGTCGTCGGTTTTTAGCGGCCGGTCTTCGGCGGCTTTTTCGTCCCACCGATATAAACCGAACTCTCTTATACAGTCCGTGCAGCAGTCGCAAAAGAAAATGTCGCCGGCGTTCAGCCGGGTAGCAACATCGCGAATACCGTCAAGGACTCGGTTGCTTGCCTGCTCGACCATGAAGCGGTCGTGCCGGCGTATGACCTCGATAAACGAGGCGGCGGAAGGGTCAACGATGATTTTCCGAATCGAGAGGTCTCCCGCAAGCTCTTCAATAGCTGCGTAATGCTCCTCGTCCGTTCGCTGATACCGTTCCTTGCGTCCGTCGTAGTAGTACTCTCGAACGCGGTACCATTTTCCCTCACAGAGGCCCCAGAGCCCGGCCGAGGTCGGGTTTAAGGTGCCGTAGTCGCAAGAGATAAGGTACTCCTCGTAATCGCGAGGCACGGAAGGGACTACATGATAGTCCTTATTAAACATTGTATATATCAAGCCCTCCGCGACGGTCCAGAGACCACGGATATACCGGTCGTAGAACACGCCGGAATACATACCCTCGTATCGGGCTTTGATTTTCTCATCAAGGCTGAGGTTGTCGTCCATCGTAAAATGCAGGTAGAGCATATTGCGCTCCGCCGCCTTACGAATCCACTCTTTATAAAACCAGTGGCCCGGCGACTCGGGGTTGCAGTTAAACCAGAACTTCGACCCGGAGACCGAGCAGCGCGCCATAGCCTGCTCTACGAAGGAGCGAGGCATAAGGGCGACCTCATCGAAGAGGACTCCCGCCAGAGTAATGCCCTGAATAAGGGTGTAGCTGGATTCGTCTCGGCCTCCGAAGAGGTAGTAGGTATTAGAGCGATTGCCGATAGTGACGACCATTTTATTCTCGCTGCGGCGCTCAGTAACCTCGAACATACCCTCAAGCCATGTGGGAATATGTACGATAACGTTACGCCGAAGCGCTTCAATCGTGCGGCCGCAGATAGCGAAGTTCTGTTTATCGAAGCTCGCCATGCTCCACATGATAAAGCCGATAGCCATTGAGACCGTCTTGCCGGAACGGATTGACCCGTCGCAGATAAGGCCGTCTCTATTCTGATGTTCCGGTTTCGTCCACCAGAAGAGGGTCGCATTCTGCCGAGGACTGAAGCTCTGGTATTGCACTCAGGTCAACCTCCTTTCCAGCAGCACGAATCGCCTCAAAGAAGTTGGTCTCCTTCGCGTCGGACGACTTAATTGCCTCGTTAGCTGTATATTTGTCAATGACGATACCCATAGCGGTAGCAAGCTGATTGACCGTCGCGGCAGCGAGCTTGTCTTCGTCTCCCATAGCCGCAAGCAGCTTGTCAATCAGTCCGCAAACGTCATTTTTCTTAGAATCCATAAAGGCCAGAATGCTTGCCGTGTTCTCAGCCTTTTTTTGTGCGACCTTTTGTTTTAGGTCGTTGTCGCTTTTTAACGTGCGCTGAATCGTAGTCGTAGAGACGCCGTATTTCGCGGCCAGCGCCCGAATGCTCGAGCCGTTCACCGATTCAGCTATAATCTTTTTCCGTTGCTTATCGGTCAGCTTAGCCACGTTCGTCCCTCCCTCGTTAGTTGTTGCTAACCTCCATTCATAATAATAGACGGAGCACTGCACCGGAGGCCCGCGCAGTGCTCCGCCCGCGATACCGGAAGTCCCGATAACGCAAAAAAAAGCCGGACTCTTCATCCGACTTTTTCATCATATATTATATCGCATGTTCGGCGTGAATTAACGCGCTTTCGGTAAAAATTGTGAGAGCTTTTTTATGAAGAGTCATCGTCCAGCGGAAAGTGATGTCAAGTCGTACCGCGATTTCCTCCCACTTGAGGTACTTAAGATACCTCATCTCTAACAGAGCGTTAAGGGTCGGGTCGGTAACTGCCTGATTGATAGCTCTCCCGATTTCCAGCTCGATGGCTGCAAGCTCGTAGATTTCCGCTTTGATTTCCGACTGCAAATCGACGATAGCGCAAGCGGCGTCCTCGACCTTCTTCGACGGGGTAGAAGAAAACGAAGCGACCGGCTTAATCTCAGCCGTGATAGACTCAGCTCTGCGAATCCACTCGTCGATACGTTCCTCCTTAACCTTTATTCTTTCTCTGGACCTATATCCTCTGTTGAGGAAGTCCTTCGCTTCCTGTATTGTCATTTTGATACCTCCTTGATTCTGGCTTTCAAAGCCTCGAGGCAAGCGTTCTGCCTTACCTCCTTCGGCGCGAGTATGTCATCTAAGACGCGGTAGTCATAGGTGCCCTTCATCAGGATATGGTGAATCAGGACCGTTTTCTTTTGTCCCGGACGGTGTAGCCGCTTGTTTGCCTGCTGGTAAAGCTCGAGACTGGTAGGAAGGCCGTACCATATCGCGATATGACCTCCTGCCTGTAAGTTCAGGCCGTGCCCCGCGCTCGCAGGGTGGGCGAGCATAATCGGAATCTTGCCCTCGTTCCAGCGAACGACCGCCCCGTCGTCTTTAATATCTACCGCTTCCGGGTACCGCTCCATAATTCTGTCGCGCTCATGCCGAAAGGCGTAGAACACCAAAACGGGTTGACCGTTCGCTTCTTCGATAAGCTGGTCTAACGCCTCGAGCTTGCAGTCGTGCAGGACTTTAACGTTGCCATTCTCGTCATAAGCCGCACCTCCCGCAGCCTGCAAGAGCTTATTCGTCAGGACCGCAGCGGTCGGCGCGTCGATGTCGCCGTCGGCAAACGGAAGAAGAGTGTCCCGCTCAAGAGTCTTATAAAGCTCCATCGCCTCGGGGGTAAGCTCAAACTCACGACGGAGAAAAAGCCGGTCCGGTAGCTGTAGGTAGTCCGCCGCGTTCATACTGATACAGAACTTACCGATTTTCTCATAGATAAGGTCCTCCGCGCCGTCTTTCGGTTTCCATGAGAAAATGGTCGTGGCGTTCCGCTTATCCGGGACGAAGTAAGTATCGCGATACCCTGTCAGGGTTTTGCCGAGAGCCTTACCCTCATCAAGCAAGTACATCTCCGGCCACAGGTCAAGCAGTCCGTTCGGCGACGGCGTGCCGGTAAGACCGACAATCCGCTTGATATACTTCCGCACCTTTTTCAGAGCCCGGAAGCGCTGCGCCTTACTGGACTTGAAGCTCGAGAGCTCGTCGATGATAACCATATCGAAAGGCCACTTGCTTTTGAAGTGGTCAACAAGCCAGACGACATTCTCGCGGTTAACGATATAAATATCTGCCTCCCGCTCGCAAGCCGCGATACGCTCAGCCTTCGAGCCGAGAATCAGCGAGAGTTTCAGGTGTTTCAGGTGGTCCCACTTCTTGACCTCGGGAGGCCACGTTTCCTTTGCTGGTTTCAGCGGAGCGATAACAAGGACCTTACTCACGGCAAAGTAGTCATTCAGGAGCTTGTCCGCAGCGCTCAGGCTCGTTACCGTTTTCCCCATACCCATATCCAGTAAGAGCCCCGCCTCGGGGTTATCGAGAATGAACTTCTCCGCGAAGTCCTGATAATAGTAAGGTTTATATTCCATCGGCTTTTAGCCTCGCTTTCAAATCCTCCATATCGGAGATACGCCAAACAGTACAGCCGAGCCCCTCTAATGTCGCGATGACCTTTTTCTGCCTGACACTCAAACCGTCACTCAGCCCCGGCCGCTTGACCTCTATAAAAATTATTCGTCCCCCCGGCAATATCGCGATTCGGTCAGGCACCCCCGGAGCTCCCGGGGACACCCACTTGTACGCTTTACCGCCGAGGGACTTGATATGCTCACAGAGCTTTCGCTCAAAAGTGCTTTCATACATAAAATCCCTCCTTTAGGTAGTCGAGTAGCGCGTGTAACAAAGATTCCCTATATATACATGTAATGCGAGGGGGCGACGAGATTGCGTCGAGTGCCCCTTTACTTTTTCAAAAAATGTTTTTAAGATTTTTCGACTACCAGTACTACCAAGTAGCCAAAAGCATTGATATATAAGGCTTTTTCGAGGTAGCAGAGTAGGTAGCACTTTGTTGCAAGTAGTTCTCAAAGTGCTACCTTTGTTGCAAGTGCGCTTGTACGACCTACCCTCTAACGAAAAAAGTTGGCCTTTTAAGTGCTACCTTTGCTACCTCAGACCTCTTTCACGAAGCCTCTCTGCCTGCCGTAAATTGCTCCGCAGTTGACGGAGGTGGATAACCGCCAGCCCGGAATCATGCGCAGGAGCCCGATAATCTCGCGGGCCTGAGTCTGCGAATAGCTCTTCGGGTCGCCCTTGAAAAGCTCCTGCCAGACTTCAAGTGCGCAGACCTTTGTTCTCGGCACGGTGCCGTTACGCTCCTCGCCGAAGCCGCCGCTCCAGAACATGAGACGCTTTTCGAGGTCCCAATCGTCCCAGCCCTCGGGCAGCAGGACTTCAAGGAAGTTCTCGATAAGACCGAGCTTGCCGTTCGCCTCGGTGTGGTCGGCCTGCACCTTGCGGGCCATCTCTTCGACCGCACCGTCAAGGTACCAAGTCTCACCGGCCTCGTAGTAGGTCACGGCCTCGGCCCATATCTGGTCCACGATAGAAGCGGTCAGCTTGTCCCCAAGAGTTTTACCCGAGTCGGTAACGACGACCGGCCAGAAACGGCGGGCGCCGGTAGGGTCACGCAGGAACTCCTCGTCATTCGTGGTGCCGAAGAAGGCGCATTGTCTCGGGTGGCATTGCGTGCGGCGAGCGTATGCCGCGCGGTAGTTGTCCTCTTGTTTAGAGACGAACTGCTTAATCTGCTCAACCTCAGCTTTACGGGTCGCAGCCATCTCGGAGAGCTCGATAATCCAAAAGCCTTGAAGCTGCTCGTAAGCGTCCTTGCCGGACATGGTATAGAGCGAGTCCGAAAACCACTCTTTACCGAGCTTCTTCAAGGTCGTGCTCTTGCGGCAGCCCTGCGGGCCGATAAGAACGAGCATGTGGTCGTGCTTGCAGCCCGGAGATAAGATTCTCGCGGCAGCACCGATAAGCGCCTTACGGGTTACCGTTCTCGTGTACCGGGAGTCCTCGGCGCCGAGGTAATCGATGAAGAGCGTCTCGCAGCGTTTCTCGCCGTCCCAGATAAGGCTCCGCAGGTACTCGCGTACCGGGTGCCTCGTGATGTCGGCGAGAGCAAGGTCGACGCCTTCTCGGGTCTTCGGCATAGAGTCGATTTTGTAGTCCTTCTCAAGGACATTGTGAACGCCGGCGTCGTCGGTGTCGTCCCACGAGCGCGGCTTTGCGTCGGCCTTTCTCCAAGGGAGGTCTCCGCAGACCATAGGTCTCTCCATGAACTCGTCCCAGTAGAAGGTCCCCTTAAACCGAGGGTCATTCTTCACGATGATACGAATATTCTCTACCGTAGTCGCTGCGTGTCCGGTCTTCGGATTTACCTCAAGCTGTGAGACCCAGTTCATATCAGGAGCCTCGTCGCCCTCGCCGAAGAGCTGAACGATGTAGTCGAGCTGCTTGCTCTGCAGCTCCTTCATAACGCTCTCACAGTTGGTCTCAATCCACTTACACATATTCTTATAAGAAGGAAGGTTGTTCGCCGCGGTGTTCGCGGGTTTCCCTTCGTCGTCCTTACCGAACATGTGAATGCGGACGAGGTCGAACGCATTGCAGAGCTTGCCGCAAGTCGGGTCCGTGCTGTGATGGCTGTACGCAAAGCGACCGTCTTCGTAGATAACGAGGCCGCCGGAGGTCGAGCCGCCTTTATAGGTGTAGCGGCCGTTTTCGCCCTTGATGTAGACGTCAGGCAGGAAGGTCTCGATTGCGTCCTCAACGGAGTAAGTACGGCAGAACGCGCCGACGATACCGTCTTTCGCGGTCGGGTCTCCCTGCTTGTCAGCGAGACGCCGAATCGTGCCGGACTTCCTGCTCGATACGGGCCACTGAGTCGGGTCTTTCCAGTCCGCATACCTTGCGAGCTGCTCGTCGGCGTCCAGCCACGGGCCGTCCTGCACTTCATAACGGAACTCGCCGTCAGAGGAAGCGCTCGCCCAGTACATGAGCCGATGGGGCTCATAGGTGGTATCGTCGCACATGTCGATACCGATGTCGCCTGCAATCCTGCGGGCAATGGCCTCGTACTCCTCAGGAGACACGGGCCTTGAGAGAGGAAGCACAAGGCGAAGTCTCGGAGCTTTCGCCGTGTGGCTATGTGTGCTGTAGAGCACCGCAGCGCAGCCCAAAATCAGCTCGACCGTAGGCCAAGGGTCTTCGCCGGCCGTGATAGAGTCCATGTCGAGGGTGATAAGCCGACGCTGCAGTACGGCGTCGATTTTACGGCGGCCGCCCTTTAAGGTACCGCCGACAAAGCCGCCGACGTCTTTCGCATTGTCGCGTTCCTCCTTCGGCATACGGAAGTACTCTTGCTGGGTCTCCTGCGTCCGGGTCACACGGCCGAGCTTATCAACGAACTCAGACCAGAGCATTTCTTTAGTTTTCCAGCTTGCCGAACGCCGCGAGCTACCCGTCGCAATCGTTATCAAGCCGTCGTATTGAAGAGTCGGCATTAAAAGGTACCGGCTCTCGTTACTACTCTCGTGATACCCGCGTTCTTAATCATGCGGTCGCAGATATTACACGGAGCGGGGTCAATGGTTTCATCGAGGCATGCAAGGTAAAGGGTAGCACCTCGCATGGACCGCCTCGGCGCACTGATAATCGCGTTCTGCTCGGCGTGAACGGCGACGCAGGTCCCGTACTGGTCCCCATGACGAGCCGCGTGCTCGTCAATAGGCGTGGAATGCTCTCGGCAGTAGCACTTCCCAACGTCGCAGCAGTTGGCCTCACCTCTGGGCGCGCCGTTGTAGCCGGTCGCGATGATTTCGTCGTCTGCGACAATCACGGCCCCATACTGCCTGCGAAGGCAGGTAGAACGGGCCGCGACGGCTTTTGCGATATTCAGATAGTAGTTGTCTTTGTCTATTCTCATAGTCTTACCTCCCGCTACTTCCGAAAGCTCCGGTACCACGCTCGGCAGACTCTGCATACGTGAACTCAGGGATAACGACCGGCATAATCACGAGCTGGCCGATACGGTCGCCCTTCTTGATGTCGTAGCCGTCGCCGCCAACATTCGAGACGATAGCATGGACCTCTCCACGATAGCCGGAATCAATGGGCGGAAGCTCGCATACGATACCGCGAGCGCTCAAGCTGCTGCGAGGAAATATGTACCCCACATAGCCATCAGGCAGCTCCAGACCGAAGCCGAGAGGCAGCTTGTAAACCTGTCCCGGGTAGATGGTCTGGTCTCTGGGACTGAACACGTCCGCGCCGGCGTCGTTGTCATGTGCTCGTACAGGAGCGGGACCGTTAAAGTCAATCAGCTTAATCTTCATCTCGCACCTCCATACAGAGCGGAAAATCCCGCTCAAGAATATCGTGCGGCGTAAGGTCAGACGTCAGCGGAGCGCCGCAAGCCATCTTACCTTCAAGACACTTGCCCTTCATGCAGAAGGGGCCAGTCGTCTCAGGAGAGAAGAGAGCCGGAGCCAATTCGTAAAGCTCTTCCCAAAGGCGGAGCATAACGTAACGGGTCTCGGCGGTATTGCGCCGGCAAGTTCTCTGGCTTATCATGTGCTTCCACTGATAAGGCGTCGCGCTGATAATCAGAACGTTTCTCAGACCCTGCGGCGCCAGATAGCCGGCAGAGTCGTTGTCCACGCCGTACTCGACGAGGAGCTTGTACTTCCGCATAGCGTCCTGACACTGGGAGAGGTAGGAGAAGCGCATTTGACTGTCAAGCAGCTCATAAGGGACAACGAAGTCGGCCTCATTCGAGTAGTCGCTGTACTGCAGCGACGCGGACATGAACTTGACCTCGTTCTGGTGTCTCGTAATCTGGGCAAGGAATCGCCTTGACGCTCCGACAATTACGGCGTTGATGACCGCGAACTTCTGAATCGTGGGGTGCGGAAGCTGGGTCATAACCTTAGCCGTTTTCTCGGTGTACTCTTTATCGTAAAGAGCGAGGAAGTCGGAGAGGTCTTTGACCGTATGCCCGCGCTGCGTCAAGCGCGCTGCGCAGACCATCATCTTCTCAGCCTCGCTGATTGCGGTCGGGTTGAGGATTGCGACTTTAATTTTATCCATTGCCGTTCGCCTCCTCCTCGACCAAAGCCTTGAGCAGAAGCAGGTAGTTAATGCTGTCCGTGATTTTCTCGGTCCAGCGGTCAAGAGAGTAGCTGCGGCCGTCGGTACACATATCCGAGATAGAAACGAGGTGCTTTGTCAGCATACCGAGCAACGCCTCTTTCGGAGTACCGTCAATAATCGCAGCCGCCTTCTTGAAGTGTGCAAGGCGGTCGATGTTGCTCTCGTCTACGGCGTCAGGGGCGTACTCGTGGCCCTTGCCGGTAAGCAGGTGCTCGCAGACAAGAAGCTGCTCTTTGACAACCTTATTAAATACGTCTATCTTCATAGCGGTTAGTCCTTTCTATAGTATTCGCACTCATAGGCGTCAGCCTTGAGCGGTAAGCCGGTCGCCCACTCGATGGGCTCCGACATGATTTTGCTGATTTCCTCGGCGG
Organism: Anaerotruncus sp. DFI.9.16; assembly: GCF_024461615.1. Lineage (NCBI taxonomy): Bacteria > Bacillati > Bacillota > Clostridia > Eubacteriales > Oscillospiraceae > Anaerotruncus > Anaerotruncus sp. DFI.9.16. The sequence goes on from NZ_JANFZX010000001.1 coordinate 71,938, forward strand.
AGCTTACGCCGATAGGTACCTCGCAGATAACTTCGTCATGGACATGGAACACGACCGGAAAACCGGCGCGCTCCAGACGGTCAATGGCGACCGCAAGGCAATCCCGGGCCGTAGCCTGAACGATGTTCTCCACGAGTTTCGGGCCATAGGACTCGATACGACCCCAGCCGCCCGAGGACTGAATTGTGCCCTCATAGGTGATACTGTCGTCGTCGATTCTGGGCTTTACGTAACTCAGCTCACGACCATTCGGAAGTCTCAGCTTGAGGAGAGGCCCTTGCTTGTAGAAGCCCATACCGAAAGGCAGCTTAGTAGGAGCCTTCGTCTGAATGGTCCTGCGTGCGGCGGCATCCGTGTCCCACCACAATTTAGTGATGGCAGGATTTGCAGCGCGCCAGCTATTGACGAGCGGTTTCAGCTCAGACTCTTCGAGCCCCATCTCGAGAGCGCCCATAGATTTCAGAGCGCCGACGCTGCCGCCGTAGCCGAGCGCGAGCTCAGCGATTTTTCCTTTCTGCCGCATAGGGTCGCCCTTCTTGACGGAGCCCTTCGGAAGGTGAAACATCTGCTCGGCGGAAGCCTCGTAGATTTTGCCGTGGGTCTTGAAAACCTCCATGCGCCACTCTTCGCTTGCGAGCCACGCGATAACGCGGGCCTCGATAGCAGAGAAGTCAGACACGATGAAGCGGTAGCCGGGTCTCGGGATAAAGGCCGTGCGGATAAGCTGCGAGAGAGTCCCGGAAATGTCGTCGAAGAGCATTTCAAGAGTCTCAAGGTCTCCGGCCTCGACGAGCTGTCTCGCGGTATCGAGGTCGCGGTCCGGCATTTTGTTCTGGGGTAAGTTCTGCATTTGCACGAGACGCCCAGCCCATCGGCCGGTACGCGCCGCGCCGTAAAACTGAGTCAAGCCGCGAATGCGTCCGTCTGGGCAAGCCGTGCGAAGCATAGCGCTGTATTTTTCAGTTGAGGTCTTTGCAAGACCCGCTCTGATGTCGAGCATACGGTCCACGGCGTCGCAGTCAGCGTCGGCTCTTACACCGGCGATACTCTTCTTGTTGAGGCTCTCGACCTCAATACCCGCAGTGTCCTCAATCCAGCTCTTGAGCTGCGCAGTACTCTTCGGGTTTTCAAGGCCTGTGAGTTCCTTAGCCTGCTCGAGAAGTCTCGCCTTGATAACGGCGTCAATCTCGACCGCGTGCTCCGCGAGGTTAAGGTCCACGCCGACGCCTCGGTCGTTGATATGCTGGTCGTGAATCCAAAGGGGCTGTTCCTTTTCATACACCGGGAAGCGAGAGAGCTTCTGCCGGATAGCCCGCTCCGAGACGACGTCCTGACGGTTGTACTCAACGTAGATAGCCCAGCGGTCAGGGTCATGCTCAGGAAGGTTGCGGGTCCGGTTGCCGTTCGTCTTCGTAGGCTTACAAGGTATCGAGAAGTAACGGATAAGCGCCCGGCCGGTCTTAGACTTCTGCTTGTCTTCAGGAAGCCCGATGACTTCGCCGACAGCCTCCAAGCTACCGGGCAGGCCCAGCTCTCGGGCCATGACTGCGGTACAGCTCCATTGCTCGGGCGGCGTCACGCGGCCCATAAACGCGCTCAGGCAAGTCCGTTCAAAAGACGCATTGAATGCTGTCTTTAAGATTTCGGGGTCATACAGAGCGTTCTGGAGCTCCTCAGGCAGGCTCTCGCCTCTGGCGAGGTCGATAACCTCGACCGGGCCGTCGTCCCAAGCGTACCCGAAGAGAAGAATCTCAAAATCGGGGCTCTGAGCGTAGGCGTAGACGCCGCACTTTTGCAGAGAGACCGAGCTGTAGGTCTCTATATCGATTGCTAATGTTCTCATATTGCCTCCTTCCTCCGGGCGGCGTTCGCCTCAGCAAATCCGAGACGAACGCGCCGGAGCATACGCTTAACCGAGGAGGTCGTCGTTGTCGTCCTCGTCTTCCCAGCCGTCGTCCCAATCGGAATCCGTAACAACGCCGCCGCCCAGAGGCTCGCCGTCGTAGAGCTTCATAATACCGTTGAGGCCGGCAGAGATACCCTTGTTGCCCTGCGTGTCATACACGTAGAAGTTGATGATTGCACGGCCGTAGCAGCCGGAGTAGAGCTCCTGCGGGTCAGTCAGCGGGGTCTTGTCCGCGTGGACGAGAACGGGCTTGTTGTTGGAGCTAACGGTGATAACGTAGCAGCCCTTGCACTCTTCGCCGAACTCGCCGCCGTTCGGGCGCTCACCATCGCCGTCATGCAGCGTGCTCTTGAGGTTGGTAGGCAGCTTCTTGCCGCTGTTGCTTGCCATGAACTTCTGCTTAGCCTCGTCCATAGCAGCCTTGATTTTCTGCATGGTGGCCTTGTCACTCTTCGGAATCAGGAGGGTAACGCTGTACTTCGGCGTAGCGCCTTCCTGAACGGCGCGAGGGGTGAAGAGGTTGCAGTAGGAAAAACGGACCTTACCAGTAGTGATTTGAGTAGACATAGTATCAATCTCCTTTAATATAAATAGTTTTCATCTGAACGCCGTACTCGACGGCAAGCTCATGTGAGTCAAAATAGATGTCGATAACGTTTCCCTTAACGGCGCTTCCTGTATCTTCGGCTATGTACTCGTGACCGTCGATAATGAGGACCGTTCCGAGAGGTATCACAGCGGGGTCGACCGAGACCGTGCGGTCTGCGGTCGGAATCGTGCCGCTCTTTGTTCGCTGCACGTAATCGGTACCGACCCGAGAAGGGTGTTCCGCACTCCAGATACCGCAGCACTTAACGCAAGTGCAATAGGCGGTAGTCTTGAACTCGCCGAGCTCGATAAGCTCAGGCTCCGGCGCGGCGGTCTCGGTAATCGGCTCAGGAGCTTCTACCCGAACGGGCGAAGACTTAGGCTCATCAGGAACGGAAGCGCTCGGCCTCGTAACGAACGAGAGAATCAAGGCGACAATGAGCGCCAGAATGAGGAGCCACTGGATTTTGATAAGGCGGATTCTCGCCCGCGTTCTGCGTCTTGCCGCTTCCGTCATAACGAGACCTCCTTACTTATCGAACTCAGCGAGAAGCTGTTCTTCGGGCTTGAACTCAGGGCGCTTGTCCTTTGCAGGAGCCAGAGCGGGCTTACCCTGAGGCTTGACGATAAGCTCGCCGAGCGTTTCAGCTACAGCCTTTTTACCGAAGTCCTTCTCCATCTGAGTCAAAGTAATCAGTTTGCGCTCGTAGAGCAGACTCTCGTCGTAACCGGCGGACTTCATAGCCTCGACGACTTTCAACTCGTCCGCGAACTTGCGGTTGCTGCGGCCCTCGACCATCTTCCAGCCGGTAACAGGCTGACCGCTGAGCAGCGTAGAAGATACAAGGCCTTCAAGGTCCGTAAGCCACGCCTGAATATCCGCGGCCTTTTCAAGAATCGCGCCGGCCTCTTCAGGAGTCAGGAGCATAGCGTCCGGAGCCTCATCGAAGAGCTTGAGATTCTTGTCGGCTCTCGCTTTGCACTGAGCTTTCGCCCGGCAGAACTTGCAGACCTCTTCGGACGGGGCAAACTCGCCTTCGCCCTTATAAGCCAGCTTAGCGCGGGGCTTGACATACTTCTCAGCCCACTCGAGCAGCTCCTTGACGGTGATTTCGTCGGAGCTCTGAACGCCGGAGAGGCGAGGCTGGAAAATCGTCATGCGAACGGAATCGATGTCGAAAAGCGTGTTGTACTTGAGAAGCGCGCCGAGGGCGTAGAGCTTCATCTGAGGGTTACCGGTCGCCTCAACGCGAACGCCCTTGCCGTACTTAAAGTCCACGATTTCAAGGACCTTGTCAGCGACGATGATACAGTCGCCGGTACCGAAGCCGTCCTTGACGTACTTCGAGAAGTCGACTCTTACCTCAAGCTCGGTAAATGCGTCCTCGCAAGACTCCTGCGCAACTTTGGTCTTTTCAGTAACAAATCTTGCGTAGTCATTTGCGCATTCCTGCATTTCAGCGTTGTAGTAAGGACCTTTTGCCAATTCGTCACGACGATTCTCAAAGTCCATCTCGGAGACCTCACCGAGGAAATAGCGGGCGGTCAGCTCGCAGAGCTCATGAGCTGCGGTACCCTCTTCGGCGTACTCGCTCGTAGTCTGCGGAAATTGAAGCTCAAGTAGTGCGCTCGGCGTACACTCGAGCCAGCGGTGAGCGCCGCTTGCGGAAAGTAGTGCGTGCTTAGCCATTGACACTCACCAGCTCTTTCATAAGCGCCGGATAGTCTTCCGTGCGGCTGTCGAAGTCGGAGAGCTTCTTGCAACCGAACTTCGCAAAGATGTCGGCGAGCTCTTTCTGCTTGCCGGCTTTGGAGAGCTTCAGGGCTACGGCGCGAATGTCGGTCTTCGTGATAGGCTTGTCCTCGGTCTTCGGAGTCTCAGTCGCAGGAGCAGGGGCCTCGGTCTTTGAAGTCTCGACGGGCTTTTCCGAAGGGGAATCGAACATACTTACCTGACCGGGAATCTCGGTATCAGGGAGCAGGGCTCTCAGCTTGCTCAGGTTTTCCTGAGTCAGTTCCATTGTTACGGTGATTTTCATTTTGTTTTGCCTCCTTGTTTTTCTTCCAAGCCAAATAGGCTTGCATATTTTGTGGATTTTCGTAAAACGCGTTGACCGCAGCGCTTAGTCGGTCAAGCATAAGATTCTCTCTTGCAAGAGCGGTTTCGGCGAGCGTCGGCCGCATTTTTGTCTTTTAGGACAAATCAGCCGCAAAAAAAATTGCGTTCGTCGTAGGAGCGTCCAAATCAAGGAGCTCCTTACAGAGCTGCACTTCAGGTACCGTGAAGGCAACTTTGCCCGTAATCTTACGGTAGGCTGTGCTCATACTCCAGCCCTGCGCGTCCGCAAGGTCCTTCGTAGTAACGCCTTTCAGGGTCATGTGGGCCCTCAACATTCGAGTTTCAACCATACGATATACTGTCTCCTTTCCTTGAGATTTTTCCTCGTAGGCACTACCGGTTGTCCCAAAGGACAAATTTATTATACCGTGTCCTTTTGGATTTGTAAATAGCCTTTTGGAAAATATTTGTGAATTTTAAGCAAAAGTATTCACTTTAAGACAAATGCGTGTTATAATAAGAGTAATCTTTTTCAAGGGAGGCGGTCTTAATGACTTTAGGCGATAGAATACATTATCTCAGAACAGAGAAAGGGTACACTCTGCAGGAGCTCGGCGATAAGGTCGGCGTCGGTGCGAGCACGGTCCGCAAGTGGGAAACGGGCTACATCAAAACACTTCGTACCGATAAAATGCAGAAGCTCTCGAACGCTCTCGGAACGTCGGTCGACTACCTGATGGGGTGGACCGATAACAGCGTAAACGTCGGAACGGTGGGGACCAATAACGGCGTCATAGGCCAGAACTCCGGTGAGATTCACTTAGAGCAGCAGCGCTCCAAAGAGGAAGCGGAGCTTCTGCGTATTTTCTCCGGGCTCGATGTCAAGCGGCGTATGGAGCTGCTTATGACAGCTATCCGCTTAGACGAGGAGCAGAATCAATGAACGCGTGGAGCAGAGAGGATATAATTATCGCCTATGCTCTTTACTGCGTTACTCCTCTCGGGAAAATCAATCCCAGCAATAAAGTCATTCAGCAGGTCGCCGAGATTATTCCTCACTCAGTCGCTTCTATCGTAATGCGCATGAGGAACTTCCGGTACATAGACCCGAAGGTTTCCTCAGGACTTAAGAACGTAGCGAAGGCGGACCGAATGATTTACGAGGAGTTCAAGCACGACTGGGGCTCTCTGAGTCTTGAGGCGGAGACTTTGACGGGTCTCGCTATCTTTGACTCTTCGCCTTTGCAAGGAGCAAAGCCGCTTTCGTCTCTAACGAATCACGGAAAAGTATCGCGGGAACGACACTTCTTCAAGCAGGCGGTGCTCGCGGCTTACGACGACCGGTGCTTTATATCCGGCTGCGCGCTGCCGCAAATGCTCGTTGCAAGTCATATAAAACCGTACTCGCAATGCCGAAGCGAGGCGGACCGGGTCAGCCCCGACAACGGGATTTGCCTCAATACTTTTTATGATAAAGCCTTCGACCGAGGCCTTATAACTATCACTCCTTCCATGAAAATCTATGTTTCTCCAATAATTTTGGATAGCCCTCAGGACGCTTTTACAGCCCGCTGGCTGGCTTCTCTTGACGGAATGGTTTTACCCCCCCCCCCCCCGATTTCCGCCGCGTAGAGAGCTTCTGGAGTACCATAACGACGAAATTTTTAGGAGGGTCACATGAATACAGTAATTTATGCTCGGTATTCTGCCGGCCCAAGACAGACCGACCAGAGTATCGAAGGGCAGCTTAGAGTTTGTACCGACTTTTGTAAGCAACGAGGGCTTACCGTTATCGACACATACTGCGACCGTCATATCTCAGGACGGACAGACGAGCGACCGGAGTTCCAAAAGCTCATTGCGGACGCTAAGCGCAAGAAGTTCGAGGCGGTAGTCGTCTATAAGACAGACCGCTTTGCCCGGAACAAATACGACAGCGCCGTTTATAAGCGGGAGCTCAAGAGGAACGGAATCCAAATCTTTTACGCCGCCGAGGCGATACCGGACGGGCCTGAGGGCATTATCCTCGAGAGCCTTATGGAAGGTCTCGCGGAATACTACTCGGCAGAGCTCGCTCAGAAAATCAAGCGGGGAATGCACGAGAGCGCTTTGAAGTGCCAGAGCACCGGAAGCGGGAGACCTCTCGGCTATCGGGTCGACGAGCAGAAGCACTTTCAGATAGACCCAGAGTCAGCCCAGACCGTTCAAACGATTTTTGAGCAGTATATTAAGGGCGAATCAAATGCGGCCATCTGCGAGCTCCTGAACAGCCGTGGGCTGCGTACCGCGCAGGGTAAGCCCTTCAACAAGAACAGTATCAATCGAATTATTAAAAACCGAAAGTACATCGGCGAGTACCGGTATCACGATATAGTCGTCGAAGGCGGTATGCCTGCAATTATCTCGAAGGACACCTTTAACCTCGCTCAGGCCGAAATGGAACGCCGGCGCACTCGCAAGGCTCCGAAGTCGCCAAAGGCTGAATACCTCTTAGCCGGTAGGCTCTTCTGTGGTCATTGCAAAGGGCCAATGCAGGGCGTCAGCGGAACGGGCAAGAGCGGGAACAAGTGGTACTACTATTATTGCGGGAACACTCGCGGCAAGAATAAGACTTGCGATAAGAAGCAGGTCTCACGCGACCGCCTCGAACGCGCCGTAGTCGACTTCACCGTCCGCTATATTCTTCAAGAGGAAGTTCTCGAGGAGCTCGCGAGGAAGGTACACGCGGCGCAAGAGCGCCAAAATGATACCGCTTCGGAGATTGCCTTTTACGAGAAGAAGCTGGCAGACAACAAGAAGTCTATCGCGAATGTGCTGCGGGCTATCGAGTCAGGAGCTGCGACGCAGACCTTACCTGCACGCTTGCAGGAGCTCGAGAACGAGCAAGCGGTCATTCTGGGCGAGATTAGCTTCCTCAAGGGCAAGCGCCTCGCGTTCACAGAGGACCAGATTCTCTTTGCATTGATGAAACATTTTGAGCCATACCCGGGTGAGTCCGAGCAGGACTACCGTCGGAGAATCATCTCTGACTTTGTTTCAGAGGTCTACTTATATGACGACCGGCTTCTTATCTACTTTAATATCAGTAGTGAAGACGGAAAACTCAAGTCCGCAGACCTCTCAAACATTGAAGGCGGCGAGTTCGACGAGGGACTCGTCAGCTCCACCAAAGGCACCATCGGAAGATGGTGCCTTTTTTCTGCAATCCCCGCCGTGACGGATGCGCAGCATCCGGCACGAACGGTGGGGATTGGTTGGTTGAGAGTTCGATCCTCTTCGTCTCCACCAAAAAAAGTCCGCAACGGTTTCGTAGCGGACTTTTTTGTAGTGTTCGGCCTATTTTTCGGGGCGCCAGATTAAATCGGGAGGACGGCTTCTGCCGTCCCCCCCGATTTTTGCAGCCGTTTAGGTCATGTCGTCCCGGAGCGCGTCGATGATGTTTTCCCTTTTGATTTTGCCGACGGCATAAGCCATCGTTGCGAATATGACCAGCAGCACGCTGAACACGCTGATCCCGATGCTCGCCCACGGCAGCGTAAACTTCACGCGGTCCACGACCATCACCTTGTGGATGAGCCAGGAGGACACCGCCGCCAGGGGAAGCCCGAAAAGCAGGGCCCTCGCGCCGTAGAACACGCACTCAAACCGCATCATTCTGTTGAAATTCCGGTCGGACATTCCCACGGAGCGGAGCATGGCAAGCTCCCGCCTGCGCAGCTTTATGTTCGTGGAGATCGTGTTGAACACATTGGCGACCGCGATCAGCGAGATCATGATGATGAACGTATAGGCGAACATGTTGGCGACGAAGATGTAGCTCCGGTTTTCCTCGAGCATTTCGGAGGCGTTGAGCAGCAGGTAGGGGACCGTCAACCCCTCCGCCCGGATGATCTCCTTCATTTCAGCCGCCGACCGAGACGGGTTTTCCGATTGAAAGGTCAGGCCCTTGACCCTGACATCCACCGGGGCGCCGGAGGGGATGAACGCCTCCTTGAGCGACCAGGGGGCCATCACCTGGAAAACATACGGCTGCTGTGGGGAGGCCCCCATCACCGGGGGCGTATCCGGAGGAACGAATTCCACAAAGGTAAGGCTTACCTCCCGCCCGAGCTCCGTCTTCGGCGTCCCGCCCGACAGGGGAATGATGGTTACGTCCGCGGCGGAAGCGGCGAACAGGCCGCGAAGCTGGCTTAAGGATTCCGCACGTCGGTCCTGCATCTTCGCGACGGCGATCAGCCTGGCGTTTTCCCCTGCGTATTCTTCGGGCGGCAGGCCCAGCCCGCGGATGATTTCCAGGTAGGCGTCGTCGTCGAGAAATTGGAGCTCCATCGGCAGCTTCACCGGTTCCCCCGCGGGATCCACCCCAGCATATTCCCGGTAACCGTCCGAGAGGATGCCGGCCGGGACGGTACAGGCGTATTCCACCACCGACTGGCAGGTGCTCCGGGTGACGCCCTCGGCGGTTTCGAGGCTGTCATAGAGCCGCAGCAATTCTCCGTCGTCCAGCTCCTGCGCGCCGAAGCCCACGTCGTAGTCGGTGACCACTTTCGCGTCTTCCGACATCCGCTTCAAGTCGGCGACAAGGGCGCTCGTTGAGATAAACAGCACGACACTTAGGATGAGCGACATCACGATGCTGCGGTACCGCTTTTTGTTCCGCTTGAAATTCTTCAGCGCAAGGGTGCCCTCCAAACCGCAGACACGCTCCGCCAGCCTCGACGTTTTCACCGCCCGGGATTCCATCTTGACTTCGTTCGTCTGGCGGATGCACTCCATCACCGGCGTGTTAGAGGCCTTCTTGGCCGGGAGATAGGCCGAAATCAGGATCGTGACGAGGCTGACCGCTGCCGCACCGGCAATCGCGAGGGCGGACACATGCATGGTCAGGGGAATCTCGGTGTGGAAGATATCCCCGAACTGACGGGAGGCGGAGGAGATCACAAGCCCGATCCCGCCGAGCCCCACAAGAACGCCGGCCGGGATGCCGACCGCACCGATGCAGAGCCCCTCGAAGAGCACCGAATTCCGCAGCTGTTTCGCCGTGGCGCCCACGGAGGCGAGGATCCCGATCTGCCGGGTGCGCTCGTTCAGGGAGATGCTGAAGGCATTGTAAATGAGAAAGATCGAGCCGACCATGATGATCACGACCACGATGCACCCGAACGAAAAGAGCAAGGCGTTGAAGATTCTGTCGCCCGGGTCGTTTGAGAGGCCCATCATGCGCAGGACATGGTGGTTCAGGATGTACGGACGGCCGTCCGCCGCGCCGCGCAGGTAGGCGTGCACCCGGCGCGGATTTTTCAGCGTGACGAAGAGGGCGGAGCTGTCCGCGCCTTCCGCCGCGTCCGTCCGCGTGATCAGGGTGTACCCCGGCGCGGAATCCGGCTCAAAGGCGGGCGTCCCGCAGATACCGACCACCGTGTAGGTCTTTTCGCCCCGCGGCAGAAGCGTTTCCGTCCCTGCCTCGTACGGGTCGCCCTGTCCGAGCGCCCCGCCGTCCCGCACGCGGCTTCCCACCGCGAGGGAGAGCGTGTCGCCCGGCGCGCAGGAGACGCCGCCGTCCGTCGAGGCCTTCCCTGAAACGAGGACCTCCCCGCTGTTTTCGGGAAGCCTGCCGGACAGCAGGGTCAAGGGCAGAGCGTCGAAGGTCTCCGTGCTGAAACCGGCGATGAAAAGGTACGGCCGGTTCGGGTTTTTGCCGCCTTCCAGCGCCGCGTAACCGATGTTTTCAAAGGACGCGGTCGCCAGAACGTCCCGGTCGAGCGCCCGTTCCCGCGCAAAGGAGGGGTCGGCGTCCAGAAACGCCAAATGCCAGCCGCCGTATCTCTGGGCCGCGCCCTTTGCCATATAGTCCAGCAGGGAGACGCCGAAGGTGGAGACGGCCGTAATCATGGCGGCGGACAGGATCACGCCGATGATGGTGACGGCCGTGCGCGTGCGGTTCTTTTTCAGCCCCTGGAGGGCCACTTTATGCAAGATATTCATGGCCGCACCCGCTCGTCTCTCACGACCCTGCCGTCCGATATGCCGATGATGCGGTCCGCCTGCAGGGCGATGTTTTCGTCATGCGTGACGAGGAGCAGGGTCTGCCCGTACTTCCGGTTGCTCTCCTTCAGCAGCTTGACGATCTCATGCCCGTTCCGGCTGTCCAGACTGCCCGTGGGTTCGTCGGCCAGCATGACCGCCGGGGCGTTCATCAGGGCGCGCCCGATGGCGACGCGCTGCTGCTGCCCGCCGGAAAGCTGATTGGGCAGGTGGGACCTGCGGTCCTGCAGGCCGAGCAGGCGCAGCAGGTCCTCCAGACGTTCCCCGTTGACCCGGCGCCGGTCCATCAGGATCGGCAGGGTGATGTTCTCCACCACGTTCAGGGTGGGGATGAGATTGTGGAACTGGTAGATCAGCCCGACCTGCCGCCTGCGGAAGACCGCCAGCTTTTCGTTGTTCTGGGCGTAGACGTCCTGCCCATCCAGATAAACCTTGCCGCCGGTGGGCACGTCCACGCCGCCGACGATGTGGAGCAGCGTGGATTTGCCCGAGCCGGAGGGGCCGATGATGGCGGCGAACTCCCCCTTTTCAACGGTCAGCGAAACGTGATCAAGCGCAACGACGCGGTTCGCGTCCTTTCCGTAGACCTTGCACAGGTCTTCGATCCTTAAAAGCTCCATGATGGGAGCCTCCTTTCCCATGGCTTACCCATATCATAGAACATTTGGCTGACATCCCGGTGACTTTCGGGTGAGAGATCCGTCATTTTGGGAAACGGATCGAAAAGACCGCGCCTCCCTGCGGGTGGTTCCCGGCGGTTACCGTCCCGCCTTGCCGCGAGATGATCGTCTTGCAGAGGGCCAGTCCGATCCCGTAGCCGGCGGCGTTTGTGCCTTTCCCGCGGTAAAACCTGTCGAAGAGGCGGGGCAGCTCCTCCCGCTCGAAGCCCGCGCCGTTGTCGTGGATGACGATTCCGGCATACAGGGGGTTATCCTCGCAGACGACCTCGATCTTCCCGTGGTCGCCCGCGCTTTCCATGCAGTTTTTGAGGATGTTCCGGAGCGCTTCCGAAAGCCACCCGGCGTCGCCCCAAATTTCGATCCCTTCCGGCGCGTCGACCCGCAGGGAGACGTCATGCAGCTCCATGGGGATTTGGAGCGGACGGAGCGCGGCGTCGACAAGGCTAGCCACGTCGACCCGTTCGCTTTGGAAAACCACGATGCCCGCGTCCAGCCGGGACAGTTTGAGCAGGGAGGTGAGCAGCCAGTCCATCTGCGTAAGCAGCTCCTCCGCTTCCCGCAGCAGCGCCTTGCGTTCGCCCGCGTCCGGCTGGTTCGCCAACAGGGAGAGCACCAGGTTCAGGGATGTGAGCGGGGTACGGAGCTGGTGGGCGATGTCCGCCAGCGAATCGGCAAGGTGCTCCTTCTCCTGCTTCAGCGCGTCGTTCTGCTCCCGGAGCCGCAGCGTCATTTTCGTGACCTCGCTTTGCAGGATCGACAGCTCGCCCTCGTCCGATCCGCCGATGAAGATTCGGTCGGCATGGTGGAGCACGAGATCGATCTGCTCTGAGACCTCCGCGATCTTTTGATAGCGGGCGCGGGTAAACGCGTAGAACGCCGCCCCAAAGGCCGCGGAAGATAGTAGGGAGAGGATTCCGGCCGCCGGGCGAATAAGAAAGCCGATCACGGCGGCCGTCACGGCGACCGCGGCAAACAAAACGGCGAACCGCCGGACCTCCCTATTCCGAAACATGGCTGCCTCCCAGGCGGTATCCCGTCCCGCGGACGGTCAAGATGATCCGCGGGTTGGCGGGGTCGTCCTCGATCTTTTCGCGCAGGCGCTTGATGTAGACGGTCAGGGTGTTGTCGTTGACGAACTCGCCGGCGGCGTCCCACAGCTCGTCCAGCAGGCGGTCCCGCGTGAGGATGCTTTGGGGGTTGTTGACAAACACCAGCAGCAGGCGGTATTCCAGCGCGGACAGGAAAATTTCCCGGCCCTCTTTTTTCACGACGCCGCTGGACGGGTCGACCCGGAGCCCGCACACGTTGAACGCGGCGGGGGAGCGCCCGGTTTTCCGCAGGGCCGTTTTGATCCGCGCGACCAGTTCGCGCGGGCGGAACGGCTTGGTGATATAGTCGTCCGCGCCCATGTTCAGCCCGGTGACCACGCTCGCTTCATCCCCGGAGGCCGTCAGAAAGATGACGGGGATCGCCCGCGCCGCCTTGATCTCCGTATAAACCGTGAAACCGTTTCCGTCGGGCAGGGAAATATCGATGAGCGCCAGGTCGAACGGGTCCCCGGCGAGCGCGGTGAGGGCTTCCTCACGCGTGGGAGCGTGGATGACCGAAAAGCCCTCCGAGCGGAGCAAAAGCGTCAGGTTTTTTGCGATCGCCCGGTCGTCCTCGACCAGAAAAATGTTCGGCATGGGTTATCCTCCTGTCTGCGCCCGGCAGTAGTATCATGTTCATTATGCGGCATCGGTATTGGAAAGTCAAAGCGTATCCTGCATTTTCCTGTAATTCCGTCAAATGGACCGTAAAATCGCGCGTTAAGGCGGACAAGGACGTGGGAGGCGGCATCCGGCCAAACGATAAGAGCCGCGCGGACGAATCCGTCCGCGCGGCTCTTCTTTCACAGGGGCCTCCGGCTGGTCACACGCCGGCGGTGAGGATGTGGGTGCACGACCAGCTTTCGCCGGGCGCGAGGGTGGTGAGGCAGGGGCGTTCGGAGAACGCGTGCCCCAGGTCCGCCCGCCCGGGCAGGCCGTGCCACGGCTCAATGCAGAGGAAGCCCGGAATGCCCGGCTTGCTCCAGAGCAGCGTATAGGGGTACCCCTCGCAGGAAATGCGCAGATACCGGCCCGTTTCCGCTTCCTCGAGCTGGATCCAGGAGGAGCGCAGACCCTTCATGCAGATGCTGTCGTCGTCGAAGAGCCCGGGTGTGAGCGGGACGGCGGACTGCCCGGGGAAGACGGGGGTCTCCTCGCCGGTGGCGAGCCCGTTTTCGTCGCAGCGGACCCGCAGGGGGGATTCCTCCCGCTCAAAGCGCACGAGGTAGCCGGTCACGGCCTTTCCCGGCGTGAAGGGGCAGCGCAGCGCGGTGTGGAAACCGAGCTGGAAGGGCATCGGGCGGCTGTCCTCGTTCTGGACGCGGCAGACGGTCACGACGGAATCCCCCTCCAGCCGGTGGGTGGTCTCGAGCGAAAACTTCCAGGGCCAGAGGGCGAGGGTCTCTCCGTTCCAGCCGAGGCGGAAGGTGAGGAAATCCGGCCCCGAGGCGGACAGCATATGCTCCATATCGCGGGCGAAGCCGTGGGACCCCGCCTCATAGCGGCGGCCGCCCTCCTCAAAATAGTTGTCCCGCATGCGGCCGCACCAGGGGAAGCAGAGCGGCGCGTGCCGCCCCCAGACCGCCGGGTCCGCGCTCCACAGCAGCTCGCCGGGCCCGCCCGCCTTGCGCAGCGAGCAGAGCTCCGCGCCGTGTGTGTCGGCTTCAAGGGTCAAACTGCCGTTTTCAATCTGATGTCTCATAAGAACCCCTCTTTCCCATCCTGTTTCATGCCTTGCAACGCCAATTGTCTGCGCTTATTATAGCCGATGGGCGGGGAAAATGCAATTTGCGCGGGAGCGTCTCTGCGCCCAGGAATTGAATCCCGGGCGCTTTTGTGTTATCCTTGTTGGGAAGTACTGACAGGAGGAATCACAAATGCAGGTCAAGGATCGGTTTTTAAAATATGTCTCTTATGACACCCAGTCGGACGACGACAACCTCGCCGCGCCGAGCACGGAAAAGCAGCTTGTGCTGGCCAACGAGCTCGTGCGGGAGATGCGGGAGATGGGGATCACTGACGCGGCGGTCGATGGAAACGGCATCGTGACGGGCACGGTTCCGGGCAATGCGCCGGACGCGCCGGTGCTCGGGCTGATCGCTCATTATGATACGTCGCCCGCGCTTACCGGCACGGATGTGAAGCCGCGCGTCATCGAGGGCTACGACGGCTCGGACATCCCGCTCAACGCCGAGCACGGGATCGTGATGAAGGTCTCCGAGTTCGGGATGCTCCGCGACGCGGTGGGGGAGGACCTCATTGTGACCGACGGAAACACGCTGCTCGGTGCGGACGACAAGGCGGGCGTGGCGGAGATTATGACCGCCGCCGAGCGGCTGCTCGCGGACGCGGGCCGTCCGCACGGGACCATCCGCCTCGGCTTCACCCCCGACGAGGAGGTCGGCCGGGGGGCCGACCACTTCGACGTGGCGGCGTTCGGCGCGGACTACGCCTACACTGTCGACGGCGGCCCGGTGGGGGAGCTGGAATTTGAAAACTTCAACGCCGCGACCGCGAAGGTAACGGTGACGGGGCAGGGCATCCACCCGGGCGACGCGAAGGACCGGATGATCAACGCCAGCCGGGTGGCGGTCGAGTTCCAGTCGATGCTGCCCGAGCGCCAGACGCCCGAGAACACCGAGGGGTACGAGGGCTTCATCCATCTGATGCGGTTTGACGGCGGGGTGGAGGAAGCGAGGCTCGCATACATCCTGCGTGACCACGACGCCGAAAAGCTGGAGGAGAAAAAGCGCGTGATGCGGGCGGCGGGCGAGTTCATCAACGGGAAATACGGGAAAAAGCTCGTTTCGGTCGAGCTGGTCGACGAGTACCGCAACATGAAGGAGCAGATTCTGCCCCATTTCCACCTGATCGACAACGCGCGCCGCGCAATGGAGGAGGTGGGGATCGAACCGAACGTGATCCCCATCCGCGGCGGCACCGACGGGGCGCGGCTCTCCTACATGGGGCTGCCCTGCCCGAACCTCGGCACGGGCGGGCAGTGCTTCCACGGGCGGTACGAGCACATCACCGTCCAGTCGCTCGAGCGCAACGTGGAGCTGCTCATGAAGATCGCGGAGATCTACGCGAAGCGGCCGGGCTGACCGCAATGATGCCTGAAACCGGAAAAAGACCGCCGGCGGAACTTCCGTCGGCGGTCTTTCTGCGTCTCAGAGGCTTAAAAATTGGTCCACCAGGACCTCCATCAGCAGGTCCTCGGCGGGCGCCTGGTCGAAAAGCGCCGACTGCATGATGGCGCTCTCAAAGAAAAAGAGGAGGCTCGCAGCCGATTTATCCGGGTTCGGGACGGCTTTGGCGCCCCGCTTCAGGCGGGAGGCCAGCGCATTAAAAAGCAGCGCGCGCTCCTCGGCGATCAGCTCCTTAACCTCGGGCATCGAGAGGGAGAGGGAATAGAGCATCATGACGAAGCGGTTCCGGTCGCGGTTGCCAACCAGCTCGTGCAGCTGCTCCCGCTTTCCCGCCTCGTCCCGCGCGAGGTAGAGCTCGTCGATATCGTTGCGGATGGATTCGAAGAGCATGCGCGCCACCAGCATGAGGATTTCGTCCTTGCTCTTGAAGTAGTGGTGGATCAGCCCGGCCGCCATGTCGGCGCGCTGCGCGATGTCCTTGACGGAGGTGGATTCGTAGGAACCCTTTTCCAGCATACAGGCCTGCAGCGCGCGCCCGATCTGGATGCGGCGCTGCTCGGCGATTGATTGTCTTCCCATGGACTACTCTCCTAAATTTTTTTATAAATCAGAAATTTTTTTATTGACATTCGTCAAACGGTATGCTTATAATATAAAATAGATTGGTTGGTTAGTCAACAAATAAATTTTATTCCGATTTCATTATACCATGATTTCAAAACGATGCAATCGATTTGGGGCCGTAAAATAGGAGATGGGAAAATGAAGCTGCTGGTTGGAATTCTCATCCTGGGACTGGTGATCGGAGCGGTTGTCTGGATTCGCCTGGCAGGGCCCTTCCGGGCCGGGAACCACCGCAGGTACAGCCTCGGCGGGGTAAAGCGGGGAACGCCCAACGCGCTGACGGGTAGGACCGTCCTCTGCCTCGGCTCGTCGGTGACCCGCGGGCTGGCGGCCGGGAACGTCTCCTTCGCGGACTATATCGCCCGCCGCAGCGGCTGCAATTTCATCAAGGAGGCGGTGTCCGCCTCGACGCTGGCGGGCCGCGGCCGGCGGTCGTACATCGCGCGCCTTGAGCGCCATCCCGCGGTAAACCGCGGGATCGACTGCTTCCTCTGCCAGCTGTCGACCAACGATGCCACCTTCAAAAGCGACCCCGGGGACGTGAGCGATTCCTTCGACATCGCGTCGTTCGACACCGGGACGACGGTCGGCGCGATGGAATACATCATCGCCTTCGCGAAAAAGACCTGGGACTGTCCGGTCGTCTTTTTCACCGGGACGAAGTACGACAACCCCCGCTACCACCGGCTGGTCAATCTGCTGCTCGAGCTGCGGGACAAGTGGGGGATCGAAGTGATCGACCTGTGGCACAACCGCGAAATGAACCGGGTCAGCCCGGATGATTATAAATTCTACATGAACGATGGCGTCCACCCCACCAAGGCCGGCTATTTGGAGTGGTGGACGCCGGTGATCGAGGAAAACCTGTGCAGGATTTTGGAGGAATGGAACGAACGAAAGGGGCTGTGTGAGCCGACGCCGGGTCTCTGAAGAACCCGGCTGCTTCGCAAGAGATTTCATCATTTCAAAACAGCGGCTGCTGTCAGAAACAGCAACAGGAGGAGGATATCATGTTAAACTTTTGGCGCGCGATTTTCTATTCGGATTTGCTTGCCCCGGTCTTTAAAGCCGTCGCGACCGCGCTGGGCGTGACCCCGCAGGTCTGCAAGGAGTACTGTACCAGCGGCGTCATGATGTACGGCCTGCAATTCACGATCATCGTTTTGATCGTGATCGCCGCGATCGTCCTGATCCGGCTGTTCGGCCTGCTCAACCCCGGCAACCTCCCGAAGTATAACCCCGGAAATATGGACCAGGTCAAAAACAGCCCCCTCAAGGGCAAGCGGTTCATCTTCCTCGGCTCTTCCGTGACCAAGGGCTTCGCTTCCTTTGGGAAGTCCTTCGTGGATATGGTCGCCGCCCGCAACGGCGCCGTCTGCGTCAAGGAGGCCGTCTCCGGCACGACGCTGGTCGACAACGGCCCCAAATCCTACATAAGCCGCCTGAAAACCATCGACGCCAAGACCCCCTGCGACGTGTTCGTTTGCCAGCTTTCCACCAACGACGCGACCAAAAAGCTGCCGCTCGGCAAACTTTCCGCGGGCACCGGGCTGGCGGACTTCGACACGAAGACCGTCTATGGCGCGATCGAGTACATCATCGCCTATGCGAAGGAGACCTGGGATTGCCCGGTCGTCTTCTACACCAATCCCTTCTACGCCGATGAGAAATACGCCGCGATGGTCTCCGCGCTGAAGGAGATCGCCGGAAAATGGGAGATCTCCGTAGTTGACTTCTGGAACGACGGCGAGATTTCCGAGCTCTGCAAAAAGGGCAGCTACCGCAACGATCAGATCCATCCCACCAAGAAGGGCTATCAGGCGATGACCCCCACCGTTGAGGCCGCGCTGGCCTGCGTCCTGACCGGCAAGGCGGTGCCCGCGCCCAAGAAGAGCATCGCGCTCACCGGGGACGCCCTCAAGAAGAAGGTAAACGGCAGGCGCGTCAAAAAGATCGTTCTTCGCGTTCTCGCGGTGATCCTGGCGATCCTCGTGGTGGTCGGCGCCAGCACGGTGCAGCAGCTTGTCACCGTCACCGGCATGAAGAACGAGGGCAACAGCGACAAGTATGCCCCCGAGGTGCAGGCCGCCAACCCCGACAGCCCCATCAAGGGTAAGACTCTCCTGTGGCTCGGTTCCTCCGTGTTCCAGGGCTTCGGCGCGGGCAAGACCTCTCCCGCCGCGTGGATCGACGCGATCGACGGCACCAACTCGATCGTCGAGGTCAAGGGCGGCACCCTGCTCGCAGGCGTGGAGGCCTCGATCGGCAGCGGGCTCGGCAGCGTTTCCTCGTCCGATTCCTACCTGCCCCGCCTGATGAACCACACCGCGGAGACCGACCCGGTCGTGGACCTCGTGGTGGTCCAGCTCTCCACCAACGACTCGAAGGGCCAGTGCGAGACGGGCGAGGTCAGCGCGAGCTTCGACATGGACGACTTTGAGCTCACCACCACGGTCGGCGCGCTGGAAGCCATCACCGCCTACTCCAAGGAGACGTGGGGCGCCCTGGTCATCACCGGCACCCAGTTCGAGGATGAAATGACCTACTCCGGCGGACAGAACAAGGACATCTACCAGCTGATGATCGAGAGATGCCACGAGCTCGACGAAAAGTGGGGAGACGAATTCTCCGTCCTCGACCTGTGGCACAACGACGTCATGTATGAGAACGTCGTGACGGGCGACACCCTCTGGCGCTCCTACATGAGCGACGCCATCCATCCCACCAAGAAGGGCTACCTCGAGTGGTGGGGACCCTACGTTGAGGAACGTCTGTTTGAGCTTCTCGGCTGATTCATCGTTCAACCCGACACTTCCATAGCCCAGCGCTGACGAGCGCCGCAAACAGGGGTCTGATGAACGGGCCCCTGTTTGCGTGAGGCAAAAATACGGACATCCCGATAGTGGAAAGGAAATGCCTATGCAGGGAATCCTGGAAAAACTGCGGCGTGACGCGCGGGAAAATCCCAACCGCGCCGTCTACAATTTTTTGGACTGCGAAACCGAGCCGTTCGGGCAGAACGTTGTGACGATGGGGCAGCTCCATGCCCGCGCCACGGACATCGCCGCCGACCTCAAGCGCAAGGGCGCGAAGCGGGGGGACCGCGCAATCATCCTGTCGATGCAGGACGCGGGGACGGTCTACGCGATCTTCGGCTGCATGCTGGCGGGCGTGGTGTTCACGGTGATTCCGCCGCCCATCGACGCGGGCAAGTTCGCGCGCTTCGTCTCTGTGCTCAAGTCGTGCGGGCCGCGCTTTCTCATCTCCAACGAGGGGATGGAGCGATCCTCCGACACGAAGGTGACGGCCCCGCTGCTGCGGAAGGCCTTCTTCCAGGCGGTGGCCCTCAGACGCGTCTATACCGACCGGACGGAACGGTACGAGGGCCCCGAGATCTTCTGCGGCTACGGCGCGGACGACCTTGTCTATCTGCAGTACACCTCCGGGTCCACCTCCGAGCCGAAGGGCGTAATGGTCTCCTACGGGAACCTGACCGCCTGCATCGACCAGTGCCGGGAGCTCTTCGACTTCACCGTGGGCAACCACAACATTGCCTCCTGGGTGCCCTTCTACCACAACATCGGGCTGATCGCCGCCCTCTTCATCCCGCTGATCCCCGACCACGGAGTCTCCTACCTGATCCCGACGCTGCAGTTTTTGGCGAAACCGACCGTCTGGCTGAAGGTGCTCTCCGACTTCCGGGTCAACATCACGGCGGCCCCCAACTCCGCCTATGACGTCTGCACCCGGCTGATCGGTGAAGAGGACGCGAAACACTATGACCTCTCCCACGTCACCCACCTCGTCAACGGCTCCGAGTTCGTCAACCTGCGTACGGTCGAGAAGTTCTGCGGCCTCTTCCACATCAGCCGAAACGCCTTCGCGCCCGGTTACGGGCTGTCGGAGTGCGTCTGCATCGCCACGCTGGCGAGCGGCGAATTCCGGTCGGTGGAGATCGACCGGGAGGGGTACGCAAAGGGACGTTTTGCCCCGGTGCCGTCGGGCGGGAAGGCGATCGTCGGCGTGGGGCGCGTGCCCTCCGGGATGCGGATCGTCGCGGTGCGCGCGGACGGGTCTCCCTGCGGGCCGGACGAGATCGGCGAAATCTGCCTGAGCGGGGAAAACGTCTGCGGCGGCTACTGGAAAAACCCGGAGGAGACAAAGCGCTTTGAAACGGAGATCCCCGGGCACCCGGGCCGCTTTTACCGCACGGGGGACATGGGCGCGCTCTACGATGGGCAGCTCTACCTGACCGGCCGCATCAAGGAGATGATCGTGGTCAGCGGGAAGAACATCTACCCCAGCGACATCACGCTGCTGC
Source organism: Anaerotruncus sp. DFI.9.16 (assembly GCF_024461615.1). NCBI lineage: Bacteria > Bacillati > Bacillota > Clostridia > Eubacteriales > Oscillospiraceae > Anaerotruncus > Anaerotruncus sp. DFI.9.16. Next base: position 92,398 of record NZ_JANFZX010000001.1, read on the forward strand.
TGCACGAACAGGGGCTCGCCCCAGCCGTCGACGCGGTGGGCGTCTTTTCGGTGGAGTCGGAGGGCGGCGAGCGGCCGGTGCTCTGCGTGGAATGCGGCGGGGAGACGGACTTCCGTTCCCTCGCGGCGGAGATCAACCGCGCCGTGGCCGGGTCGTTCGGGTTCTCCTTCCACGACACGGTATTTGTGGAGGCGGGCTCCCTCCCGCGCACCGACAACCGCAAGATCAAGACCCACGCCATCAAGGAGGCGTACGAGGCGGGCAGGCTGAAAATCCTTTACAGCACCCGCCGGAGCGGCGCGGAGCGGGAACCGCCCGCGCCCCGGCCAAGGGCTGTTTCTGCGGACGCGTCGGAGGAGGAGCTGCGGGCGGTGGTGCGCGCGGCCTTCAGCCGCGCGGCGCCGGGCGTCGGGTTTTCCGACGAGGACAGCTTCCTCGAGATCGGCGGCGACTCGCTCCAGATGATGGAGCTGCTCTGCGGGCTCGAGCGGGATCTCGACGTCTCCATCGACCTGCGCGAGATGGCCGCCGCCCCGACGGTGGCGGGCATCGCCGGTTACCTCCGCCGGGTGCGCACGGGCGAGGGGCCGGGGGAGAAGCCCGACCTGCGAAAGGAGTGCGTGCTGGACGAATCGATCCGCCCCGAGGCCCCCTACACGACGCCTCCGGAGGAATGCCGAAGCATCTTCCTGACCGGTTCGACGGGCTTTCTCGGCGCGTACCTCATCCGCTCGATCCTAGAGCGGCGGGCGGGGAGCGACCCGGTCGTCTACTGCCATGTGCGGGCGAAGGACCCCGCCGCCGGGCTGGAGCGGATCGTCGCCAACATGAAGGATTTCTGCTGCTGGAAGGAGGACTACCGCGACCACATCGTCCCGGTCACGGGAGATTTGAACCTGCCCAACCTCGGGCTGGATAAATTCACCTACCGGCGGCTCGCGGATGAAATCGGGCTGGTGATCCACAACGGAGCGCTGCTGAACTTCGTCTATCCCTACCGGCAGATGAAGCGGACGAACGTCACTGGGACGGCGGAATGCCTGCGGTTCGCCTGTACGGGCAGGCCGAAGTACTTCCACTACATCTCCTCCTACAGCGTCTACGACACGCCCGGCCAGTTCGGGAAAACCGTGGCGGAGGACGATCCGCTCCTTTCACCCGAGGGGTATTTCCTCGGCTATTCCGAGACGAAATGGGTCGCGGAAAAGCTCGTGGGCATCGCGCGCGAAAGGGGTCTGCGCGCCGCCGTCTACCGTCCCGGCGACATCACCGGGACGCTCCGGGACGGCGTCTGGAAACTGGAGGATATGATCAGCCGGTCGATCGTCGGCTGCATCCAGATGGGCGCGGTCCCCGACATCGACGTGAACCTCCACCTCACGCCGGTGGACTACGTCAGCGACGCGGTCGTGGCGATCGCCTTCCAGAGCGGCTCCGACGGCAGGGCGTACAACATCATCAATCAAAACCTCATGCCGATGAACCAGGTGGGCCGGCTGATGCGCAGGGCCGGCTACCGGGTCGAGACCCTCCCGTACGACGAGTGGTGCGTCCGGCTGGCCGCCTGCCCGTCGGAGGAGAACGCGCTGCGGATTCTCTCCTGTCTCTTCACCGACCGGCGCGCCGAGGGAGAGAGCCTCGTCGAACGGTTCGGGAAGCGCCAGCCGCGCTTCCGGACGGACAACGCCGACCGGATGCTGCGGGGGACCGGCGTCTCCTGCCCGCCGGTCGACGCCGCCCTGTTCAAAAGCTACCTGAACTATTTCCGCCGGTGCGGATACATCGGCGCGCCCGCGGTGCGCGCGCTTCCGGTCTGGAAGCGCTGACGGCGGCGGGACTTTCATCCAGCTCCCTCGATGGATGGTCTTCTTGAGAACAAACAAAATGCCCGGCGCGCAGTCATGCGCGCCGGGCGTTTTGCCGTGGTCATCCGCGGAGGATGGAGATGTCGCCGCTGATGGTATCGAAGGAGAAGCGGGCGCCGCCGTCCTTGTAGACGCGGCGGCCCTTGTCTCCGGTCGTCGGGAAGTCGGAGGAAAAGTCTCCGCTGACCCGGTCGTAATCGGCGGTGAAGCCGTCGTTTTCGGGGATCGTGATGTGGACGCTCCCGCTGACCGAGGAGCCTTCGATCCGCTCAGGGCAGATCGCCGAGCCGACCCGGAAGGAGCCGGAGATGGTGTCGTACTGAATCCTGCCAAAGGAGCCTTCAAGCTGCACCGGGCCGCTGACGCTGTCGGTCTCCGCGCTGCCGGCGGTGAGGCCGGAGGAGCGGACGCTCCCGCTGACGGTGTCGAGCTCGAAGCTGCGGCAGCTGGTGTCGGTGATATCGGTGCTTCCGGAGACGCTGTCGATTTCGAGCTTGTCGGCGGTGATTCCGGAAACCTGGATGGAGGCGGAGGCGACGGAGATTTCCGCCTCATCCATCCGCGCCGCGAGGGATTCCGGGACCAAAATCTCCAGGGTCTTGACGGGGGAATTGGCGGAGCGGAAGACGCTTTGGCGGGGCGCGCAGAACTGGATGACGAGGGTGCGGTCCTTGAGATAGTGGCGCATCCGCATGCTGTCGTCGGCCTGCCCGCGGATGGTTTCGTCGAAGGCGAGCTCGCTGCCCTCGTAGGACCGGACGGTCACCCCGCCCGAGACCCAGTTGATTTCGATGCTGTCGACCTGGTCGGCGGGGAAGCTGCCCCCTCCGGCGGTATAGCGTCCGGCGTCCGGGTAGGAAAAGCCGCTGCCCGAAAAGCCGACGCCGGAAAAGCCGAACGGCAGGGGGCGGCCCAAAAGTTCGCCGCCCGAAAGCCCGACGGCGAGGATGCAGGTCAAAAGCACGACGACCATCGACCAGAGAATGATCCGGATGACTGCTGACGTTTTCATATCCTTACTCCTTCAAATCGAAGATCGCCTTGATGATCGAATTGACCGCCGCGGTGATCAGGAAGATGACCCAGGTGATGTGCCACGCCATCGTGATGAAGCTGAGGATGAAGTAGACCGCCAGGGCGGCGGACCAGATCGCGCCGGAAATCGAACGGAACGCCTGCCTGCGGTGTCCGCTCTGCATCTTCCACTCCTTGAACTCCTCGACGACGGTGTCGTCCTGCCTGACATAGACCGGCTTCGACATGCTGTTCCAGATGAGCAGGCCGGTCGCGGCGGCGATCATGGCGAACATTGAGACGACGCCGATCTGACGGTCGATCAGCATAACGGGGATGACCGAAAGGATGTAGAGGATCACGGCGATGGGAACGACCACCGCGGAACGCCGCCTGTAACGCATCAGCTCCTCCTGCTCGCGGGTGGAGTCCCCCCCCTCCCGCCTGAGGTAGCGGAGCAGCTCGCTCACGTCCCCGACGCTCGCCACCGCGAGATTGTAGGCGGCCTCCTCGCTTTTTCCCTCGGAGAGCAGGTCGCTGTATTTGTCGTTCAGGTTCTGGAGCATCTCCTCCTTGAGCTCGACCACCTTTTTCCCGGCGGGCGCGTCCTCAAAGAGGGTGTCGATGAAAGCGCGAAGTTTATCCTGCATGGTCCGTTTCCTCCTCATCAGTAATCAGCGCGTCGATCAGCGCCTTGGCGGTCTGCCATTCGGTTTTGAGACGCTCGAGGGCCTGCCTGCCCTCATTGGTGATCGTGTAGTACCTCCGGCGCGCCCCGGTGCTCTCGTCCCCCCAGTAGGAGGAGATATATCCGTTTTCCTCCAGCCGCCGGAATGCGGTGTAGAGGGTGGCTTCCTTCAGCTCGTACTGGCTGCGGGTCTTCCTCTGGATGGCTTTGTTGATTTTATAGCCGTAACTGTCCCCGAGCCGCAGCTGCGCGAGGATGATCGTGTCGGTGTTGCCGCGGATCAGATCGGATGTGATGGACAAAGCATCCACTCCTTTCCTGAAACTTTAGTTATATTAAAACACAATTTACCTCGCCTGTCAATGTATATTGAAAATATATTTATTCCTTCCTGTAAAGACTGGCGGAGCGCATGGGTCCGTGGTATAATTTGACTGTCAGAAACCATTTCGGACGAAAGAGGGGTCAAGTATGAAAGAGTCCATGCTGGCGCTTGTCTACCGCGGAAACCACGAGATTGGCCTGGAGGAGCGCCCCGTTCCGAAACTTCGGGACCCGCGCGACGCGATCGTGCGGGTAACCCGCTCGACCATCTGCACGAGCGACCTGCACATCCGCGACGGCTTCGTCCCGCGCGCGAAGACGGGGGTCATCCTCGGGCACGAGTTTGTCGGCGAGATCGCCGAGGTGGGGGAGGGGGTCGGGAACCTCCGGCCCGGCGACCGGGTGGCCGCCACCTGCGAGACCTTCTGCGGCGACTGCTTCTTCTGCCGGCGCGGCTACATCAACAACTGCGAAAAGGGCGGCTGGGAGCTCGGCTGCCGCATCGACGGCGGCCAGGCGGAGTATGTGCGGGTGCCCTTCGCCGACCGGGGGCTTGTGAAAATTCCGGATTCCGTCTCGGATGAGGACGCGCTCTTCCTGGGCGACATCCTCGCGACCGGTTATTTCGGCGCGGAGCTTGCGGACATCCGCCTCGGCGACACGGTCGCCATCCTCGGCGCGGGTCCGGTGGGCCTCTGCGCCGCCGAGTGCGTGCGGCTGTTCGGGGCGGGGCGGACCGTCCTGATCGACGTCAACCCCTTCCGCCTGAACCTCGCGAAGGAGCGCGGCCTTGCCGACGACCTCGTCAATCCCGCCGAAACCGACGTCGAGGAGGCGGTGCGCGCGCTGACCGGGGGCCGGGGCGCCGACGCGGTCATCGAGGCCGCGGGCGGAAAAAACACCTTCCAGACCGCGTGGAAGATCGCGCGGCCCAACGCGGTCGTCTCGCTTGTCGCGCTCTACGAGGAGGCGCAGGTGCTTCCGCTGCCCGAGATGTACGGCAAAAACCTCATCTTCAAGACGGGCGGCGCGGACGCCTGCCACGGCCCCGAGCTGATGCGCCTGATCGAAGCGGGCCGGATCGACACCTCGCTGCTCATCACCCACCGAGGCCCTCTCAACGGGATCATGGAGGGCTACCGTGTCTTTGAGCACCATCTCGACAACTGCATCAAGTGGGTCGTCACGCCCCCCGAGGGCTGACGCGCCCGGAACCCAAAGAAAAAGCCGGCAGGCACTTTCGTGCCTGCCGGCTTTTTATGCTTCTATGCGGTCAGTAGGCCGCGAGCAGCTCGCGGACCTTCGCGGCGAAACGCGCCCGATCGACCCCGGTGACGAGGTCGGCGTTCGGTTCCTTTTTGGCGTCGCTGTAGCAGTCGGTCACCGTTTTGCCGCGCGTGACGGGACCCTTCGTCTCGACGCCGATCCAGCAGCGCTTCGACTCGAACATCGACGGGTCGAGCGCGTAGATCAGCGCGCAGGGGTCGTGCAGCACCGCGCCGATGCTGTGGTAGCGGTCCTTCCAGCTGAGCGTGTAGCCGAGCAGCTTGGCCGCGTACCGCGCCTGCGGGGAGGACAGGGCGGCGATCTCGTCGATCTCTTCGGGCAGGAGGCAGGACTGGTGGGTCACGTCAAGCCCGCACATCGCGATGGGCACGCCCGCGCGGAAGACCATCTCGGCGGCCTCGGGGTCGGCGTAGATGTTGAACTCCGCCGCGGAGGTCGTGTTGCCGTAGGCGACCGCGCCCCCCATGATGGTGATCTTTTTGAGATACCGGGGCAGGTCGGGATATTTGGAAAACGCGATGCCGAGGTTGGTGAGCGGCCCGACCGCGATGATCTCGAGTTCGCCCCCCAGGGCGCGCGCCTCGCGGTAGATGGCGTCCCACGCGTGCCCTTCGGCGTAGGCGGTTTGCGGCTCCGGCAGGGTGAACCCGTGCAGGCCGTCCGCCCCGTGAATCTCGGCGGCGGTGTGCAGCTCGCAGAACATCGGCTTTTCCGCGCCGCGGTAGACGGGCACCCGCACGCCCGCCAGCTCGAGGATGCTCAGGGCGTTCGGCGCGGTGCGGTCGAGCGGGACGTTGCCGGCGACCGGCGTGAGCGCGCGCAGGTCGAATTCGGGCGCGCGCAGCGCCAGCAGGATGGCGATGGCGTCGTCGACGCCGGGGTCGCAGTCGATGATGATGGGCCGTCTGTTCATGCCGATACCTCCCCATAGGATTTCGCGGCCTCTGCCAGCAGGTCGACGAAGGCGGCGCGGTCGATGCCGAGGATGACGCGCGCGTTCGGCTTATGGTCGTGCAGGCGGTAGTAGTCGGCGACGGTCGCGCCGCGGCAGTAGTCGCCCTGCGTCTCCACCTCGACGTACAGCTCCTCGATCGTGAGAATCTCGGGCGCGATCAGGGCGGCGACTGCCACCGCGTCGTGCACGGGCGCGCCGGGATAGCCCTTGGCGCGGTGGAAGCCGTAGAAGAAGTCGAGCCATTCGGCGACCACCGTCGCGACGGGGTTGCCGAGGGCGCGGATGCGCTCGAAATCCTCGGGGAAGACGAGCGCCTGCTCGGTGACGTCGAGCCCGGCCATGATGATCGGGATGCCCGAACGGAAGACGAGGTCGGCCGCCTCGGGGTCGACAAGGATGTTGAATTCCGCGGCGGGGGTCCAGTTGCCGTGGTGGAGGCCGCCGCCCATCAGGGAGATCTCCCTGATTTTGGATTTCAGCTCAGGGTGCGCCAGCAGCAGGGCCGCGACGTTGGTGAGCGGGCCGGTGGGCACCAGCGTGACCGGCTCCGCGCTTTCGGAGAGCACCTTGGCCATCAGCTCGACGGCGCTCATCTCCAGCGGCTCAAAGGCGGGCTCGGGCAGGTCGGGCCCGTCGAGCCCCGACTTGCCGTGCACGGTCGGCGCGACGATCGGCTCGGAGACGAGCGGCCCGGTGCGCCCGCGCGCCATCGGCGCGCGCAGCCCGATGAGGGTCATGATGCGCAGCGCGTTGTAGGTGGTCTTTTCAATCGTCTGGTTGCCGCAGACCGAGGTGACGGCGCGGATGTCCAGCAGGGGCGACGCGTTGGCGAGCATCCACGCGATCGCGTCGTCATGCCCGGGGTCGCCGTCGAGGATGATGGGGATTTTTTTCATGGCAGTCCCTCCTGTGCGGGAAAGGGGAGGGAGCGTCGCCTCTCCCCGGCCCGGATTTTTCAGTTACGCGCCCGCCTGCGCGGCGCCCGCTTTTTTGGCTTTGCTGTGGTGCCGGATCTTTTTCGCCTTGTTCATCGTGCTGGCCGCGTAGACCGCCAGGCCGACGATGGTGAAGACATAGGGGGTCATCTTGACCAGCTCGGCGGGGAAGCCGAGGCTCTGCAGGTTGTTGGCCAGCGCGTCGGCGAAGCCGAAGAGCAGGGAGGTCAGGAAGGTGCCGAGCGGCTCGCCGCGCCCCATCGCCTCGGCCGCCAGCGCGATGAAGCCGCGCCCGGCTGTCATGTTGGTGTTAAAGCTCGACATGTAGCCCATCGACATGAACGCGCCGCCCAGCCCCGCGAGCACGCCGGAGATGCCCAGCGCGATGAAGCTGATGCGGTTGACGCTGACGCCGACCGAATCGGCCGCGTTGGGGTTTTCGCCGACCGAGCGGATCTGAAGCCCGAGGGGGGTCTTGTAGAGCAGCACCCACACGAGGAAGACGCAGAGCAGCGCCACGTAGGTCAGGACGTTGTGCCCCGAAAGGATCTGCCCGAGCACGGGGATGTCCTTGATGAGCGGGATGTCGATTGACGGCATGACCTTGCTGGCGAGGTTGGCGGAGTAGCCGCGGTCGCCGCTGGCGAGGTACATGAAGAGGATGGTGCCGCCGCTGCCGAGCATGTTGACGGCGATACCGGCGAGGATGATGTCGGTCTTGAGAATGAGGGCGAAGAAGCCGATCATCAACGCGACGAGCATGCCGATGACCATCGCGCAGAGCAGGCCGACGCCGGCGCTCTGGGTCCAGGCGGAGAAAATGACGCCGGTGAGGGCGGAGATCATCATGATGCCCTCGAGGCCGATGTTGGTGACGCCCGCGCGGTCGGCCACGACGGCGGCCAGCGCAGCGAAGAGGATCGGGGTGGTGATGCGCAGGATGGAAAAGGCGAAGGGGATGGAGAAGATAATGCCCAGAATGTTTTCCAGCATCAGGCTTCCACTCCTTTCGCTTCCTTCTCGGCGGCTTTCCCGGCGATCTCGTCCTTGGCGTCCCTGACTACCAGCTTGTGGCGGTATTTGGAGAGGAACTGCTCCGCCGCGAAGAAGAGGAAGATGACCGCCTGGATGATGCTGAGCATCTCGGCGGGCACGTCGGTGTTGAGCTGCATCAAATCACAGCCGCGCCGCAGGTAGGCCATGAAGAAGGCGGCCAGCGGGATGAAGATGGGGTTGTTTTTGGCAAGGATGGCGATCGTGATGCCGTCCCAGCCGTAGCCGGGAAGCTGGCGCCATTTGAAGCGGTCGTAGTAGCCGAGGATTTCAACCGCGCCGCCCATGCCGGCGAGCATGCCGCCGACGACCTGGCACATGACGACCGTGGCGGCCACCTTCATGCCAGAGTACTTGGAAAAGCTCTGGTTGATGCCAATCATGCGGATGGCGTAGCCCCAGCGGGTGCGGTACATGAAGATCGAGACGAGCACGGTGGCCACAAGCGCGATCACGATGCCCCAGCTCAGGTTGGTCTTGGGGACGAGGGTGGGGATGATCGCGGTGTCGAGGAACTTGTGGGACATCGTGGCGCCCTGGGTGCGGTCGGCGAGGTGGTAGCTGAGGATGTAGACGCCCAGCTGTAAAAGGATGTAGTTGAGCATCAGGGAGGAGACTATCTCGCTCGCGCCGAGCTTTGTTTTGAGCAGGGCGGGGATGAGCATGGTCAGCCCGCAGACGAGCATCGCGGCCGCGATGCAGGCGGCGGCGTGCAGCACGGGCGGCAGGCGCAGGTAGATGGCGCAGGCGCCCGCGACCAGCCCGCCGAAGAAGACGGCGCCCTCGCCCGCGAGGTTGAACTGGTTGGCGTTGAACATGACGCAGGTGGCAAGTCCGGTGAAGATGATCGGGATCATGCGCTCGAGGATGATCCAGATGTAGCGCATCCGCGTGAAGGGCGCGACGATGAGGTTGTAGAGCGCCTGGAAGGGCACGTCGCTGATGATGAAGATGAACACCATCGCCACCGCGAGCGCCACGAGGATGGCCGCCGCCCCGCGGATGATCTCGAATTTGAGGCTTTTACGCATGGATAACCCTCCTTATCTCCTCGGGGGACTGGCGCTTGAGGCCGAGCATGTATTCGCCCATCTCAAGGTCGGTCAGGGTGGAGGTGTCCTCAAAATACGCGACGATCTCGCCGCCGTAAAAGACGATCAGGCTGTCGGAGAGCTCGATGATCTCGTTTAAGTCGGCGGAGACGAGCAGCACGGCGGCCCCCTCCCGGCTGAGCTCGACGAGCTTGCGCCGGATGAACTCGGTCGCGCCGACGTCGATGCCGCGGGTGGGCTGGTCGGCGATGATCAGCTTGGGCGCGCAGGAGAATTCGCGCGCCACGACGACCTTCTGGATGTTGCCGCCCGAGAGCATCTTGACCTGCTGGCCGCCCGACCGGCAGAGGATCTGGTAGTCCTCGATCAGCCGGTCGCTCTCCTCGTGGATGGCGTCCATCTTGAAGAGCGGCCCCTTGTTGAACTGCGGCTTCTGGAAGCGGTCGGCGATGAGGTTTTCCTCGATCGTGCCGGCGGCGGCCACGCCGTAGAGCATCCGGTCCTCGGGGATGTGGGAGACGCCCAGCCCCCGTATGTAGCCCTGCCCCTTTCCGGCGACCGGGCGGCCCTCGACCTCGATCGCACCGGAATCGGGCTGATTCATGTCGAAGAGCATCTCCACCAGTTCCCGCTGGCCGTTGCCCTCGACGCCCGCGATGCCGAGGATCTCCCCCTTGCGCACGCTGAAGGAGACGCCGCCGAGCATCTGCTTGCCGTACTCGTTCTGGTAGTGCACGTCGGTGACGGAAAGCACCGTGTCGGTGGGGGAGGGCGGCTCCTTTTCGACCTTGAGCACCACGTCGCGCCCCACCATGAGGCGGGAGATATCCTGCTCGGACACGTCGGCGGTGTCGAAGACGCCCATCGACTTGCCCGCACGCATGATGGTGAGCCGGTCGGTGATCTGCTTGATCTCCTTGAGCTTGTGGGAGATGAAGATGATCGTGTGGCCCTGCTCTTTAAAATGAATGAGCTCGCGGAAGAGCTCGGTAGTTTCCTGTGTTGTCAGAACGGCGGTGGGCTCGTCGAGGATGAGGATCTGCGCGCCACGCACGAGCGCCTTGAGGATTTCCACCTTCTGTTTCATGCCGACCGGGATGTCCATGACCTTGGCATGGGGGTCGACCTGGAGGTTGTACCGTTCGGCGTACTCCTCGGTGAGGGAGACCGCCTTTGCATAGTCGAGGAACATGCCGCGCTTGCGGGGCTCCATGCCCAGCACGATGTTTTCCGCCACGGTGAGGGAGGGGACCAGCATGAAGTGCTGGTGCACCATGCCGATTCCCTTCGCGATGGCGGCGTTCGGCGAGGAGAGCACGACCTTCTCGCCGTTGATCACGATTTCACCCTCCTCGGGCTGCTCGAGACCGAAGAGGATTTTCATCAGCGTGGATTTGCCCGCGCCGTTTTCGCCCATCAGCGCGTGGATTTCCCCCTTGCGGACCGAAAAGTCCACGCTCTGGTTTGCCGCAATACCGTTTGGATAGACCTTTGTGATGCCCTTCATCCGGACAACTTCGCTTCGATCCTCCATAGTAGGATACCTGCCTCCCCTCTATACAGTCGGACGCGCCGCGGCGCCCGGGAACCTGGGACGTGGTGGGTGTACGGACGGATTCCTGCCGGAAATTACTGCAAAGGGGGAGCGGAAGCTCCCCCTTTGCAGATTTTATCCGCGCGAAGCGGACAACGGTTTATTTACGGACGGGCGCCCTCGCGGATGGCCTCGACGTCGGCGGCGTTGTCGCCGAACGCGGTGTCGACCACGATCTCGCCGGAGGTGATCTTGGTGGTGGCGTCCTCGACGGCCTTCTTGATGTCGTCGGGCAGGGTCTGGAAGTTGCCGCCGGTGGCCAGGCTGACGCCGCCCTCGGAGATACCGAGGTTCAGGGTCTCGCCATAGTGGGTGTTGCCGGCGAGCTGCTCATTGATGACCCAGATGATGGAATCGCCGATGTTCTTGAGCCCGGAGAAGAGGGTGACCGCGGCAAGCTCGGGCTGCGCGATCGAGAAGGTGGCCTCCTGGTCGGAGTCGACGCCGATGAACCAGGCCTTCAGCTCGTTGGCCGCCTCGGCGGCGCCGTTTCCGGCTCCGCCCGCGACGCCCCAGACGATGTCGCACTTGTTCTGGCCGATCATGACGTTGGCCAGCTCCTTGGCGGCGCCGGTATCATAGAAGTTGCCGACATACTGGGTGTCGATCTTGACGTCCGGGTCGGCGGCCTGCGCGCCCTGGACGTAGCCGACGAGGAAGTCGTTGATGACCGGGCCGTTCTCGCCGCCAACAAAGCCGATGACCTTCTCGGGGTTCATGTTCGGCAGGTCGGAGGAGGTGGCCAGCGCGGCCGCGGTGCCGACAAGGTAACCCATGTCGTTCTGCTTGTAGTTGACGCAGACGACGTTGGGCAGATCGACGGCGGAGTCATAGATCAGGTATTTCTGGTCGGGGTAGTTGGTCGCGACCTGGGTCAGGTAGTCGGGCATCTGATAGGTGCCGCAGACGATCAGGTCGTAGGAGCCGTCGGCGGAGAGCTCCTCGAGGGTGGAGAGCCATTTGGGCTGGTCGGCGTCGGTCGGGCCGAGCTCAAAGGTCTTGTACTCGATGATTCCGTCCGCCGCGAGCTGGGAGAGGCCGGCCTCGCAGGAGTCGAAGAAGGACTTGTCGCCGAGGTTGCCGTTGACGACGTTGGCGACCTTCAGCTTTTCACCGGCGGGCGCCGGGGTTTCAGCGGGAGCGGTGCTGCCGTCCGCGGGGGTCTCCGCAGGGGCGGCCGGTGCAGCGGGCTCGGGGGAACCGCCGCAGCCTGCAAACATCATTAGAACCAGAGCCAGCGCGAGGAATAGGGAAAAATACTTTTTCATTTTTTTCTTCCTTTCTCATTCTGGATAAATCGTTTGGGTCCATGCAGAAAAATGTTTGCCGGGTCAATTTATATTTTACCCTTATTTTCTTCACATGTCAACAAAACCCAATCGGGAAGGGGGGGATAATTTTAGGAAAAGTGGTGAAATCTTTGTGAAAGATGTTAATAAATTTTGAATAGATACGGTAGAAAACTGAATAATTTAACGTATGGTACGACTTATACCCATCTGATCAGAGCGGCGCGAAGCCCGCTTGGAAAAGTCCTTTGCAGAGCCGTCCCGGGCCTGCTTTGTGCAGGAAATCCTGCATAAAAGCGCAAGAAAAATGAATAAATATTTTTTTACTGCATTTTACCGACAGCGGAGGATTTCAGACGTTCGCATTTGTTGTGTTTCTACAAAGGACATTGTATTTCAGAAGGAGGATTTGTGGAGCGGTGTCCCCGGATTTCGCGGGGGAGGACGGAACGGGATTTTCCGCCCTCGGCTCCCTCCCGCGGGCGCGGGGGAGGGGCGGGGAAAGGACGGCGGAAAAACCGGAGCATATCACAGCATGGCGGAGGATTTTGCAGAGATTTCGAGGCATTCCAAAATTTTTTTGGGGTATCGCGGAAATTTCCCGATAAAAACGTAAAAATCGCGAAAAATAATGGACTTTTATATTGACATTTTTTCTGCGTATGCTATATTGGGAATTGCAGTTTTTGCATCTGCAAAAAATCGATGATCAACTGCCGCCTAATAACGGGCGGCGCCGGGGTAAACGGCGCCGCTGCGATTAGTGTTTCCACGGAACGGGCGCACGGGAAAGGGGATGCGCCGCCGGGGAAACGAATTCCTTTTGCGGGTAAGCGGTAAGAAGTCATCGGGGGCCGTAAAGACGGCCTAAATTCCGCAAAGGGGGATGCATAAATGAAAGAAAGCACCATTGTCAGCCTGAGAGACATCTCCGTCGATTTTGATGGCGACCCCATCCTCGTCGGACTGGATCTCGACATCCGCGACAAAGAATTCGTTACCCTGCTTGGGCCGTCCGGCTGTGGCAAGACCACGACGCTCCGGACGATTGGCGGTTTCGTCACACCCAAGTCCGGTGACGTTTTTTTTGATGGCGTGAGAATCAACGACCTGCCGCCCTACAAGCGCCAGGTCAACACCGTCTTCCAGCGGTACGCGCTCTTTCCGCACCTCAACGTGTTCGAGAACGTGGAGTTCGGCCTCAAGCTCAAAAAGCTGCCGGAAAACGAGCGCAAGACCCGCGTGTGGGAGATGCTCGACCTGGTGAACCTCACCGGCTACGACCGCCGCAACATCGACCAGCTGTCGGGCGGCCAGCAGCAGCGCGTGGCGATCGCGCGCGCGCTCGTCAACCATCCGCGCGTCCTGCTCCTCGACGAGCCGCTCGGCGCGCTCGACCTCAAGCTGCGCAAGGAGATGCAGATCGAGCTCAAGCGGATGCAGCAGGCGCTGGAGATCACCTTTATCTATGTCACGCACGACCAGGAGGAGGCCCTCACGATGTCGGACACCGTCGTCGTCATGAAGGACGGCGACATCCTTCAGGTGGGCACCCCCCAGGATATCTATAACGAGCCGAAAAACGCGTTCGTCGCGGATTTCATCGGGGAAAGCAACATCATTGACGGCGTCATGCACGCCGACTGCCTCGTGGAGTTCGCGGGCCAGAAGTTTGAATGTGTCGACACCGGCTTCGGCCGGCTCGAGCGGGTCGACGTGGTCATCCGCCCGGAGGACATCAAGGTGGTCTCCCCGGAGCGCGCGCCGATCACCGGCGTCGTGGAATCTGTCATCTTCAAGGGGGTGCACTTTGAGATGATCGTCGACGCGCACGGCTACAAGTGGATGATCCACTCCACCCGCAGCGAGCAGCCGGGCACCTTCATCGGAATGGAGGTCGACCCCTTCGATATCCACATCATGCACAAGATGGAGGTGGAGGGATGAAATCGAAGGCGGCCGCGTTCCCATACCTCGTCTGGATGCTGATCTTCATCCTCGTGCCGCTCGGGCTGGTGGCCTACTACGCGGTGACCACCCCCGACGGGACCTTTACGATCGACTACATCTCCCAGGTGGGCGAATACACGCCGGTGCTTGTCCGCTCGGTGTGGCTGGCCTTCCTCGCCACGGTGATCTGCCTGGTCATCGCCTATCCGCTCGCCTTCATCATCTCCCGGCACAGCGGCGCGGGCCAGCGCACGATGGTCATGCTCATCATGCTGCCCATGTGGATGAACTTTCTGCTGCGCACCTACGCGTGGATGACCATCCTCGAGAAGAACGGCCTCATCAACCGCTTTTTCGCGCATTTCGGCCTCGGCCCCTTCGAGATGATCAACACGCAGGGGGCGGTCGTGCTCGGCATGATCTACAACTACCTGCCCTTCATGATCCTGCCCCTCTATTCGATCATGACCAAGATCCCCAACAGCGTGATCGAGGCCGCGCAGGACCTCGGCGCGAACGCGCGCAAGGTCCTCACAAAGGTGCTCATCCCGATGACCGTCCCGGGCATCTCGACCGGCGTCATCATGGTGTTCGTCCCGTCGGTGTCCACCTTCATCATCTCGCGGATGCTCGGCGGCGGCGGAAACCTGCTGATCGGCGATTTGATCGATTTGCAGTTCCTCGGGAACGCCTACAACCCGAACCTCGGCGCGGCGATCTCCCTCGTGCTGATGGTGCTGATTCTGCTCGCCATGAGCATCACCAACCAGTTCGGAGACGATGAGAAGGGGGATCTGCTCAAATGAAATGGCTGAAAAAATCCTACGTGGCCATCGTCATGGCGTTCCTCTACGCGCCGATCCTGGTGCTCATCGTCTTCTCCTTCAACCAGTCCAAATCCCGCGGCGCGTGGACCGGCTTCACCTTCGGCTGGTATGAGAAGCTCTTCCACAACCAGATGATCATCCAGTCGCTCATGAACACCCTGCTCGTGGCGGTGATCTCGTCGGTCGTGGCCACCGTACTCGGCACGCTGGCCGCCATCGGCATCCGCAACATGAAGAAGATGTCCCGCACCCTCGTCATGAACGTCACCTACCTGCCGATCATCAACCCGGAGATCGTCACGGGCGTCTCGCTCATGCTGCTCTTCGTCTTTGTCAAGTCGGCGGGCATCCGGCTCGACTTCGGCTTTACGACGGTTATCCTGGCGCACATCACCTTCAACGTCCCCTACGTCATCCTCAACGTCATGCCCAAGCTCCGCCAGATGGACATCTCCGTCTTCGAGGCGGCGCAGGACCTCGGGTGCAGCCCCTCGCAGGCCTTCTTCAAGGTGGTCATCCCCGAGATCATGCCGGGCATCGTCGCGGGCTTTCTGATGTCGTTTACCTATTCGCTCGACGACTTCATCATCAGCTATTTCGTCACCGGGCCGACCTCCCAGACGCTGCCGATCACGATCTATTCGATGACCCGGCGCAAGGTCAGCCCGGAGATCAACGCCCTCAGTACCATCATCTTCGTGGTGGTGCTCACCGTGCTGCTGCTCGTCAACGTGGGCGACGCGCGCCGTGAGCGGGAGCTCCGGATGAAAGCGAGGGATCGGGTATGATGAAAAAACGGTTCCTGTCCCTCGCGCTCGCCGCGGCGCTGCTGCTGGCGCTTCCCCTGCCCGCCTTCGCGGAGGTGGAGGTCTCCGACCCCGCCTACTATGAGCGGTTTCGGGGCAAAAACGTGTCGATCAACGTCCACAACTGGGGCGAGTATATCTCCGACGGCTCGGACGAGGGGATGGACGTCATCTCCGAATTTGAGGCGCTCACCGGCATCAAGGTGAACTACACCACCTTCGCGACCAACGAGGAGCTCTACGCCCGCCTCAAGAGCGGCGGAGCCAACTACGACGTGGTCATCCCCTCCGACTATGCGATCGCGCGGATGATCCACGAGGGGATGCTCGAGGAGCTCGACTTTGACAACATCCCCAACATCAAAAACATCTCCGAGAGCTTCCTGGACCCGATCTACGACCCGGGCGGGAAATACTCCGTCCCCTACACCTGGGGGACCGTCGGCGTGATCTACAATACCCAGATGGTCGACGAGGAGGATCTGGGGAGCTGGGATCTGCTGTGGAACGAGAAGTATCTCGGCGAAATCCTGATGTTCTCCAACCCGCGCGACGCGTTCGCGATCGCGCTGAAAAGGCTCGGCTACTCGATGAACCCGACGAGGGAGGAGGAGCTGCGCGACGCGACCGATTCCCTCAAGGACCAGAAGCTGCTGGTGCAGGCGTACGTCATGGACGAGATCTTCGACAAGATGCTCGGCGGCGAGGCGGCCATCGCGCCCTACTACGCGGGCGACGCGATCACGATGATGGCGGATAACCCCGACCTCTCCTATTTCGTGCCGGAGGAGGGGACCAACCGCTTCGTCGACGCGGCGGTCATTCCGGTGGGCGCGAAGAACAAGGAAGCCGCCGAGATGTTCATCAACTTCCTGCTCGAACCGGAGGTGGGAGCGGCCAACGCCGAATACATCGGCTACTCGTCCCCCAACGACGCGGCGCTCGAGCTGATGGACCCCGAGGTCACCGGGGACCCGATCGCCTATCCGCCCGACGAGGTGATCGAAAAGACCGAGTTTTTCATCGAGCTTTCGCCCGAGATGAGCCTCGCGATGGATAAGATGTGGACCGAGGTGCTCTCGTCCGACGAGGCCTACAGCAAGTGGCTCATCCCGATCATGATGCTCGTGGCCGTCGCGGCGTCGGTCTCCATCAACCTGCTGCGCTCCTGGCGCAAGCGGCGCGACCGGGAGTATGCGGACCGCCCGGTAAAAAAGGGCTGATCAAACCGAATAACGGAAAGTTGTTACATCCCATGAAAGGTGACCTCCTATTAGTGATTTCATCCCATACTATGTCGCTCCCTTCCCTTCGGTTACAGCGGGCGCGTTTTCCGCTTTCGGCGGCGCATATCGGCGGGGGCTTCTGACAATATTATGAATGGTTCCCGCATAAGATATTACGGCGCCCTGCGGGCCGCCGGCCGGAGGGAAACGCCGTTCGGGGGCGGGGAAACGAACTTCTGAGGTGATCTTTTGTTCAAATTCAACGGCTTTACGCCGAAGGCCAATACGGCGATCAACTGCGCGATCGAGGAGGCGTCGGTGCTCGGGCACACCTATATCGGCAGCGAGCACCTGCTGCTCGGCCTGCTCGCCGAAGGCAGCGGAGTGGCCTTCACCGTGCTGGGAAAATGCGACGTCACGGCGGAAAAGGTGCGCGAACTGCTCATCAAGACGGTGGGCAAGGGGATCCGCTCGGTGCTCACCCCGTCGGACATCACGCCGCGCTGCAAGCGCATCCTCGAGATGTCCCTCATGCAGACCCGGATGAGCGGCGTGCCGCTCGCGGGCACCGAGCACATCCTCATGAACCTGCTCAAGGAAAACGACAGCTACGGCGTGCGCTTTTTAAAGCAGCTCTCGGTCGAACCGGAGGCGGTCGTCAAGCAGATCGGCGACTTTGCCCAGACGACGGGCGCGGACCTGCTGGGCGTGCGTCGCGCCGTGCCGCCGCGGCCCAAGCCCGCGGTGCGCACCCCGCTCGTCGACAAGTACGGCCGCGACCTCACCGAGATGGCGCGGCAGGGGAAGATCGATCCGGTGATCGGCCGGGAGAAGGAGATCGAGCGGGTGCTCCAGATCCTGACCCGCCGCACCAAGAACAATCCCTGCCTCATCGGCGAGGCGGGCGTCGGCAAGACGGCGATCGCCGAGGGGATCGCGCGGCGGATCGTCGAGATGGATGTACCGCCCCAGCTCAAGCAGAAGCGGTTTATCGCGCTCGACCTGACAAGCATGGTCGCGGGCACGAAATACCGCGGCGATTTCGAGGAGCGGATCAAGAACACGATCGACGAGGTGGTTGCGGCCGGCAACATCATCCTCTTCATCGACGAGCTGCACACGATCATCGGAACCGGCGCGGCGGAGGGCGCGGTGGACGCCGCCAACATTTTAAAGCCCCAGCTCGCGCGCGGGGAATTCCAGCTCGTGGGCGCGACGACGATCGACGAGTACCGCAAGTTCATCGAAAAGGACAGCGCCCTCGAACGCCGGTTCCAGTCGATCCTCGTGGAGGAGCCGAGCGAGGAGGACGCGGTCGCGATCATCAAGGGCCTGCGCGAGCGGTACGAGGAACACCACCGCATCCGCATCCTCGACGAGGCGGTCGAATCGGCCGTGGCGCTGTCCGCGCGGTATATTGCCGACCGCCGCCTGCCCGACAAGGCGATCGACCTGATCGACGAGGCCTGCTCGCGTGTAAAGATGAACAGCATTACAGTCCCGAACAGCCTGCGGGAGCTGGAGAACAAGCTGACCGCCCTCAAGACAGAGAAGGAGACGGCGATCAGCACCCAGAATTTCGAGTGCGCGGCGAGCATCCGCGACCGGGAGAGCGACCTGCGCGCGCGTCTGGAGAAGGCGCAGAACGATTGGGAGGACAGCGGGGACGGAAGCCTTCAGAAGCTCACCTCCGAGGACATCGCGAAGCTCGTGGCGGACATCACCGGCATCGACGCGACCCGCCTCACCGAGGCGCAGAGCGAGCGGCTGCTCCACCTCGAGGAGTCGCTGCACCAGATGATCGTCGGGCAGGAGCAGGCGGTGCACGCGGTGGCGGGCGCCATCCGGCGCTCCCGCGTCGGTCTGCACGACCCGTCGCGCCCGCTCGGCTCCTTCATCTTCCTCGGACCCACCGGCGTGGGCAAGACCGAGCTCTGCAAGGCGCTCGCCAAATGCATGTTCGGCGACCCGCACGCGATGATCCGGCTGGACATGTCGGAATATATGGAGCGGCACTCGGTCAGTAAGCTCGTCGGCTCGCCGCCCGGATACGTCGGTTACGACGAAGGCGGACAGCTCACCGAAAAGGTCCGCCGCCGCCCCTATTCGGTGATCCTCTTCGACGAGATCGAAAAGGCGCACCCCGATTTCTTCAATATGCTGCTGCAAATCCTGGAGGACGGCATCCTCACCGACGCGCAGGGGCGCACCGTCAACTTTAAAAACACGATTATCATCATGACCTCCAACATCGGCGCGCGCATGATCTGCGAGCAGGGCAGGCTCGGCTTTTCCGCGGGCGCGCAGGAGGACCCGGATAAGCAGCAGGAGGCGGTGCGCAAGATGATGGTGGGCGAGCTCAAAAAATCCTTCAAGCCCGAGTTCCTCAACCGCGTCGACGAGATCATCGTCTTCCACAAGCTCAGCCAGCAGGAGGTGCGGCAGATCGCCGGGAACATGCTCGACGCGCTCAAGACGCGGCTCGCGGGGCTGCAAATCGAGATCAGCTTCGACGAATCGGCGGCGGAGAAGATCACCCTCGACGGCTTTGACCCGCTCTACGGCGCGCGCCCGCTGCGCCGGGCGATCCAGGCGAAGATCGAGGACCGCCTCGCCGACGAGCTGCTCCACGGCACCATCAAGGCTGGCGACCGGATCGTCTGCTCCTGGAAGGACGAACAGTTCACCTTCTCCTAGGGAGGCTTTGAAAAGTTCTCCCGGAACCCCCGAAGCGGTTGATGCAGTCCGGCGTTCCATCCGGAACGCCGGACCGCTTTTTGCATCCCGCGGCCATTTGTGCTATACTGTCGTCGGTTAGAAAACGGGGGTGCCATTTATGATCGGAGAAAAGAATACCGTGACCTTTACGGTTGGGCTGGAGCGGCTCGCGTCGCACATGGGCAGCGGGGACCTCGACGTGCTCGCCACGCCCGCGATGATCGCGGAGATGGAACGGGCCGCCTGCACGCTGCTCGCGCGCTTTCTGGAGCCGGGGCAGACGTCAGTCGGCACGGCGATGGACGTGTCACACACGTCGGCCACGCCGTCCGGCATGGCGGCGGAGGCGTCGGCGGAGATCGTCGCGGCGGAGGGCCGCCGGGTGGACTTCACCGTGTCCGCGCGGGACGCGGCGGGGGAGATCGGCCGCGGCACGCACAGCCGGGTGATTGTCGACGCGGCGCGCTTCCAGCAGAAGACGGACGCGAAGGCGGGTGCCGCGGAATGAAAAAGCTCGTGATTTTCGACCTCGACGGGACGCTGCTCAACACGCTCGACGACCTCGCCGCGGCGGGCAACCACCTGCTGCGGGCGCACGGCTGGCCGGAGCACCCGGCCGAACGGTACAAGCTCTTTGTGGGCAACGGCGTCTATAAGCTCGTCGAGCGGATGATCCCTGCGGACGCCGATCATTCGCCCGGTGCGCTCGCGCTGCTGCGGGACGAGTATAACGCCTATTACAGCGCGCACAATGCCGATTTGACCGCGCCCTACCCGGGGGTTCCGGAGCTGCTCGGCGCGCTGGAACAGGCGGGCGCCGCCTGCGCGGTGCTCTCCAACAAGCCGCACGCCTTTACAGTGGAGCTCTGCAGGAGCCTGTTGGGGGAGCGGTTCGCGGTCGTGCACGGCCAGCGGGAGGGCTATCCCACCAAGCCCGACCGGCTGCTGACGGCGGAGATCCTGGAGGAAACGGGGATCCGCGCCGCCGACACGGTCTACGTCGGGGACAGCGGCGTGGACATGCAGACGGCGAAGAACGGCGGGCTTTTCGCGGTCGGGGCGCTGTGGGGGTTCCGGTCGGAGGAGGAGCTGCGGGAGAACGGCGCGGACGCGGTCGCGGAGCGCCCGCTGGACCTGCTCCGGTATATCCGCTGAAAATTTTTTGAAAAAAACGGTATTGACAACGCCCAAAGTTTGCAGTATGATAGCGTCAATAACTTTTCAAAGACGATGACGGGGACGGCGCAGACACAGCCCAGCCCACAGAGAGCCGGCGTATGGTGAAAGCCGGCGGCGGGCCGTTTGACAGCTCATCACCCCCGAGTCGGGAGCCGAACGGAGATCAAGTAGGCTTCCCCGCTGGACGGCGTTAACGGTCGGGAGCTTGTTGGAGCTTCGCTAAGCGGCGCATTGTTGCGCAATTTGGGTGGTACCGCGGGTCGTAAATCGGACTCGTCCCTTATCTGAGGGACGGGTTTTTTTCATTTTCGCCGCGCCCGTTCCCGGGCCGCGGCCACAACAAATCCGGTCAATTTTGAGATGGAGGTCACCGATATGCAAGAGCAGAAACTACAGGAAATTGCCATGCGGATCCGTACGCTGCGGGAGATTATGGAGATTCCGGTCGCGGAGATGGCGCAGCAGACCGGCCTTTCCGCCGAGGAATACCTCGCCGCCGAGGACGGAAAGAGCGACTTCACCTTTACCTTCCTCTATAACTGCGCGCAGGCGTTCGGCGTCGACATCATCGAGCTGCTCACCGGCGAGGCCCCGCACCTCTCCTTCTACTCGATCGTCCGCAAGGGGGAGGGGCTGAGCATCAACCGCCGCGCCGGCTTCACCTACAATCACCTGGCCTACCGCTTTTCCCGCAAGATCGCCGAGCCCTTCCTCGTCACCGCGCCCTTTTCGCAGGAGGAGCAGGAGAAGCCCATCCACCTCTCCCAGCACGACGGGCAGGAGTTCGACTTTGTCCTGAGCGGGCAGCTCAAGGTGCAGATGGAGGACCACACCGAGTATATGGGACCGGGGGACGCGATCTATTACGACTCCGGCCACGCGCACGGCATGATCGCGACGGGCGGCGAGGACTGTGTGTTCCTCGCGGTCGTCATGAAGGATGAAAACGACAAGGGGGAGAACGACTGATGGATCTCGAGAATTTTTATCAGCGCTTCTGTAAGGAGGGCTTTGACGAAAACGGCGTGCTCAACTACTTTGAGCCGGTGATCGCCGACAACTTCAACTTTGCCTACGACGTGGTGGACGAGATCGCCCGCCTCGAGCCGAACCGCCGCGCCATGGTCTGGTGCAACGTGGCGGGGGAGGAGCGGGTGCTCACCTTCGGCGAGATGAAGCTCTATTCCGACAAATGCGCCCAGATGCTCGCCGACCACGGCGTCAAAAAGGGCGACATGGTCCTGCTGGTGCTGAAAAGGCACTATGAGTTCTGGTTCACCGTCCTCGCGCTCCACAAGCTCGGCGCGGTCGGCGTGCCCGCCACCAACCTGCTGACCACCCACGACCTCGTTTACCGCTTCGAGGCGGCTGGCATCACCGCCTGCGTCTGCTCGGGCGAGTGCAACATCTCCGAGTATGTCGACGAGGCGTGCAGGCAGTATGACGGGGTCCACTCCAAGTTTATCGTCCGCGGCAGGCGGGAGGGCTGGCTCACCTATTCGGAGGAGCTCGAAAAGTACGATGGGAACTTCGAGCGGGTCCAGACCTCCAGGGACGACCCGCTGCTCCTCTACTTCACCTCCGGCACGACGGGCATGCCCAAGATGGTCGTCCACAACCACGCCTACCCGGTGGCGCACATCATCACCGCCCGCTACTGGCACAACGTCCACTCGGACGATCTGCACCTGACCGTCTCCGAGACGGGCTGGATGAAGGCGGTCTGGGGCAAGCTCTACGGGCAGTGGTTCGCCGCGGCGTCGATCTTCGTCTACGACTTTGACAAGTTCGTCCCCCACGACCTGCTGCACATGATGGAAAAATACAAGGTTACCACCTTCTGCGCGCCGCCGACCATCTACCGCTTTTTCATCAAGGAGGGGATGGAGGGATACGACCTGTCCGCCCTGCACTATTCCACGACGGCGGGCGAGGCGCTCAACCCCGAGGTCTACAACCGCTGGTACGAGTTCACCGGCCTGCGCCTGATGGAGTCCTACGGCCAGACCGAGACGGTCATGCAGGTCGCGAACTTCGTGGGCACCACCCCCAAGCCGGGCTCGATGGGCAAGCCGTCGCCGATCTATGACATCCACCTGATCGACGAGGACGGCAACGACGTGCCGCGCGGCGCCGTCGGCGAGATCGTCATCAACACCGAGAAGCCCCATCCCGGGCTTTTCGGAGGCTACTACCGCAACCCCGAGGAGACGGCCGCGTCCTGGCACGACGGCTACTACCACACGGGCGATACCGCGTGGATGGACGAGGACGGCTACCTCTGGTATGTCGGACGCACCGACGACGTCATCAAGTCGTCGGGCTACCGCATCGGGCCCTTCGAGATCGAGAGCGTGCTGATGGAGCACCCCGCCGTGCTGGAATGCGCGGTCACCGGCGCGCCCGATCCCGTCCGCGGTATCGTGGTCAAGGCGACGATCGTCCTGACGAGCAGCTACCAGCCCTCCGAGGAGCTCAAAAAGGAGCTCCAGACCTTCGTCAAAAAACAGACCGCTCCTTATAAATACCCCCGCATCGTCGAGTTCGTCACCGAACTGCCCAAGACGATCTCGGGCAAGATCCGCCGCACCGAGATCCGCGCGAAGGATCAGAAGAAATAATCCGCTGAAAAAACGGACGCCCGACCGGCAGGTCAGGCGTCCGTTTTCGTTTTCCGGACGGTTTCGAGCGCCTCCGCGAAGGAGAGCCGCTTGGTGAGCGCGTCGAGCTCCGGGCTGGCGATCCAGTCGGGATGGGAGCAGTCCCCGAATTTGACCGTGTGCACGACGGTCCCGCGCGCGAGGCATTCGTTGTGGGGCACGCCGGGGACGGTGACCGCCCAGCCGCCGGGCGGGAGCTCCCGCAGGCGCGCCGTCCCCTCCCGGTATTCGGCGAAGACGACGCAGCCCTCCTGCACGATCACCATCTCCCGCAGGGCGCTGTGGGAATGGCTGTTTTCCCACACCGGGCCGCCCGTATTCTCGCAGCGGATATAGCTGCTGCCGTCCCGCCCCGTGAGACGGAAGCGGACCTCGCCGTTTTCCATCCGCTCGTGGTTGGTTGTGATCCCGAACTCCGCGAGCTCCCGTTCGTTCAGCTTTTGCGGCATGGCGTTCCCTCCTTTTTTTCCATCCTAGCACGAAACGCCCGGTTTGTCACCCAAAGCGGAGGGATTTGGCCGGATTTTCCGTCTGCGAGAACGTTTTGGAGCGGGGCCGAATACATTTATAGATAGACGCATACGGAAAGGGGGCGGTGCGGTGAAACCGATCACCATCCGCATCAGCCGCCGCAAGCTGCGCGCGCTCAAGATGCTCGCGGCGGGGATGCTGATCCTGCTGGCGGCCTTCTGGGTGGACGGGCGCATCCGGCCGCTCATTTCGACGGTGTCCACCTACCAGTCCAAGCTGGTGGCTACCCGCGCGGTCAACGACGCGGTGCTGCGGGTCATTTCCGAGGAAAACATCACCTATGGGAAGGTCATGAACGCGGTGCTCGATGAGAAGGGCAAGGTCACGACGGTCACCACCAATATGGTCGCCCTCAACCGGCTCAAGGCGGAGATCAACAACGCGGTCAGCGACGAGCTCCAGAAGGGGATCGACCAGCCGATTGACCTTCCGCTGGGCACCCTGCTCGGCGGGCATTTCCTGTCGGGGCGGGGGCCGAACGTCCAGTTCAAGGTCGTGCCGATGGGCTACACCGAGACGCAGATCTACAACAAATTCCAGTCGGCAGGCATCAACCAGACGCTGCACCAGGTGATGGTGACGGTCAACACCCGCGTGGCGGCGATCCTGCCCCTCTATACGGTCGAGACGGACGTCTCGACCGACATCTGCATCGCCGAAACGGTGATCGTGGGGGAGGTGCCGCAGTCGTTCACCGATATCTCGGGCGACAACCGCGGACTCATCGACAAGGTCAACGATTACGGCCTGAAAAATGTGGATTGAGACGGGGATTTGTGATAGAATAACAGGGAATGATACCGAACTGGAGGAAGAACGGCATGGACCGGAAAACGGCGGAAAACCGGGCGGGCGAGCTGCGCCCGATTTTGGAAAGATACAGCTATGAGTACTATGTGCTCGACAACCCCTCGATCAGCGACTATGACTACGACAGGCTGCTGCACGAGCTGCTGGATATCGAGACGGAGTTTCCCGACCTCGCGACGGAGAACTCCCCGACGCGCCGCGTCGGGGGCATGGCGCTCAACACCTTCGCGCCGGTGCGCCACGAGGTGCAGATGGGCTCCTTGCAGGACGTTTTCGACACGGCGGACATCGCCGCCTTCGACGCGCGGGTGCGCGAGACGGTGGCGGACCCCGTCTACATCGTCGAGCCGAAGATCGACGGGCTGTCCGTCTCGCTCGAATACCGGGACGGCGCCTTCTGGCGCGGGTCGACGCGCGGGGACGGCGTCACCGGGGAGGACGTCTCGGAGAACCTCAAGACGGTCGGGTCGATCCCGATGACCCTCACCGAAAAGCTCCCCTTCCTCGAGGTGCGCGGGGAGGTCTACATGCCGCGCGCGAGCTTCGACCGGGTGGTCGCCCGGCAGCTCGAAAACGAGGAGGAGCCCTTCAAAAACCCGCGCAACGCGGCGGCGGGCTCCCTGCGGCAGAAGGACAGCCGCGTCACCGCGCAGCGGGGGCTGGATATCTTCATCTTCAACATCCAGCAGATCGAGGGGAAGACCCTCACCGGCCACAAGCAGTCGCTCGACTACCTGGCGGCGCTCGGCTTCAAGGTGATCCCCTCCTATAAGGCGTTCACCGACATTTCCGACGCGATCGCGGAGATCGGGCGGATCGGCGAAAACCGCTATGACTTCCCCTTCGACATCGACGGCGCGGTCATCAAGGTCGACGACTTTACAGAGCGCGAGCAGCTCGGCGCGACGGCAAAATTCCCCCGCTGGGCGGTCGCCTTCAAGTATCCGCCCGAGGAGAAGCCGACCACTCTGCGCGAGATCGAAATCCGCGTGGGGCGCACCGGCGCGCTCACGCCCACGGCGGTCTTCGAGCCGATCACGCTGGCGGGCACGACGGTGAGCCGCGCGGTGCTCCACAACCAGGACTTCATCAACGAGAAGGGGATCGCCATCGGGGACACGATCGTCGTGCGCAAGGCGGGCGACATCATCCCCGAGGTCGTTTCGGTCGCCTTCCACCAGCCGGGCGCGCCGGTCTACCGGATTTCCAGCGTCTGCCCCTCCTGCGGCAGCATCGCCGAGCGGGAGGAGGGGGAGGCGGTGCTCCGCTGCGTCAACATGGCCTGCCCGGCGCAGGTGGCGCGCAACCTTGTGCATTTCGCCAGCCGCGACGCGATGGACATCGACGGCCTCGGCCCGGCGATCGTCCACCAGCTGCTGGAAAGCGGGCTCGTGCATTCGGCCGCCGACCTCTACACCCTGGAAAAGGAACCGCTTGCCGCCCTCGAACGGATGGGGGAGAAGAGCGCGCAGAACCTGCTGGAGGCGCTCGAGCGGTCGAAATCCCGCGACCTGTCGCGGCTGCTCTTCGCGCTGGGCATCCCGGGCATCGGGCAGCGGTCGGCGCAGCTGCTGGCCCAGCGATTCGGCAGCATGGACGGGGTGCTCGCCGCCACGGCGGAGGAGATCGCCGGAATCGACGGCTATGGCGGCATCATGGCGCAGAGCGTCGCGGATTTCTTCGCGCTCGGCCAGAACCGCGCGCTCATCGAGCGGTTCCGCTCCCTTGGGCTCAACATGCTCTGCGAGACGGCGCCCGCGGCGGACACCCTCGCCGGGAAGACCTTCGTGCTGACCGGCACGCTGCCGTCGCTGACCCGCAGTGAGGCCAAGGAGATGATCGAGGCGGCGGGCGGCAAGGTGAGCGGAAGCGTCTCGAAGAAGACCGACTACGTCGTGGCGGGCGAGGAGGCGGGCGGCAAGCTCACCAAGGCGCAGAGCCTGGGCGTGGCGGTGATCGACGAGGCGGGCCTGCGGGCGCTGCTCGAACCATAACGGACGGCCAAGGGCCGCCGGGGAAAACCCCGGCGGCCCTTTCTGCATGTTTGGGGGCCTTCTGGTAAAAATATCTGCGAACGATTAAAGAAATGGCGGTTTGCAGATGGACGGGAATAAACGGACGATGATCGAGGAACGGGTGCGCGCGGCCGCGCGGGAGGTCCCGCGCGGCGGATCGCGCCGGATCGCGCGCGGGCTGCGGCGGGAGCTTTCGGACCTGCGCGCGCGGTTTTCCGCCCTGCGGGAGACCGGCGCGCCCGAGGGCTGGGAGCAGTGGCTTTCGGACAATTTCTACGCGCTGGAGGCGCACGCCAAGCAGTCGCTGCTCGACCTGCGCGGCTGCCGAAAGCGGAGCGCGCCGCTGCTCGGGCTCTATCTGCAGCTCGAGGCGGTCTTTGCCGACGGGGAGATCCCGATCGGCATGGAGGAGGTCCGCGCGGCGCTTACGGCAGCGAACGAGCTTTCCGAGCTTGGGGAGCGGCAGCTGGAATTCACCTACACCGCGCTCAAATGCGTCCTGCTGCACGCGGCGGCGGACGCCTGCGCGGGGGAGCGGGATTCCGCAGGGCGGGAGCGCCTCCTCTCCTACGCGGTTACCGGGCTGACGGCGGTCTACGAACTCGATTTCGACGCGCTCACCCGTTCGGTGAGCGCGGTCGAGCGCATCTTCGAAAAGGACCCCGCCGGGGTCTACCCGCGCATGGCGGAGCAGTCCCGGCGGCATTATCGGCAGGTCGCCGCGCGCATCGCAAGATATACCGGAGCGGCGGAAAGCGCCGTCGCGCGCGACATCCTCATCTGCGCCGGGGACGCGAAGGGGGAGCGGGAGCGCCACGTCGGCTACTATCTGCTCGGGCACGACCCGCGCGCCATCCGCGCCCGGCGGCGCGGGCGCGCGGCGCTCCTGCTCTCCTGGGCGCTGCCGCTGGCCCTCTGCGCCTTTCTCTGGGCGGGCTTCGGTCCCGCCGCCGCGCTGCTCGGGTACCTGCCGCTCGTCGAGATCGTGCGGGTGCTGGCCTCCTCGCTGGCGATGAGCGGCGTCCCGGCGGGGCATATTCCGCGTGTTGAACTGACCGAGCTGCCGAAGACGGCGGTTGCCGTGACGACCCTGCTGCCCGCTGCCGACAAGGCGGACGGGCTGCGGAACCGGCTGGAACAGCTCTACTT
The DNA here is from genome assembly GCF_024461615.1 of Anaerotruncus sp. DFI.9.16. Lineage (NCBI taxonomy): Bacteria > Bacillati > Bacillota > Clostridia > Eubacteriales > Oscillospiraceae > Anaerotruncus > Anaerotruncus sp. DFI.9.16. Next base: position 120,325 of record NZ_JANFZX010000001.1, read on the forward strand.
TTCCAACCCCGCCGAAAACCTCTTTTTCTGCGTGCTCGCGGATTTCGGGGAGGACCGCCGCCCCTTCAGCCCGCAGGACGGCCCCCGGATCGACGCCGCCAAACGGGTGATCGAAGAGCTGAACCGCCGGTACGGCGGCCGGTTTTTCCTCTTTGTGCGGCGGCGGGTCTACAGCCCGACCCAAAACGCCTACTGCGGCTGGGAGCGCAAGCGGGGCGCGATCATCGAATTCATCCGCTTTGTGAAGGGCGGGGAGACGCCCGTGGCCTGCTTCGCGGGGGACCGCGAGGCGCTCGGGAACCTCAAATACCTCATTGCGCTCGACGCGGACACCAACCTCTCCTTCGACGGCGCGCGCCAGCTGCTCGCAGCGGCGGAGCACCCGCTCAACCGCCCGGTGATCGGCAAACACAACACCGTCGCCGCCGGCTACGGCATCTTGACCGCGCGGATCGGCACCGATTTGGAGTCTGCAAAGGTTACTGACTTTACACGCATCATGGCGGGCGCGGGCGGTATCTCCTCCTATGAGCAGGAGTGCAGCGACTTCTATCAGGACCTCTTTGGACAGACGGTCTTTTCCGGTAAGGGACTCATCGATATCGACGCCTTCCACGCGGTCGTCGGGCGGCGGTTTCCCGAAAACCGCGTGCTCAGCCACGACATCGTGGAGGGCGCCTACCTGCGGGTGGGGCTCCTCTCCGACGTGGAGCTCACCGACGGAATGCCCACCAACGCGCTCTCCTGGTTCACGCGGCTGCACCGTTGGATTCGCGGCGACTGGCAGAACCTACCATTCCTGCGCCGGACGATCGTGCTGAACGGTTCCAGCCGCCCCAATCCGGTCGGCCTGCTCGCAAAATACCAGCTCCTCGACAACCTCCGCCGCTCGCTGACGCCGGCGGCGGCGCTTTCCTGCGTGGTCGCGGCGGCTTTTCTGCCGCAGGGGACCGCGCTGCTGCTCTGTGCGCTGGCCTTCCTCTCGGGCGCGCTCGCGCCGCTTTTGGGCGCGGTGCGCGCCATCCTGAACGGCGGGCGGTTCGCGCTGACCCGCCGCTATTTCGCGCGCACACTGCCGCGCGTCTTCGAACTGCTGGGGCAGGCGCTGCTCGGCACGGTCATGACCGCCCAGCAGGCGGTCGTCTCCCTCGACGCGGCCTGCCGCGCCCTCTGGCGGATGGCAATCTCCCACAAGAACCTGCTCCAGTGGACGACCGCCGCACAGGGGGAGACGCGCGACGCGGGGGTGCTCGCCGTGCTGCGGAGAAGCTGGCTTTCCGAGCTCATCGGTCTCTGCCTGCTCATCTTCGCGCCGCCGCAGAGCCTCATCGTCAAGCTCTACGGCGCGCTCTTTCTGCTCTACGCGCCCGTCGCGGCAGCGTCCGCCCGCCCGACGCCGGAGGTCAAAGCGCTGCCCGGCCGCGTCCAGCGGGAGCGCCTGCTCTCCCTCTGCGCCCAGATGTTCCGTTTCTACGAGGACTATGCCGGGAAGGAGAACCACTACCTGCCGCCCGACAACGTCCAGTATTCTCCGGTGGAGGCCGTTGCGCGGCGCACCTCGCCGACCAACATCGGCATGATGCTGCTCTCGATGCTCGCGGCGCGAGACCTGCACCTGATCGACACCCCGGGTCTCTACACCCGCGTCGAGCATACGCTCTCGACGGTCGAAAAGCTTGAGACTTACCGGGGAAATCTCTATAACTGGTACGCGACCGACGACCTGCGGGTGCTGCCCGAGCCGTTTGTCTCGGCGGTGGACAGCGGAAACTTCCTCTGCGCGCTCGTCGCGCTGGGGGAGGGCCTGCGGGAGTACGCCGCGCAGGAGCCGCGGATGGGGGAGCTTGTCGGACGCGTGGAGGCGCTGCTGGAACGGACGGATTTTTCCGTCTTCTACAACCGCCGCCGCAAGCTCCTGACGATCGGCCTCGACCGGAACGGCAATCCCTCCGGCTCCCACTACGATTTCCTCATGAGCGAGGCGCGCACCGCCAGCTATTACGCGGTCGCCACCCGGCAGGCGGGACGGCGGCACTGGAGCGCGCTCGGGCGTGCGATGTCCCGCTGCGGCCCCTACGCGGGGCCGGTCTCCTGGACGGGCACGATGTTTGAATACTTCATGCCCCATCTGCTGCTGCCCGCCTACGACGGGTCGCTGCTGGGCGAGGCGCTCCACTACGCGCTCTACTGCCAGAAGCGGCGCGCCCGCCGCGCGGGGGTTCCGTGGGGGATCAGCGAGAGCGGGTATTTCGCCTTCGACCCGCACTTAAACTACCAGTACAAGGCACACGGCGTGCAGGCGCTGGGGGTGAAGCGGGGGCTCGACCGGGAATGCGTCGTCGCGCCCTACGCGACCTTTCTGGCGCTGCCCTTCGACCTTGACGGCGGGATGAAAAACCTCGACCGCCTCGAGGCGCTCGGCATGGCGGGACGGTACGGCTTCTATGAGGCGGCCGACTTCACGCCCGGACGCGCCCCGGCGGGAGGCTTTGCGGTGGTGCGCTCCTATATGGCGCACCATGTCGGCATGAGCATTGTCGCCTGCGCGAACGCGCTGCTCGACAACGTCATGCAGAAGCGGTTCATGCGCGACCACGCGATGGGTTCCGCCAGGGAATTTTTGCAGGAAAAAATATCAAAGGATGCGGTGGTGTACGACCAGATGAAACCGGAAAACGACCAGCGGCAAAAACCCGCGCCCGAGGGCGCGCCCATCGTGCGGGAGGGGCTCTCCCCGCTGTCGCCCGCCTGTACTCTGCTCGCGTCGGGGCTCTGCTGCCATCCGCTCTCCGAGACGGGGAACGGCTGGCTTCGCTATGGAGACTGCGACGTGACCCGCCGTTCCGACGACCCGCTGCTCCACCCGCAGGGGATTCTCGCCCTTGTGAAGGCGTGCGGCGAGACGATCTCGGCCACGGCCGCGCCCTTCTGGCAGGAGGGGGTGGCGCACCGCTGCGAGTTCACGACGGACGGCGCGTCCTACCACGCCCGGAAGGGGGAGATCGAGCTCACCCAGCGGTTCACCCTAGACGCGGTCCGTCCGGTGGAGCGGTGCGCGCTGACCGTCCGCAACCACACCGCGTCCAAGGCGGTCGCGCAGGTCTGCTTCTACTTCGAGCCGGTGCTCGCCCAAAACAGCGAATACGCCGCGCATCCCGCCTTCTCCAAGCTCTTTCTGCTGGGAAGCCGGGACGCGGCCACCGATTCGGTCAGCTTCTTCCGCCGCCACCGGGACGGCTCGGACGGGCTATTCCTTTCGGCGGGGCTCGCGGAACGGATCCCGTTCGACTGCTGCCTGCGCCGGGAGGAGATGACCCCCTATCCCGAGGGGCTCCAGAACCTGCTGCATTTCGACGCGCTGCCCTTCGGCGGCCAGACCGCCACGCCCGACGGCTGCTGCGCCCTCCGCCTGACCCTCACCGTCCCGGCGCGCGGGGAGGCGACGGTGACGCTGCTGCTCTCCTGCGGGCCGTCGCTCGCCGAGAGCGCGGGCAACCTCGCGGCCGCGCGGGAGGAGCGTTCGGCCCCCGCGCCCTCGCCGCTCATGGGCGATTCGATGGCCGCGCGGTTCGGTCTGCGGCTGCTGCCGCAGATGCTCTTCGGCGCGGACTGCGGCGATGCGGCGCGGGCCGCCCTCGCGGAGAACACCCGCGGGCAGGACGCGCTCTGGTCGCTGGGGATTTCGGGCGACCGGCCCATCGTCCTCTACGACTGGGACGCCGAGCCGGACGGGGCGCGGCTGTCGGCTTACCTGGAGCTCTGGACGATCATGCGGCTGCACCGGCTGGAATTCGACCTCTGCGTGCTTGGCGCGCCGGAGAATCCGCTTCCGGAGGGCGTGTACCGGATTCCGCGGGAGGTCTCCCGGGAGGTGCTCACCGCCCTCAGGGCCGCCGCCTGCCACACAGCGTCCGACGCGCGGGAGCCCGCCCCGGCCGAGTGGCGGCCCGCGCCCATCCTGCACGCCGAGCCGGCGGAGATCCCGCAGGACCCCAACCGGTTCGACTTGGTGGGCGGGGCCTACCTCGGGGAGGGCTTCTGCGTCGAGCGGGTGACGCCGCTGCCCTTCTCCCACGTGCTGGCGAACCCGTCGTTCGGGTGCCTCATGCAGGACGCGAGCCTCGGCAACACCTGGTGGCAGAACGCCCGCGAATGCAAGCTCAGTCCCTGGCGCAACGACATCGCCACGGGCAACGACGGCGAACGCCTGCTGCTGAAGCTGGGGGAGGAGATTTACGACCTGGTGAACGGCGCGCGCGCCTTCTTTTCCCCGTCGGAGGCCCGCTGGAAGGGGCGCGCGGGGAACCTTTCGACGGAGGTGCGCGTGACGGTATCCGACGCGGGGAGCGCAAAATTCCTCGATGTGACACTGGAAAACGAGAGCGACGGGGAGGTGGAGGCCATCTGCGCCTATGTGATCGAGCCGGTGCTGGGCGTCAGCCGGCAGACGGCGAAATATATCCGGTTCGGGCAGCTCGACGGCTGCCTGACGCTGCACAATCCCTATCACGCTCAGCTTCCCGCCTGGATGGCGGTCCGCGTCCCGGACGGGCATCCGAGCCACACGACCGACCGCGCCGCGTTTTACGCGGGGGACTGGTCGCCGCGGGAGCTGCTGCCGAATAACGACCCCATTGCGGGCACGGTGGTGCGCAAGCGCCTGCCGCCCCACCGGCGCGCGTCGCTCCGCTTCCTCCCCCCCCCCCCCCCCCCCCCCCCCCCCCCCCCCCCCCCCCCCCCCCCCCCCGCAGCTCGCGGGGCGGCCGCTGCCGCCCTCCGGCGGCTCCGGCCGCCGCTCGATCTCGATCTCCACCCCGAGCGAGCCGCTCGACCGCTTCATCAACACCTTCGCGCCCCACCAGATCCTCGCGGGGCGGCTGTGGGGCCGGTGCGCCTTCTACCAGTGCTCGGGCGCCTACGGCTTCCGCGACCAGCTGCAGGACGCGGGCGCCTACCAGCTGCTCGACCCGGAGATCGCCAGGGAGCAGATCGCGCGCTGCTGCGCCGTGCAGTTCCCCGAGGGGGACGTGCTCCACTGGTGGCACGCGCTGCCCAGCGAGACGCGCGGGGTGCGCACCCGCTTTTCCGACGACCTGCTCTGGCTGCCCTACACTGTCTGCGGCTATGTCGAGGCGACGGGTGACCGGGAGCTGCTCGACCTCGAGATCGCCTTCTGCGAGGGGGAACCGCTCACGGAGGGGGAACAGGAGCGCTACCAGGCGGTACGGCAGTCGGAGGAAAAGGCGACGGTGTTCGAGCACTGCGTGCGCGCGATCGAAAAGGCGAGCAATTTCGGGGACAAGGGCATCCCGAAGATCGGCTGCGGCGACTGGAACGACGGGTTTTCGGGCGTCGGCGCGGGCGGGCAGGGGCAGAGCGTCTGGCTCGGGATGTTCCTCGCCGTGGTGTGCGGGCGGTTCGCGCCGCTCTGCGCCGAACGCGGGGACGGCTTCCGCGCCGAGCTCATGAAGGGCACGACGGCGCTTCTGCGCCAGAACCTCGACAAATCCTGCTGGGACGGGAACTGGTACCTGCGCGCCTTCTACGACGACGGGACCCCGCTCGGCAGCCATAAGAGCGAGGAATGCCGCATCGACCTGCTCTCCCAGAGCTTCGCGGTCTTCGCGGGGATGCCCGACGCTTCGCGCGTGAAGACGGCGCTCGACTCCGCGCTCGGCCGCCTTGTGGACCATGAAGGGCGGATCGTGAAGCTCTTTACGCCCCCCTTCGACCGTTCCGACCACAATCCCGGCTATATCAAGGCGTACCCCACCGGCATCCGGGAAAACGGCGGCCAGTACACCCATGCGGCCATCTGGCTCGCGCTCGCGCTGCTGGAGGCGGGCCGCGCGGAGGAGGGCTGGCGGCTGCTCGACATGCTCAACCCCGCCTCCCGCTGCACCGACGCGGCGCTCGCCCAGAGCTACAAGACCGAGCCCTACTACCTCGCCGCCGACATTTACACCCACGCCGGGTGCTGCGGCCACGGGGGCTGGAGCATCTATACCGGCGCGGCGGCGTGGTACTACCGCGCGGTGGTCGGCGGGCTGCTGGGACTGGGCTTCCGCGGCGGGGCGCTCACTCTTTCGCCCCGCCTGCCCAAAAGCTGGAACCGTTTCTCGGTTACGGTACGGGAGGGGGAGGCGACCTACGCGATCGAATGCTCCCGGACGGGGAAGCGGACGCTCACGGTGGACGGGAATCCGGCGGAGGAAATCCCGCTCGACGGGGCGAGCCACACCATTTTGTTAACGATTTAAAAACGATGGAAAAAAGATGGTGCGCGCGCGGATTTTTATGGTATAATAACTTCTCGTAATATAGAAATATCCCCAAAGGAGATCATCGAATGAACGACCGCTTCCAACGGGAATCCATCGGCGACGGCGTCTGGTTCAGCAGCGTCACCGATCCCAAATTTAAACACAACCGCATCTCCGCCAATCTGCTGGTCGGGCTGGAGAGCGAAACGGCCTCGGTGAACGCGGCCCTGCCCTTTATCCTGCGGCGCGGCTGCCGTTCCTGCCCCGATTTTACCATGCTCAACCAGAAGCTGTGCGAGCTCTACGGCGCGTCCCTCTCCTGCGACGTGTCCAAGTTCGGCGGCTACCAGGTGCTGGAGCTTTCGATCTACGGCATCGACGACCGCTTCACCCTCGATAACGCCCCGCTCGCGCGCGAATGCGCGGCGCTGCTCTGCGACGTGCTGCTTGACCCGAAGCTGTCGGACGGCGCGTTCGACGAGCAGGACACGGCGCTCGAGCGCCAGCAGCTCGTGGACACGATCGAAGGGCAGATCAACGACAAGCGCCTCTACGCGCTGACCCGCTGCAAGTCGCTCATGTGCGCGGGCGAGCCGATCGCGGTCGACAAATACGGCTCCATCCCCGACGCGAAGGCGATCACCGCCCGCTCGGCGGCGGAGGCCTACCGCCGCGTCGTCGAAACGGCGCAGGTGGAGCTCTTCTTCGTGGGCAGCGGCGACCCGGCCGAGGCGAAGGAGACCTTCCGCAAGGCGTTTTCCGGAATCCGCCGCAGCCCTGCCGCGCTCGAAAAGGTCCAAACGGCCCTGCGCGCCGACAGGGTCCGCGAGCAGACCGACGAGATGGACGTCGCGCAGTCCAAGCTGGTAATGGGCTTCCGCACCGGCGAGATTAAGGATCGCCGCGCCTTCGGCGGCATGCGCATGATGGTCGCGCTCTTCGGCGGCACGCCGACCTCGCGGCTCTTCACCTACGTGCGTGAAAAGCTCAGCCTCTGCTACTACTGCGCCGCGCGGTTCGACCGCCTGACCGGGCTCATGTTCGTCGACAGCGGCGTGGAGAAGCAGAACGGGCGGAAGGCCTACGACGAGATCCTCCGCCAGCTCGACTGTGTGCGCAGGGGCGAATTCACCGACGAGGAGCTCACCGCCACCCGCCTGCTCATGCAGACCTCCCTGGAGGCGGTCGGCGATTCGCTCAGCGCGACCGAGGAGTGGTACCTCACCCAGATCGTGGGCGGCGCCCAGTACTCGGCCAAGGACGAGAGCGCCCTGCTCGACGAGGTCACCCGTGAGGACGTGATCGCGGCGGCCGGGCAGGTCACGCTCGACACGGTCTACTTCCTCACAGGAAAGGAGGCGGAGTAAGATGGATCAGCAGATTGTCAAATCCGCGCGGCTCGGGGAGGAGATGGTGCGGATCAAACACCGGTCCGGCCTCAACATGCTGCTCTGCCCGATGAAGGGCTACTCGACCGCCTACGCGACCTTCACGGCCAACGTGGGCTCGGTGGACACCGGCTTCAAGACGCAGGACGACGCGGAGTTCGTCGACGTGCCGGAGGGGATCGCGCATTTCCTCGAGCACAAGATGTTTGAAAACGAGGAGGGGGACGCGTTCGAGCGGTACGCCAGGACGGGCGCCTCGGCCAACGCCTATACCTCCTTCGACAAGACCGCCTACCTCTTCGCCTGCACCGGCAACTTCGAGCAGTCGCTCGAGATCCTGCTCGACTTTGTGCGCCGCCCCTACTTCACGAAGGAGTCGGTGCAGAAGGAGCAGGGGATCATCGGGCAGGAGATCCGCATGTACGACGACGACGGCGACTGGCGGGTGCAGTTCAACCTGCTCGCCGCGCTCTACCACAGGCATCCGGTGCGCATCGACATCGCCGGCACCGTCGAGTCGATCTCCAAGATCGACCACGAGCTGCTTTACCGCTGCTACCGCACCTTCTATAACCTGAACAACATGGTGCTCTGCGTGGCGGGCAACTTCGACGTGGACACCGTGCTGAAGGTCGCCGACCGGGTGCTCAAGCCGGATGAGAAACCGGTGGAGATCGAACGCCGCACGGTCGATGAGCCGGACGGCGTCTGCAAGCCGCTCGTCGAGCAGAAGCTGTCGGTCGCCACGCCGCTCTTCGAGTTCGGCTTCAAGGGCCGCGCCGGCGCCCCCCGGGAAAACCTCAAAAACCAGGTGCTCGACGAGCTGCTCGCCGACATCATCGCGGGGGAGGCGTCGCCGCTCTACCGCCGCATGTACGACGCGGGCATCATCAACGCGACCTTCGGCAGCGAGATCATGGCCGGGCGCGACTATATGTGCGCGATCTTCTCGGGCGAGAGCCGCGAGCCGGAACGGGTCGCGCGGGAGATCAAAGAGGAGATCGCCCGCATGAAACGGGAGGGGATCGACGAGCGGATGTTTGAGCTCTGCCGGCGGGCCACCTACGGGCGCTATATCGGCATGTACAGCCGTGTGGAATCGGTGGCGGGACTCATGGCCGCGACCTATTTCGCGGGCGTCGACGACATCTATTCGCTGCTTGACATCGTGGCGGACGCGACCGTCGAACAGCTCACCGAACGGCTGGAGACCGCCTTCGATGAGACGCGGTCGGCGCTTTCGATCGTGCGGCCGCTCGACGAATAAGCGGGGGAGGCTGACAGCATGGACTTTTACAGGCACGCGGTCTCCTTCCCGGGGCTTGGCATCGGGGAGTTCGAGATCAACCAGACCGCCTTTACGATCCCCGGCATCGACTGGCCGATCCGCTGGTACGGCGTCATCATCGCGGCGGGGTTCCTGCTCGCGATCCTCTATATCCTGAAGCGCACCCGCACCTTCGGCCTCGACGCCGACCGGGTGCTCGACGTCATCATCGGCGCGGTCATCGGCGGGATCGTCGGCGCGCGCCTCTACTACGTGATCTTCAGCTGGGAGATCTACGCGGACGACCCGATCAGCGTCTTCTACCTCTGGAAGGGCGGCATCGCCATCTACGGCGGCGTGATCGGCGGATTTCTCGTGGGCTACCTCATCTGCCGCTGGCGGAAGGTGAAGTTCCTGCCCATGGCCGACCTCGCGGTCGGCGGGCTCATCCTCGCGCAGTCGATCGGCCGGTGGGGCAACTTTGTCAACATTGAGGCATTCGGCTCCAACACCACCGCTCCCTGGGGGATGGCGGGCCCGGCGGTCCGGCAATACCTCGCGAGCCACCAGGCGGCGCTCGCCGCGCAGGGGGTGGTCGTCGACCCGTCGCTTCCGGTGCACCCGACCTTCTTCTACGAGTCGGCCTGGTGCCTGCTCGGGTTTCTGTTCATCGCGTGGTATGCCAAACGCCGCCGGTTCGACGGCGAGCTGGCCCTCGTCTATGCCGCGTGGTACGGCGCGGGCCGCGCCGTCATCGAGGGCCTCCGGACCGACAGCCTCATGTGGGGGAGCGTCCGGGTGTCGCAGGCGCTGGCGGTCGTCCTTGTGATCGCCGCGCTGGCGGTCGAGGTCTGGGTGCGCGGGCGCATCCGCGCGCACGCGGGGGATCCCGATTATCTGAAGCTCTATGTGGATACCGAGGAGGGACAGGCCGTGCTGGCCGGGACCTTCTATCAGCAGGCGGAGGCGAAGGCGCCCGAACCGTCGGAGCCTTCGGGAGCGGGGGAGGAACCCGTTTCTCCGGAACCTTTGGAGACGGGCGCGGACGCGTCCGAAGAGGCGGCGTCCGCCGGGGGACCGGCGGGGGACACGCCCGAGGAAAACGAGGAACCCGAGACGACCGATGGGGAGGACGATGAAGATGCAGGCAAAGCTGATTGATGGAAAGGCGGTAAGCGCCGCGCTGCGCGAGCAGCTCAAGGAGGAGGTCGCCGCGCTGGCGGAGGACGGCATCACGCCGGGGCTCGCCGTGGTGATCGTGGGGGACGACCCCGCGTCCAAGGTCTACGTGCGCAACAAGAAGAAGGCGTGCGAGGAGCTGGGGCTCCACTCGGAGGAGTACGCGCTGCCCGCGGAGACGACGCAGGAGGAGCTGCTCGCGCTCGTGGATAAACTCAACAAAAAGCCGGATATCGACGGCATCCTCGTGCAGCTCCCGCTGCCCGCCCACCTCGACGAGAAGGCGGTCATCGAGGCGATCTCGCCCGACAAGGACGTGGACGCGTTTTCCGCCGTCAACGTCGGAAAGATCATGATCGGCGACTACAAGTTTTTGCCCTGCACTCCGGCGGGCATCATGGAGCTGATCAAATCGACCGGCATAGAGGTGAAGGGCAGGGAGTGCGTCGTCGTGGGGCGCAGCAACATCGTCGGCAAGCCGATGGCCATGCTCCTGCTCCACCAGCACGGCACCGTCACGATCTGTCACAGCCGCACCGCCGACCTGCCCTCCGTCACCCGGCGCGCCGACATCCTCGTCGTCGCGGTCGGCAGGGCGAAGTTCGTCACCGCCGACATGGTGAAGCCCGGCGCGGTCGTCATCGACGTGGGCATGAACCGCGACGAGAACGGCAAGCTGTGCGGCGACGTCGACTTTGCGGAGGTCGCCGAGGTCGCGGGCGCGATCACGCCGGTGCCCGGCGGCGTCGGCCCCATGACGATCACGATGCTGATGAGGAATACCATCACCGCCGCCAAAAAGTGAGAGAAACGCCTGAAAATACCTCTCGTCCCTTGACATGGGAGCCCCGGTATGCTAGAATATCACTTGCCGCATGTTTCAGGCTATAAGTGCGCCCATACGCCGCCTGACCGCAGCGAGTCTATTGAAATGAGGAAACAGAATGTACGCAGTCATTTGCACAGGCGGAAAGCAGTATCGCGTTTCTGAAGGCGATGTTGTTTTTATCGAGAAGCTCGACGCCGAGGTTGACGCAACCGTGAATTTCGACCAGGTCCTCGCAGTCGGCAAGGACGACGGCGTGGTCGTCGGAGCCCCCACCGTGGCGGGCGCGACCGTGACCGGCAAGGTGCTCAGGAACGGCAAGGCCAAGAAGATCACCGTCTTCACCTATCGTCCGAAGAAGGGCTCCGCCCGCAAGCTGGGCCACCGCCAGCCGTATACGAAGGTCGAAATCCAGTCGATCAAGGCTTAATCGTAGAAAGGAAAGCAGAGGTGTTTTAAATGGCACATAAAAAAGGTGTAGGTTCTACCAAGAACGGACGCGATTCCGAATCCAAACGCCTTGGCGTGAAGCGTGCTGACGGCCAGTTCGTGCTTGCCGGCAACATCCTCGTCCGCCAGAGGGGCACTCATATCCATCCGGGCACCAACGTCGGCAGGGGCTCCGACGACACCCTCTTCGCCCTGAGCGACGGGAAAGTGAAATTCGAGCGCCTCGGTCGCGACCGCAAGAAGGTCTCGATCGTTCCTGTCCAGTAATCATTTTTGCAGCAAGTCCCGAGTGGAAACACTCGGGATTTTTGTTCTTTATTGGGGCATCCTAAATCCATCACACCCGGACCGAAGACAGGAGTAAAAGCATGTTTGTAGACAAGGTCAAGATCCGCATCAGGGCGGGGGACGGCGGCAACGGCGCCGTGGCGTTCCACCGGGAAAAATATGTCGCGGCGGGCGGACCCGACGGCGGGGACGGCGGGCGCGGCGGAAACGTCGTGTTCCAGGCGGACACCAACCTGTCCACGCTCGTGGACTTCAAGTACAAGCGCCGCTTCTTCGCGGAAAACGGCTCGCCGGGCGGCGGAGGCCGCCGCAGCGGCAGAAACGCGCCCGATCTCGTCATCCGCGTGCCGCGCGGGACCGTCGTGCGGGACGCGGCCTCGGGACGGGTTATGGCCGACCTGTCGGGGGAGGAACCCGCGGTGGTCGCGCGCGGCGGCAAGGGCGGCTGGGGCAACAGCCACTTTGCCACCCCGACGCGTCAGTGCCCCCGCTTCTCCAAGCCGGGGCTGCCCGGCGAGGAGTACGAGGTCGAGCTGGAGCTCAAGCTGCTGGCCGACGTGGGTTTGGTGGGCTTCCCGAACGTGGGCAAGTCGACCCTGCTTTCGATGGTGTCGGCCGCCAGGCCGGAGATCGCCAATTACCACTTCACCACCCTCACGCCGGTACTCGGCGTCGTCAAGGTGGCGGAGGGCAAATCGTTCGTCATGGCGGACATCCCCGGCCTTATCGAGGGGGCCAGCGAGGGGGTCGGGCTCGGGCACGAGTTCCTGCGCCACGTCGACCGTTGCCGTCTGATCGTGCACGTCGTCGACGTGTCCGGCTCGGAGGGCCGTGATCCCGTCGGCGACTTCGAGTCGATCAACGCCGAGCTTGAAAAGTTCAATCCCGAGCTCGCCACCCGTCCGCAGATCGTCGCCGCCAACAAGACCGACATGGCCTCCCCCGAACAACTCGCGGCCTTCCGCGGCTACATCGAGGAAAAGGGATATCCCTTCTATGAGATCTGCGCGCCGATCGGGGAGGGGATCGAACCGCTCGTCTACGCGATCTCGCAGAAGCTCGACACCCTGCCTCCCATCAGGGAATACGAGGTCGACCATGTCCCGCTCGAGGAGCGGGAGCGGCTCGCCCGCAACGTCTTCGACATTCATGTGGAGGACGGCGTCTACATCGTCGAGGCGGACTGGCTGATGCCCGCGCTCGGCATGGTGGATATGGACGACTACGAGAGTCTCCAGTATTTCCAGCGGGTGCTGCGCCAGAGCGGCATCATCGACAGGCTCGAGGAGATGGGCATCCAGGAGGGCGACACGGTCAGCATCCTCAATTTTGAGTTTGAATACATCAGATAAAGGACGGCTTTTATGCTCGATTTGAAACTGCAGGAACAGAACCCGAAGCTCTTAAGCCCGCTGACCCTCGCCTTTCTGGGGGACGCGGTCTATGAGCTGTGCGTGCGCCAGCGGGTCGTAGCGGAGGGCAACTGCCCCGTCAACGACATGCACCGCAAGGCGGTGAAGCTCGTCAACGCGGCGGCCCAGTCGGACGCGTTCGAGCGCATCTCCGGCGCGCTCACCGAGGAGGAGCTCGCCGTCTACAAGCGCGGGCGCAACGCCAACGCCACCAGTTCCCCCAAGCACGCGGCGCTCGCCGATTACCGCCGCGCCACCGGCGTGGAGGCGCTCTTCGGCTATCTCTATCTCAAGGGCGAGACGGAGCGCATCGGGGAGCTTTTCGACCTGGCCTGCGCCGCGGCGGAAGGGTAGGGGGATCGCGTTGGAGAGAGCGGGACTGCGCAAAACGCTGTGGGAACTGCTGGTGGAGCTCGCCTTCGACGGGGTGGGCAGCTTTGCCTTCGCCGTGGGGATGCAGATGTTTATCGCCCCCAACCAGATCGCGCCGGGCGGCGTGAGCGGCCTTGCGGTGGTACTCAACTACCTGACGCGGGTCCCAATCGGCGTCTGGTCCTTCTTCATCAATATTCCGCTGCTGCTGGTCGGGCTCCGGTTCCTCGGCAGGCGGTTCGCCCTGCGCACCCTCAAGACGGTGGTCGTTCTGTCCGTCATGATCGACTACGCCGCCGCGCCGCTGCCCGCCTACACGGGCGACCCGCTGCTTGCCGCGCTCTTCGGCGGCGTGCTCATGGGCGCGGGGATGGCGGTCGTCTTCCTGCGCGGCTCCACGACGGGCGGCAGCGATATCGTCTCCCGGGTGCTCCAGCTCCGGTATCCCTATATCCCGCTCGGCAGGATCCTGATGTCGATTGACGTGGTGGTCATCCTCATTTCGGCGGCGGTCTTCGGGCGCATCGAAACGGCTCTCTACGGCATGGTGGCAGTCTTCACCGCCTCCAAGGTGATCGACGGAATCCTTTACGGCATGGATACCGGGAAGCTCATCTACGTCATGTCGCGGGACTCCCAGACGATCGCCAAGCGGGTGATGGCGGAGCTGGAACGAGGCTGCACCCTTCTCAAGTCGACCGGGGCGTTCACACAGAGCGACGCGCAGGTCCTGCTCGTGGCAGTGCGCCGCCAGCAGTACCATCCGCTCAAGAAGATCATCCACGAGGTCGACCCAGCGGCCTTCATCATCGTGACCGATTCCACCGAGGTGATCGGGCTGGGCTTCAAGCCGATCACCGGATAAAAAGAGGGCCGGCCGCACGCGCGGCCGGTCCTTTTTGAAAAACGGCGAGGGAAAGCCCCCGGATCTGCCGCGCGTGGCGGAATATCCGGGGGCTTTCGGCGCTCTATCAGACGAAATGGCCTTAGTCGGACAGCTCGTTACGGTTCTTCTTCGCCTGGGAGGATTTCTGGTTGTTGTTGGAGGAGCTGTTCTGCTCGTTGCTGAAGCGGTTGGAAGAGTTGTTCTGCTCGTTGCTGAAGCGGTTGGAAGAGTTGTTCTGCTCGTTGCTGAAACGGTTGGAGGAGTTGTTCTGCTCGTTGCTGAAACGGTTGGAAGAATTGTTCTGCTCGTTGCTGAAACGATTGGAAGAATTGTTCTGCTCGTTTCTCAGGCTGTTCTGTTCGGAACGGTTGTTGTTCTTCGCCATGGTCATTTCACCTCTTTTCAATTAATGTACTCTTATTATTCGAAAATTCGGACGGTTTATTCCATGCAATGATCGGCAATGGCAGAAAATGCCCGACAGGTTGGAAAAAAGTTTACACGGAAACGGAAATATATTCAGAAAGATTTGTTATCATTTTCTCTGGAATTTTCCAAAAAGGCTTGACTTAACTATACTGTTGTGGTATAGTTAACCAGGGTTAAGAAAACCGCACTTGAAATCGAAATTGACAGGAGGATATGACGATGAAAAAGTTTGTTTGCACCATTTGTGGATATGTTCATGAGGGGGACACCCCGCCGGAGTTTTGCCCGCAGTGCAAGGCGCCCGCTTCCAAGTTCGAGGAGCAGAAGACCGATTCCCTGACCTGGGCCGATGAGCACCGTGTCGGCGTCGCGGCCGGCGTGGACCCGGAGATCGTTGAGGGTCTGCGCATGAACTTCACCGGCGAATGCTCCGAGGTCGGCATGTATCTGGCGATGGCGCGTCAGGCGCACCGCGAGGGCTACCCCGAGATCGGCCTCTACTATGAGAGGGCCGCCTACGAAGAGGCGGAGCACGCCGCGAAATTCGCCGAGCTGCTTGGCGAGGTCGTCTTCGCGGACACCAAGAAGAACCTCGAGCTGCGCGTGGCCGCCGAGAACGGCGCCTGCGAGGGTAAGAAGAAGCTCGCCACCCGCGCCAAGGAACTCGGCCTCGACGCGATCCACGACACCGTCCACGAGATGTGCAAGGACGAGGCGCGCCACGGCTGCGGCTTCCAGGGCCTGCTCAACCGCTATTTCAAGTAACGGCATAAACATAAAAGCGGCGGGATTCCCGCCGCTTTTATTCGTATATCCGGGGCCGGCGGAGGAATCCTAATGGAAAGAAATCCTGAGAGGGAGGAATCTCCGTTGGCAAAGAAGGCAAAGCTGCCCGACGGCCCCGCCGAGCGGGTCGAGGCGCAGAACGAAGGGATCCGGCCGGAGAGCAACCATCACGCGGCCAACCAGAACCAGCATCACAACGTCAAGAAGGAAGCGCTCGGACCGAACACCCGACGCTGAAAAAAGGCGGCCTCCGGGAACCGGAGGCCGCCTTTTTCTGCGTTTCTAGTCGGAAAAATGCCGGATGCGCAGCGGGATGCCCAGCCGCGCGGCCGTCTGCTTGCAGATTTCAATCTCGTCGGGGGGGATGACGTCGACGATCGAAAATTTGACGGCGGGGACGTACCGCTTGCAGTCCACGGCGAACTGTAACATCGCGTCGTAGGCCGCGGGCCCGAAGGAGGGGCGGCAGACGGCGTTGTATTTTTCCGCGTCGGAGGTGTTGAGACTGACCGATACGGTGTCCACGAGCCCCTCGAGCAGGGGGGCGGTGGGTTTGCCGTGGATGAGGTCGCCCAGGCCGTTCGTGTTGACGCGGATCTTAACGCCGCCCACGCCGCGCAGGTACCGGCAGACGGCGAGCAGGGTGTCGAGCGCGCACATCGGCTCGCCGTACCCGCAGAAGATGACCTCCTGATAGGCGGAGAGGTCGTAATCCCCAAAGGCCGCGATGACCTCTTCGGTGGTGGGGTCGTGGTCGAGCCAGAGGCTTTCGGCCGTGCCGAGCCCCTCCTTTTGGGAACGGATGCAGAAGGTGCACCGGCAGGGGCATTTGTTGGTCAGGTTGACGTAGAGGCTGTCGCCGTATACATAAAGGATATCTTCCATCACTCGTTCCCCCTGTAAAGTCCAAGCTGTTCTTTCACATTCAACCTGTCGAGCGCGAACGCCGCGAGCAGGAAGACGACCGCGCTCCCGCCCGACTGGACGACGCCCCCCCACAGGGTGACGAGCGGCGCGAGCCAGTTGCCCGAGAAGAGGGCCTCGGCGACGTAATAGCCGGCGTTGGAGACGATCCCCGCGAGCAGCAGGGCGAGCAGGTTGCGCCCGCAGAGGAGCTTTGGGGATTTCGCCGTGAACCAGACGGCGGTGAGGGGCTTGATGATCATCGTGGGGATCACCCAGACCGGGACGCCCGAGACGAAATCCGCGAGCCCCCCGCCGATCGCCGCCGCCGCGCAGGCGTAGGGCATCGGGAGCAGGCCGGCCGCCAGATAGATGAAGGCGTCGCCGAAGTGGATGTAGCCGCCGTTGACGCCGACGGGAATGTGGAAGAGGTAGGCGGTGGTCAGCGTGATCATCGCCGCGAACATCGCACTGGCGGTCAGCAGCTTATAGGATCTGCGGCTCAGGGCCGCCGAATTCGGACTTGTCATCGTTTATCCTTCCTTTCCGATCAGCAGGTCGAGATGGTTTTCAAAGGGGACGCCTTCGTTGGGATCGGTTCCGTCGGCCTCCGCGTCGGAGATCGCGGCCTCGAGCAGGCGGGCCGCCTTTTCCAGCGCGGCCTCCGCCGTTTCGCCGCGCACCAGCCCGCCGCAGAGGACCGAGGCAAGCAGGTCCCCGGTGCCTGAAAAGCTGCGTCCGCTGCCGACGCTGCGGTTGCCCACCGAGAAGCGCCTGCCCGTCCGCGCGTCGAAGCCCGCGTTGCAGATCAGATCCCCCCGGTGCACGCCGGTGACGATCACCGTGCGCGGCCCCATGCCGGCGAGCCGCTCGGCCAGCTCCCACACCGGCTCGAGGCTTTGTGCCCGCGCGACGGACGCATAGTCGCCGTCCGCCAGAATGCAGGCCTCGGTGAGGTTGGGAGTGATGACGTCGGCGCGCGCGACGAGGGATTTGAGGGAGTCGCACATCGTCCTGCCGAAGACGGGGTAGAGCTTGCCGTTGTCGCCGAGCACCGGGTCGACGAGCAGCAGCGTCCCAGGCAGGTAGAACCGGTCGAGGAACCGCTCGACCATCCGGACCTGCCGCGCCCCGCAGAGAAAGCCGGTGTAGACGCCGTCGAAACGGACGCCGCGCTTTTCCCACTCGCGGGTAAAGGCGTCGAGGTGCCGCGACAGGTCGACGCATGCGTAGCTGGGAAAGCCCGTCTGGTTGCTGAGCACCGCCGTGGGCAGGGGACACGCCTGCACCCCCATCGCGGATAAAACGGGGACCGCCGCTGTCAGCGAGCATTTCCCCAGCCCGGAAAGATCGTGGATCGCCGCCACCTTTGGAACCGCCATGCCTCCGCCTCCTTTTCACTGGTTCCATCATACCGCAGGCGGACGCAAAAGGGAAACGGCGCGGCAATGCCGCGCCGTCCCGGCGGGACTGTGAAAACCGCACTTTTTTGGCGTGCTTATACATGACAAATTTGTGGAATCTCACGGGAATTCAGACGCCGCGGCCGCGCCCGGAAAGCGGCATGGCAAAACTGCACAAAAAGGGCGGCGGGAAACCCGCCGCCCTTCGTGCGATTGGTAGAAACTAGAGCAGTTCACAGTCGTTGCGCGCCTTGAGGCGCAGCCAGCGGTGGTCGATCTCGTTCTGGATGGCCTGCACGACGTCGGCGTACCGCTCGTTCATGAGGTGTTTGGTGCGCCCCATCATCCCCAGCCAGTCGGCGGCGGGGAGCTTCTTGCCGGCCGCCTCGGGGTCGTAGGTGATTTTGGTGATTCCTCGCTCGATCTCGTAGAGGGGGAAGTAGCAGCAGTCGACGCCCGCCTGGATGACCCGGCGTTCGGTGTTCGGCTTGTCGCCCCAGTTGAGCGGGCAGGCGGAGAGCGCCTTGAGGTAGGCCATGCCGTGCTCGGCGGCGTAGGCCTTCGCCTTCGCGGCCTTCTTGAGGAAGTCGGCCGGGTTGCATTCGGCGACCGTCGCGACATAGGGGATGTTGGTGGCCGCCATGATCATCGGCGTGTCCTTGTGGAAGAAGTTTTTGCCGTACTGGTTGGGGCCGACGTGGGAGGTCGAGCTCTTCGCGCCCATCGGCGTCGAATAGGAGAGCTGATAGCCGGTATTCATATAGCCGCCGTTGTCGTACTCGAAGAGGATGAGGTGATTGTTGCGCAGCGCGGTGCCGATGGCGGAGCCCATGCCGATGTCCATGCCGCCGTCGCCGCTCACCATGACGAAGGTGATCTCCCCCTCGGGCAGCTCGCCCCGCTTCTGCCGCTGGCGGCACATCTCGACGAGTCCGGCGAGGGTCGCCGCGCCGTTCTGGAAGAGGTTGTGCACGTAGGGGACGCGGAAGGAGGTCTTGGGGTAGGCGGTCGTGACGACCATGCCGCAGCCGGTCTGGAAGAGCAGCACGACGTTGCCCTCGATGCCGCGTAGCAGGAGGTTCACGTTGACGGGGATGCCGCAGCCGGGGCAGGCGCCGTGGCCGGGGGCGAGGCGCTTAGGCATCGCGGTCGTCTCGTTGACGCGCCCGCCCCTGACGACGGCCTTGCCGTCCTCAAAGACGCAGGTGGTGAGCCCGGGGGAGGCGGCCTCCTCGGTGATCGGCGCGAAATACTGCTGGTTGTCCACCTGCTCGCCCGGATAGCTGCCGAGATAGTCGAAGGCGGGGGCTTTCGCGTCATAGCAGCTTTCGATCATCCGTTCGGCGTCCTCGACGTAGAAGTCGAGCCCCCCGAGGCCGTAGACGCGGCTGAGCACCCGCGCGGAAACGCCCGCGCGCTGGAGCGCGGCGCGGATTTCGAGGCTCATGTTGCCGCCTTCTGCGCCGTAGCTGTCCTGCCGGTCGCCGACGAGCACGGTTTTGGCGTTTTTACAGATCGCGGCGAGCTCCCCGCCGGGGAAGGGGCGCAGCACGTTGGTCGTGAAGACGCCCACCTTTTTGCCCTGCGCGCGGAAGCGGTCGGCCGCGACCTTGGCGGTGTGGTAGCTCGAGCCGAGCAGGAAGAGCAGCACCTCCGCGTCGTCCGCGAGGTAGCTTTCGGTTCGGCAATAGGCACGGCCGGAGAGCTTTTCATATTCCGCGAAGATCTCGGGAATCGCCTCGCGCGCCTGCTCCATCGCGAGGTGGAGCTGGAACTTGTTGTTGATGATGTCCGGCTCGTTCATATAGGAGCCGATCGAGACGGGATGCGCGAGGTCGAGGGCGCTGTAGGGCGCGTCGTATTTCCCGACGAACGCCTGCACGTCGGAATCCTCCTCGAACACCTCGCAGCGGCGCTTCTGATGGCTCGTAAAGAAGCCGTCGAACGCGACGATGACGGGCAGCTTCACCCGCTCGGCGAGCTTCAGCGCGCAGATGTTGAAGTCGTAGACCGCCTGCGGGGAGTTGGCGAAGAGGATGACCCAGCCGGTGTTGAGGGTATACATGATGTCGCTGTGGTCCCCCTTGATCGACAGCGGCCCCGAGACGGTGCGACAGGCGACGTTCATGACCATCGGGAAGCGCGTGCCCGACTGGACGGGCAGCTCCTCGAGCGCGTAGAGCAGGCCGTTGGCGGAGGTCGCGTTGAAGACGCGCCCGCCGCCCGTCGACGCGCCGTAGCAGATCCCGGCGGCGCTGTGCTCGCCCTCGGCGGCGATCAGCGAGATGTCGTGCTCGCCGTCCGCCTTCATCTGGTCGAGGAATTCGGCGATCTGGGTGGAGGGGGTGATGGGGTAGTAGCCCATCACATGGTAGTTGATCTGCTTGGCGGCGTAGGCCGCCAGTTCGTTACCGCTGTCGAAAAGCACCCGCTGTTTTTTCATCACACAACCCCTCCGTCCACACGTTTTTCATTGAGGAAGCTCTCGCTCGTCACCCACGAGTTGGGCCCCGCGTCCTCGAACTCCATCCGGTCGACGATGAGGTCCTTGTTGCGGACGAACCACTTCTTGTCCGGATGCTCGCGCTCGAGCCCGGCGACGAGCGCCTCGGTCGGGCAGACGTCGACGCACCGCAGGCAGCCCTTGCAGTGGTGGTAGTCGAGCCCGGTGTTGACCATCGCCTTGCGGCCCTTGTACTCGCCGGGCTGGAACTGGAAGACCATGTCGGGGCAGGTGGTGTCGCACAGCCCGCAGTTGATGCACTTCTCCTGGATGAAGAGGGGGATATACCCCTCGCGGGAGGCGGACAGGTCGTTGGACACGGAACTGCCGAACCGGGGGTTCACGCCGCCGAGCGGCGCGTTCCGGTAGCCCCATTTGTCGCGCGCCTCGGTGTAGGGGACGGCGGGGAAGCGGCCGTCGTCGGAGAACTGGCGGGAGACGCCCTCGGCGTAGCCGCGGCGGATGCCCTCGAGGTTCTGCTCGCAGAGGGCGGGGTACTTTTTGCCGATCGTCTCGCGCGCGAGGGAGAGCGCCGCGTCGAGCGGGATGAAGCCGGAGGCCTTGACGATCGCGCCGAGCATGACCATGTTGACGCGCGACTTGCAGTCCATGGCGATCTTCTGCGCGTCGACGCAGGTGAGCTCGCCGGCGTGCAGCTTGAGCCGCTCGCGCATCTCGTCGGGGGAGGCGCCGGTATTGACGATCACGCGCGTCTCCTCGGTGACGCCCGCCGTCACCGGCAGCTTGCCCGCCATCGCCTCGTGGAAGAGCCCGAGGATGTGGGGGGATTCGATGGGGCTGTTGACGCGCAGGTCCATGTCCTGCTCGCACCAGCGGATGAAGGCCTTGACGGGGGAACCGCGTTTTTCCGAGCCGTAGCTCGAAAAGGACGCGGAGTTGAGCCCCAGGTAGACCGCGCCGAGCTCGCCGAGCATCTTTCCGCAGAGGTTGGCGCCCAGCCCGCCGATGCTTTCCAGCCGGATCTCGTAATAGCCGTAGTCGTTTTTGACCGGAAGAACCGTCTTTTCGTTCATTTGCTCACTCCATTCGTTTGCAGGGATGGTTACATTATTTGCCTCTTTCCCGAAAGTATGTATCGGTGGGGAAGGAATCCCCGCTGCGGGATGAAAATACAGAAAAATTGGCGAACTTTCTTGTAAAATCCCCGGGAATTGAGTATAATGGAGAGCGGTAAGTTTTGTGGAGGTTGGAGATTTATGGAGCTGGGTTTTGACAACGAAAAATACCTGCGCACACAGTCGGAGCGCATCCTCGAACGGATCGCGCAGTTCGGCGGCAAGCTGTACCTCGAATTCGGCGGCAAGCTGTTCGACGACTACCACGCGTCCCGCGTGCTGCCGGGCTTCCGGCCGGACAGCAAGGTGAAGATGCTGCTCGAGCTCAAGGACGAGGTGGAGATCGTCATCGTCATCAACGCCTCGGACATCGAAAAGAACAAGCTGCGCGGCGACCTGGGCATCACCTACGACCTCGACGTGCTCCGCCTGATCGACGCGTTCCGCAGCATCGGACTCTACGTGGGCAGCGTGGTGATCTCCCAGTACAGCGCCCAGCCCGCGGCCGACGCCTTCCAGAAGCGGATGGAGAGCCTCGGCGTCAAGGTCTACCGACACTACCCGATCGCGGGCTATCCCTCCAACGTGCCCCTCATCGTCAGCGACGAGGGCTACGGCAAAAACGAATACATCGAAACGAGCCGTTCGCTCGTGGTCGTCACCGCGCCCGGCCCGGGCAGCGGGAAGATGGCGACCTGCCTCTCCCAGCTCTACCACGAATACAAGCGCGGCGTGAAGGCCGGTTACGCGAAGTTTGAGACCTTCCCGATCTGGAATCTGCCGCTCAAGCATCCGGTCAACCTCGCCTACGAGGCGGCGACCGCCGACCTCAACGACGTCAATATGATCGACCCCTTCCACCTCGAGGCTTACGGGGTCACCACGGTCAACTACAACCGCGACGTGGAGGTGTTCCCCGTCCTCCGGTCGATCTTCGAGAAGCTCGCGGGCGTCTCCCCCTACAAATCCCCGACGGACATGGGCGTCAACATGGTGGGCAGCTGCATCACCGACGACGGGGTGGTCTGCGCGGCCGCCCGGCAGGAGATCATCCGCCGCTATTACAGCGTGCTCTGCGAGCAGCGCCAGGGCCTCGCCGACGCGGACATGGTCTACAAGGTGGAGCTGCTCATGAACCAGGCGGGGGTGTCGACCTCCGACCGCCCGGTGATCGCCCCGGCGCTGAAAAAGGCGGAGGAGACGGGGATGCCCGCCGCCTCCATCCAGCTCGCGGACGGCCGCATCGTCACGGGCAAGACCTCGGCCCTGCTCGGCGCGTCGGCGGCGGTGCTGCTCAACGCCCTCAAGGCGCTCGGCGGCATCCAGCACGACATCCACCTGATTTCGCCGATCATCATCGAGCCGATCCAGAACCTCAAGACCAAGCACCTCGGCAACCACAACCCGCGGCTCCACACCGACGAGATCCTCGTCGCGCTGTCGATCTGCGCGGCGACCAACCCGACGGCGGAGCTCGCGATGCGCCAGCTCCAGAAGCTGCGCGGCTGCGAGGCGCACTCGACGGTCATCCTCTCCCACGTGGACGGGGACACCTTCCGCAAGCTGGGGCTCAACCTCACCTGCGAACCGCAGTACCAGACCAAAAAGCTCTATCACAAATAAACGAAAAAAGGCCGCCGGCATTTCCGGCGGCCTTTTTGATCCGTTTTTTCTATGCGAGGTAGCGCGAGAGGAACTCCCGCGTGCGCTCGTTTTTTGGGGCGGTGAAAATCTGCTCGGGCGGGCCCTCCTCGAGGATGATGCCGCTGTCCATGAAGACGACGCGGGAGGAGACCTCGCGGGCGAAGCCCATCTCGTGGGTGACGACGATCATCGTGAGGCCCGACTTGGCCAGATCCTTCATGACCGCGAGCACGCCGCCGACCATCTCGGGATCGAGCGCGGAGGTCGGCTCGTCGAAGAGGAGGACCTCCGGGTCCATGCAGAGCGCCCGCGCGATCGCGACGCGCTGCCGCTGGCCGCCCGAGAGCTGGGCGGGGGAGGCGCCGATGAAGCTGGACATGCCCACCGTGGCGAGCAGCTGCTCCGCCTTCTTCTGGCTCTCCTCCTTGCTGCGCTTCAGCACGGTCATCTGGCCGATCATGCAGTTCTTCAGCACGCTCATGTTGTTGAAGAGGTTGAAGGACTGGAAGACCATGCCGACCTTGGCGCGGTGCTTGTTGACGTCGAGCTCCCCCTTGAGGATGTCCTTGCCGTGGAGGAGGATCTCGCCGTCGTCGGGGATCTCAAGCAGGTTGATGCACCGGAGCAGGGTGGACTTGCCGCTGCCGGACGAGCCGATAACGGTGATCACGTCCCCCTTGTCGATGTGGAAGTTGATGTCGTCGAGGACGCGCAGCTCGCCAAAGTGCTTTTTGAGGTTTTTGATCTCCACGATGTGTTCCATCACTGCGCCCCTCCTTCCGGTTTGATGCGCGCCTCGGGCACCGTCTGCGAGGTCGGATAGCTGGAGGGCGGGCGGTGCATACGGATTTCGATCGCGCGCAGGATGCGGGTGGTCGTAAAGGTGAGCACCAGATAGACCAGCGCGGTCACGAGGAAGGTGTCGGTGAACTTGAAGATGCTGCCCGCGATCTTGTTGGACTGGAAGAACAGCTCGGTCACCGAGATGGCGTTGAGCACCGAGGAGTCCTTGATGTTGACGACGAACTCGTTGCCGATGGCGGGGAAGGCGTTTTTGACGCCCTGCGGCAGCACGACGTGGAACATCGTCTGCGCGGGGGTCATGCCGATGCTGCGCGCGGCCTCGGTCTGGCCGACGTCGACCGACTGGAGTCCGGAGCGCAGGATCTCCGCCATGTAGGCGCCGGTGTTGATCGAGATGATGCAGATGCCGGCGACGGTGGTGTCCCAGTTGAAGACCGGCTTGAGGCCGTAGTAGAGGAAGACCGCCTGCACCATCATCGGGGTGCCGCGGAAGAACTCCACATAGACGCAGGTGATGAAATAGACGATCTTTTTGACCGCCTTGGCGACGCCGGAATCCCGCGACTCGCTTTTGGAGCAGACCGACCGCACGCTGCCGACGACCAGGCCGATCAGCAGACCGATGACGGTGCCGGTGATGGACAGAAGCAGGGTCGTCTTGATGCCGGCCCAGAACATCGGCCAGTATTTGACGGCGATATCAATTGCAGATGCAAACATGGTCACACGATCCTATCTTTCGTACTTTCGGACGGCGTGCGCCGTGGATCATTCCTGCGCGGGCTGGCGCCCGGTCGCTTCGATCATCCACTGCTGGCGGGTCTCCTCGGTGATGCTGTCGAGCGCCTTCTGGATCTCGTCGAGCAGCTCGGTGTTGCCCTTCTTGACCGCGATCGAAACGGAGGTGTCGGCCTCAAAGCCCTTGTCCGCGTCGAACTCGACGTAGGTCAAATCGGAGTTGCTGCTGGTGACGCCGACCGCCACGGGCAGCTCGGCGGTCAGCGCGTCGACCTCGCCGTTCTGGAGCGCGACGACCATCAGCGGGTAGGTCGCGAGCGGGGTGACGTGGTCGACCCCGTCGATCTGATCGATGACGTCGTCGTAGATGGTGTTGAGCTGGCCCTGGACCTTGCGGCCGGAGAGCTGCTGGATGTCGGTGATGCCGGCCAGGTCGCTGTCCTTGCGGACGATGACGACCATTTTGCTCTCATAGTAGGGGGTGGTGAAGTCGACGTTCTGTTTCCGCTCGGGGGTGGCGGTCATGCCCGCGATGATCGCGTCGATCTCGCCGTTGTTGACGGCGGGCTCGAGGCCCTCCCAGGCGATCGGCTTGATGACCAGGGTGCGGCCGAGCTTCTCGGCGATGTATTTGCCCATGACGACGTCGTAGCCGTCCGCGTAGGAGGCGTTCCCGATGTCGACGGCGGTGTCGGTCTTTTCGAGCTGGGTCCAGTTGAAGGGGGCGTAGGCGCACTCCATTCCGATCGTGAAGGTCTTCTCCTCGGCGGGCTTGGAGCCGCAGCCCGCGGCCGCGAGCAGCATCAGGGTCGCCAAAACGAGAGCAAGTACTCTTTTCATTTTAATCCTCTCCCATATTAAACATTCTTGCAGCACAAGAAAAGGCGCTAAGCCTTTGAGATACAGTTTATGCAATCAGAGCGGTAAAGTCAAGGGGATTTGGGCCCATTTGCATCTTTTCCAGGAAAGTCTTGCAGAATCCGCCCAAATTTACCGGCTGCGGAGGGGAAAAATGCAAATATCCGTGCAGAAAAAGGCCGCCTTCGGCGGCCTTTTGCAGGATGCTGCACGGTTGCGATTCAGCGGTAGCTGATCTTGTCGAGGATGCCGCCGAGCTTGGCGAGCGCGACCCCGTAGTTGGTGATCGGGACCCCCGCCGCGCGGGCCCGTTCGATGCGGGAGAGGACGTAGCGGCGGTTGAACATGCAGGCGCCGCAGTGGATGATCAGATTGTAACCGCTGAGATCCTCCGGGAAGTCGGGGCCGCTGACCACGTCGACGGCGAGGGCCTCACCCACCCGCCTGCGCAGCAGGTGGGGGAGCTTGACGCGCCCGATGTCCTCTTCGAGGGGGGCGTGGGTGCACGCCTCGGCGATGAGCACGCGGGAATCGGGGGTGAGCGCGTCGATCGCGGCGGCCCCCTCGACGAAGGAGGCGATGTCCCCCTTGACGGCCGCCATCAGCACCGAAAAGGAGGTGAGCAGGCTTTCGGGCGGCTTTTTCTGGTAGACGGCGGGGAAGACCTGCGAGTCGGTGATGATGAGGCAGGGCGGCTCCCGCAGGGCCGCGAGGCCCTCGTCGAGCTTGTCGGCCGTGACCGACAGCACGACGCAGCGGTTGTCGAGCAGGTCGCGGATCGTCTGTACCTGTGGCAGGATGAGGCGGCCCTTGGGCGCCTGAATGTCCTGCGGCATGACGAGCAGGACGACGTCCCCCTCGCCGACGAGCCCGGCGGTGATGCTCTTTTTTTCGTAATCCTCGGGCAGCTGGCGGATGACCGCCTCGATCACGTCCTTGACGCCGGTGCGCTCCTTTGCGGAGACGACGATGGGGAAGAGGGAGAACGCGTCATGGATCGCCCTGGCGATCTCGGAGACGTTGCCGAGCAGATCGGCCTTGTTGATGACGGCGACGACCGGCGTGCCGCGTTCCTGCAGCGCCCCGATCCAGTCGGCCTCCAGCGAGACGTCCGCCTCGCAGAAGACGACGATCGCCACGTCGGTCTTTTCGAGCGCGTCGCGCGTGCGCCGGACGCGCAGCGCGCCGAGCTCCCCCTCGTCGTCGAAGCCGGCGGTGTCGATCAGCATGCAGGGCCCGATGCCGTGGATCTCCATCGCCTTGTAGACGGGGTCGGTCGTCGTGCCCGCGACCTCGGAGGTGAGGGCGGTGTCCTGGTTGGTGATCGCGTTGATAAGGGAGGATTTGCCGCTGTTGCGCTTGCCAAAGATGCCGATGTGCAGCCGGTTGGCGCTGGGGGTTGTTGTCAGGCTCATGGAATGGCACTCCTTTTATATGATGCGGTTTCGTGTCCGTCCCCGGCGCCATTGGCGGGGGCGGGCTGCCCGGTCAGAACCGAAAATCGCGCTTGCCCGCGGCGATGTCCGCCAGGTGCTCCACGGTGAGGCGGCGGACCTTCTCGTTCGGGATGAGGGGGACCGTGTCCGCGATCATCTTTTCGCCCTTGGCCTTCGTCTCGGGGGAGGCGTAGTCCTCGAGGTACTCCTTGAGGGTCATGAGCGCGTTGGGATCGCAGCAGTTGCCGATCTGCTGGTTCTTGACGAGGGTCATGAACCGGTCGCCGGTGCGTCCCTCACGGTAGCAGGCGGTGCAGAAGCTCGGGATGTGGCCGAGGTCGAGCAGCCAGCCAACCACCTCGTCGAGGGTGCGGTTGTCGCTGACGTCGAACTGGGCGGAGTTCTCCTCCTCGGCTTCGGCATAGCCGCCGACGCTTGTGCGGGAGGCGCCGGAGATCTGCGAGATGCCCAGGTGCAGCACCTTTTCACGGGTCCTCTGCGATTCGCGCGTCGAGATGATCATGCCGGTGTAGGGGACGGCGACGCGCAGCACGGCGACGATCTTCTGGAAGATCTCGTCCGAGATGGCGTTGTTGAACTCGTCGGGGTCGATGTCGTCGGCGGTGCGCACGCGGGGCACGCTGATCGTGTGCGGGCCGACGCCGAAGACCGCCTCGAGATGCTCGGCGTGCATGAGCAGGCCGACGAAGTCGTATTTATAGAGGTTGAGCCCAAAGAGCACGCCGCAGCCCACGTCGTCGATGCCGCCCTCCATGGCGCGGTCCATCGCCTCGGTGTGGTAGGCGTAGTTGCTCTTCGGCCCCGCCGGATGCAGGTATTCGTAGGACTCTTTATTATAGGTCTCCTGGAAGAGGATATACGTCCCGATACCCGCCTCCTTGAGGCGGCGGTAGTTTTCGACCGTCGTGGCGGCGATGTTGACGTTCACGCGGCGGATCGCGCCGTTTTTGTGCTTGATGCCGTAGATCGTCCCGATGCTCTCGAGCACGTATTCGATCGGGCAGTTGACGGGGTCCTCGCCCGTCTCGAGCGCGAGGCGCTTGTGGCCCATGTCCTGGAGCGCGACGACCTCCCGCACGATGTCCTCCTGGGAGAGCTGCTTGCGGGCGATGTGCTTGTTGTGGTGGTGGTAAGGGCAGTAGCGGCACTCGTTGACGCAGTAGTTGGAGAGGTAGAGGGGGGCGAACATGACGATGCGGTTGCCGTAGTTCTTCTTCTTGATGTCCATCGCGAGCGCGTAGATTTTTTTTATGTAGGCGGGGTCTTCACATTCGAGCAGCACCGCCGCCTCGCGGTGGGAGAGGCCCTTCAGCGTCGCGGCCTTCTCCAGGATCTGATCGATGAGGGGGAAATTCGCCTTGTTCTGTTCGGCGTACGCGAGCGTCTCCCTGATCTCAGCGTCGTCGATGAATTCGGTAGCGACCTTCGACTTCGGATTGTACATTTTCATTCAACCTTTCTTACTGCGGTATTTTTCCCAGACCGAGGATCATATTTTCCAGCTCGGCGCGCTCGGCCTTGATATCGGTATGCCCGAGCGCGGCGGGATAGATTTCATATTTCTGCTTGTAGGCGTCGGGCGTCACCTTGCGCATGATGACGTTTGCCCCGCAGGAGAAGACGTCGTTTTTTTCCTTCCCGTCGATCACCCCGAGGGAGGTGGTGGCGGGCAGGTTCGCCTTCGGCAGCAGCAGCCGCGCGAGCGCGACCGCCCGCTTGGTGAGTTCGGTGCTCCCGTGCGGCAGGTCCCGCAGCGGCGTGTCGGGGTGGGGGATGAAGGGCCCGATGCCCGCCATGTCGCAGCCGATCTCGCGCAGCAGCAGCAGGTCGCGCGCGACCGTCTCGTTCGTCTGGCCGGGCAGCCCGATCATGAACCCGCTGCCAGTCTCAAACCCGAGGGCCTTGAGGGTTTTCAGGCAGGCGATCCGCTCGGAGAGGGTGCCGCAGGGGTGCAGCGAATCGTAGAGGACGGGGTCGGCGGTCTCGTGCTTTAGAAGGTAGCGGTCAGCCCCGCAAGCCCGCAGGTGCGCGTAGTCCTCCCGCGGCATCTCGCCGCAGCTCGCCGTCACCGCCAGTCCCGTCCGCTTGATCTCCCGAATGATCTCCCCGAGCAGCGCGGAGGTAAAAAACGGGTCCTCGCCCGACTGAAGCACGATCGTTTTGTAGCCCGCCTCCCAGGCGGCGCGGGCGGAATCGACCATCTCCTCCGGCGTCATGCGGTAGCGGTCGCAGGCCGTGTTCCTGCTGTTGAGCCCGCAGTAGCGGCACTGCCGCCTGCAGTGGTTGGAAAATTCGAGGATGGCGCGGATGTGCACCACGTCCCCGACCGCCTCCCGACGGACCCGGTCGGCCTCGCGGTAGACGGGGGAGAAGTCCTGTAAAGCCAAAAGCCCTGCCAGCCCGGAAACCGTGTCATTCAGCGTCATGCGGGGGACCTCCTGCCTTGGAATAGACCGTCTTGATGCTGACGCCGGGGAGCATCCCGAGCTTGCCCGAAAGGGAACTGATCACGTTGTTTGGCGCGTCGACGACCACGCTGATGATGCTGACGTTTTTCGCGTGGTAGGGGATGCCCATCCGTCCGACGATGCAGCCCGCGAATTCGTGCAGGATGGCGTTGAGCCGGTCCGCCGCCCGCATGTCCTCCACGATGATGCCGATCAGGGCGATTCTTGTTTCCATCCGTCAGCCTTCCTTTCCGAAGCGGCCGCGTCTCCGCCGCCAAAAAAAGCGCCGCGTCCCCAAAGGCGCGGCGCCGCGTTTGCAGCACAAAAATACCACCGCCTTCTCCGCCGGGCCGAACCCGCGCGCTTTAGAACGATTTGCCTGAAAAGCCTTGATCCGCGGGAGCCCCCTTGGACGCAGGCGATGAAATTGTACCGGATATTTCCCGTTGGCAACATTATAGCACGGGTGGACGGAATTGGCAAGGGAGGCCGGGGACGTCCGGGCGGAGTTGCAAAAAGGGACGGAATTGGGTATACTGTTGCCAAACATCAAGGAACAGGAGCATGGATAACATGATCAGGAAGCTGACCCCGCAGGACAAAACGGATTTTCTCACGCTGCTCGATGAATTTTACCATTCGCCGGCCGTGCTGCACCCCGTCCCGGCGCATTTTTTTGAACGCACCTACGAGCAGGCGGTCTCGGACAGCCCCTATGTGGACGTCTTCCTCCTCGAGCAGGAGGGGAAGCTCGCCGGCTACGGGCAGGTGTCCCTCACCTGGTCGACCGAGGCGGGCGGCATGGTCGTGCTGCTCGAGGAGCTCTACCTGCGTCCCGAATTCCAGGGGAAGGGGCTCGGCAGCGCGTATTTTTCCTTTGTCAGCGAATACTATGCGGGGAAGGCAGCGCGCTTCCGCCTCGAGGTGGAGCCGGATAACGAAGGCGCGCGCAGGCTCTACGGCCGCCTCGGCTACGAAGAACTGCCCTATGTCCAGATGGTCCGCGAACTGGGAAAATGAACGGTCTGTGACGGATTCGTGAATTCACGGGCGGCCCGCTTGTACGGGACGCCGGGTTGTGCTAGGATGGTGGCAGGCCAAAAGAAAGGAACGATAAGATGAAAAAAATGTCTACCGGCGTGGTCGTCCTGATCGCGGTCCTCGCGATCATCGTGATCATCGGAGTCTCCCTTGTCGGGGGGTATAACGGCATCGCCGCGGCGCGCGAAAACGTCGACACCCAGCAGGCGGCGATCCAGACCCAGCTTCAGCGCAGGGCCGACCTGATCCCCAACCTCGTCAACACGGTCAAGGGGCTGGCGGCGCAGGAGCAGTCGGTCATCGACAGCGTCACCGAGGCGCGCGCGCAGCTGGCGGGCGCGCAGGGCATGGGGATGGAGGAGCTGGCCGCGGCCAACGACAATCTCTCCAGCGCGCTCTCCCGGCTGCTGATGGTCGTGGAGAACTATCCGGAAATCCAGTCGAGCCAGGGGTATATCTCGCTGATGGATGAGCTCGCGGGCACCGAGAACCGCATCTCGGTCGCGCGCAACGACTACAACGACGCGGTCAAGAGCTACAACAGCAGGATCATCACCTTCCCGAACCGCCTGGTCGCCGGCATGTTCGGATTCGAGAAGGCGGAGTACTTCACCGCGCCCGAGTCGGCGCAGTCTGCGCCGGACGTGAATTTCGACGCGTAAGCGGAGAGGGACGGGCATGAAAAAGACAGCAGCCATTCTCGCGGCGCTCCTGCTTGTGGCGGCGGCGCTCTGCGGCGCCGCCTATCCGAGCCCGACCAGCGACTTATTTGTAAACGACTATGCCGGCGTGCTTTCGCCGGATACCAAAGCGTATATCATGGAGCAGTCCGCCTCCCTCGCACAGGAGACGGGCGCGCAGATCGTCGTCCTGACGGTGCGGTCGCTCGACGGCGAGGACCCGGCGTCCTACGCGCTGAATGTGGGCCGCCAGTGGGGCATCGGCGACGGGGAGAAGGACAACGGCCTGCTCCTTCTGCTCGCGCCCGACGACGGGGAGATCCGCGTCGAGGTGGGGCGGGGGCTGGAGGGCGCGCTCAACGACGCGAAGGTCGGCCGCATGATCGATGCCTACGCGCTCGAAAGCTACAAGGCGGGCGACTTTGACGCGGGGACCCGCGAGCTCTACAGCGCCCTGCTTTCCGAGACGATGGTGGAGTACGGTCTCGAGGCGCTGCCCGGTTACGAGCCGCGCGACTATGGGGAGGATTCCCGCGAGGGAAACTTCGCCGGGGCGCTCGTGGTCTTCTTTGTCATGATCGCGGTCGTGATGCTCTTCATGCGAGGCGGCCGTCACCGCGGGCGCCGGCACTGGGGCGACGACGACTTCCACGGCGGGCCGTTCATCGGGGGCTTCTTCGGCGGCGGAGGCGGGTTTTCCGGAGGCGGCGGCTTCGGCGGCGGGGGAGGCTTCTCCGGCGGTGGAGGCGGCTTCGGCGGCGGCGGCTCCGGCCGCAGCTTCTGAAACTCGGAAAAAGAGAATGCGAAAACCGGCCCCGGCTTATGCCGGGGCCGGTTTTGCGCGCCGCCCCCGATTGATTTCGGCGGGGCGCGTATGGTATACTGGTGCTGATCAAAAATATTGCGGCAGCAGATAGGATGAAGCGGATGAAATATCAGGTGGTGCTCTGGGACTTTGACGGGACGCTCGTGGACAGCTCGCCCGGCCTCTTCCGGTCGCTTGGCCGGATGTTCGAGCGGATGGGCCGCCCGGTGCCCGGCGAAGAGGTCCTGCGCAAGTTTATCGGCCCGCCGATCGTCTACTCCCTCAAGACCTACACCGGCATGTCGGACGAGGACGCGGAAAAGGCGGTGTGGCTCTTCCGGGAGGACTACGAGGCGGGGGGCTGCTACCTCTCGAAGGTGTACGACGGGCTGCCCGAACTGCTCGGCCGTCTGCGGGAGCGGGGAATCAAAACGGGCGTCGCGACCCTCAAGCCCGAAAAGACCGCCCGGCACCTGCTGGAATACCTCGGGATCGACCACCTGATCGACACCTGCATCGGCAACCGTAACGACGAGAAAGGCGCGATCACCAAGAAGGACATCATCGAAACCGCGCTCGACCGGCTCGGTTGGACGGACAAGTCCCGCGTCGTGCTCATCGGGGACTCGGTCTACGATGCGGACGGCGCGATCACGGCGGGGATCGATTTTGTCGGGGCGGCCTACGGCTTCGGGCTCCTTCCGGAACAGGCGGAGGAGCTGGGCTGCTGCTACGTGGCGGAGTCCCCGGCCGACCTCGAGCCCTTTTTCTTTGGCCCCGGCGATTGCAATGCGGCGGCGGGCGCGGTAAAATAAGAGTGGACCAACAAGCTGGACGGAGGGGTAGCATGGACGCAAATGTCAGCGCGGTACTCGAAAAAAAGATCAACCGGACGATCGGCAATCTGCAAAACAACAAGATGGACGCCTACTATGTCAAGACCTGCGCGGAGGCGGTCGCGCTCGTGAAGGAGCTCTGCCCCGAGGGACAGTCGGTCTCATGGGGCGGTTCGATGACCCTCGCGGAGAGCGGGATCAAGGAGCTGCTGCGCTCGGGGGCCTACCGCTGCCTCGACCGGGAGGCAAAGGGCGCGGACCCCGAAAAGATCCAGCGGGAGGCGTTCTCCTGCGACACCTATTTTTGCAGCAGCAACGCTGTCACCGAGGCGGGGGAGCTCTATAACGTCGACGGCATCGGCAACCGCGTGGCCGCGATGATCTACGGCCCCAAAAGCGTGATCGTCGTCGTGGGCTACAACAAGATCGTGCCCGACCTCGAGGCGGCGCGGGTGCGCATGCGGGACACCGCCGCGCCCGCCAACGCGACCCGCCTCGACCGGCGCACCCCCTGCAAGGTGCTCGGCATCTGCCGCGACTGCCACAGCGACGACCGCATCTGCTGCGACTATGTCGTGATGTCCCAGCAGAAGGTGAAGGGCCGCGTCAAGGTGATCATCGTCGGCGAGCAGCTCGGCTACTGAGCGGAAAAACAGAGAAAAAGCCCCGGGAACGCGCCGCGTTCCCGGGGCTTTTGTGAAGTCAGATCCGCGCGGCCTTCGCGCGCTCGAAGAGGTCCTGGACCTCTTTGGAGGGCTCCCTGTCGAGGAGGGAGACGGCCGCGATCACGGCGAGCGCGAGGGCGAAGCCGGGGGCGAGGGAGTAGAGCCCGGTGGCCGCCAGCACGGGGACGTTTTCCCACAGCACGACGGTCAGCCCGCCGACCACCATGCCGGCGACCGCGCCCTTCATGGTCAGCCGCTTCCAGAAGAGGGAGAGCAGGATGACCGGCCCGAAGGAGGAGCCAAAGCCCGCCCACGCATAGGAGACGAGCCCCATGACCGAGCTGTTCGGGTCGAGCGCGAGCAGGTAGGCGACGACGGCGATCACCATGACGGCGGTGCGTGAGACCCACATGAGCTCCCTGTCGGAGGCGTTCTTGCGGAAGAGCGCCTTGTAGAAGTCGTTGGAGACCGCGGAGGCGGCGACGAGCAGCTGGGAATCGGCGGTGCTCATCGCGGCGGCGAGGATGGCGGAGAGCAGGATTCCTGCGATGAAGCCGGGGAAGAGGCGGGTGACGAGGTCCATGAAGATGACCTCCGCCGCGCCCACGTCGGCGTAGACGCCCCGCCCGCCGAGGAAGGCGATACCCACGATGCCGACGAAGACGGCCGCGCAAAGGGAGATGAGCACCCAGACCATCGCGATGATGCGGCTCTTTTTGATCATCGAGCTGTCCTTGATCGCCATGAAGCGCACGAGGATGTGCGGCATGCCGAAGTACCCGAGGCCCCAGACGAGGCCAGAGACGATCGTGACGAGCGCGACCCTGCCGGACGCGTCGGCGAAGAGGTTGAGGTAGTTGGGGCCTCCGAAGCCCGCGATCAGCTCGGGGGAGATGCCCGAGGTGGTGAAGGCGGCGGCGACCGGCACGATGATGAGCGCGGCGAACATCAGCATCCCCTGGATGAAATCGGTCCAGCAGGCGGCCAGGAAGCCGCCGAGGAAGGTGTAGGAGATGATGATGACCGCGCCGACGGTCAGCGCCACGACGTAGTCGAAGTGGAAGACGTACTGGAAGAGTTTCGCGCCGGTGCTGAAGGCGGAGGCGGTGTAGACGAGGAAAAAGACGAAGATGATCACCGCGCAGACGCTGCGGATCGCGGTGGACTTGCTGCAAAAGCGGTTTTGCAGATACTGCGGGATGGTGATCGAGTCGTCGGCGACGTAGGTGAACTTGCGCAGGCGCACGGCGACGAGCTTCCAGTTGAAATAGGTGCCGAGCGCGAGGCCGATGGCGATCCACGCGGCGGAGAGCCCCGACCAGAAGGCCGCGGCGGGAAGCCCGAGCAGCAGCCAGCCGGACATGTCGGAGGCCTGCGCGCTCAGCGCGGTGACCCAGCTCCCGAGGCTCCGGCCTCCGAGGAAATAGTCGGAGATGTTGTTGGACTTTCGGTAGAAGTAGAAGCCGATCCACACCATCAGGGCGAAATAGATGATGAATGCGATCAGGATGCCGATGTCAAGCTGCATGGCGGTTCCTCCTCATTTTCGTGCTTGGATGTCGGATGGGGCGCTTTCGCTCATTGCCGCAATGATGAGCTGCAAAACTTACCCATTATTATACAAAATTCCCCAATTCAATGCAAGGGCGGATTTCAAAAGTTGCAGAATTTCTGTTGACAGCGGGGAAAATATGCGTATAATTAGAATCTATCAGGGCAATGCAGTCTTTACTACCTTTTCGGAGGCTTTTGGCATATGTTCAACCGGATTTCCAAGAGAATCGCTTCGATGCTGGCCGCGCTTTTCTGTGCGGTCTGCCTCGCTACCCCTTCTTTCGCGCTCATTCCGAATACGGGCGACGGTTCCGGGATGCTCCTGCCGATTATGGGCGGGCTTCTTGTGGTATCCGTAATCCTTATTATTATCTATGTCGTACTGTCCGCAAAGAAGAAAAAGTAGCAATTTAGGGACGATTTTCACGACCTTCCCGGATTGCGGGAAGGTTTTTTTATATACTTTTTCCAGTTGCTTTTGCATGAATCGTTTTTGTACATTTCATACTTTATTGATGCAGTATTTTAAAGCGCATTTGTGGAAAAGCTGGAAATTCTTTCGTTGCCTTGTGAATAATCATGCAGAATGCTATAATCAAACTTAACGCTTTCGCAGAAGGGAGCGCCTATGCTGACCAATCTCAAACGGATCGTCGTGGTCGTCGGCCACTACGGCAGCGGGAAGACCAATTTTTCGGTCAACCTCGCGGTGGACCTGAAGGCCGCCGGCCGGGACGTGATCCTCGTCGACCTCGACATTGTAAACCCCTATTTCCGCAGCGCCGATTTCGGCGCGCTGCTGGAGGAGAAGGGGATCGGGCTGATCGCGCCCGTCTACGCGCGGTCCAACCTCGACGTGCCCGCCCTCGACGGGCGCCTGGACGCCGTCATCGAATCGGAAAAGACGCTGGTGATCGACGTGGGCGGCGACGACGCGGGCGCGGCCGCGCTCGGCCGCTACAGCGCCATGATCAGAGAGGCGGGCGGATGCGACATGCTCTACGTCGTGAACGCCTACCGCTATCTCACCCGGACGAGCGAGGAGGCCGCCGAGATCCTCGGGGAGATCGAGCGGAAGGCCCGGCTGAAGGTGACGGCGGTGGTCAACAATTCCAACCTCGCGGACATCACGACGGCGGGCGACATCGTTTCGTCGGCGGAATATGCCGAGGAGACGGCGCGGCGGTACGGCATCCCCGTGCTCTGCACGACGGCGTGGAAAAAGCTCGCCGCCGAGGTGGGGGAGAAGCTGCCCGGCCGGGAGATCTATCCGGTGGATATTTATGTAAAAAAACCGTGGGAAGTCTAGAGGCCCCACGGCGGTATAGAGTTAAGGAGGTGTTTTTGTAATGGCGAAGATGACGGTGAACCGTGACATCTGTAAAGGCTGCGGCCTGTGTGTGGAAGTCTGCCCGAAGAAGATCGTTTTTCTGGATAAATCGGTACTGAACGGAAAAGGGTACCATCCCGCTACCGTGACGGATATGGAGAGCTGCATCGGCTGCGCGATGTGCGCGACGATGTGCCCCGACTGTGCAATTACCGTTGAGAAATAGCGGCCTCAAACAGAATTGATCCACGAAAGGCAGTGAAGTTATGTCATCCACGCAAAAAATGTTAATGAAGGGGAATGAGGCGCTCGCGGAAGCGGCGATCCAGGCGGGCTGCCACCATTTCTTCGGCTACCCCATCACCCCGCAGACGGAAGTCGCGGCGTATATGGCCAAAAAGATGCCCAAGATCGGCGGTACATATATGCAGGCGGAGTCGGAGATCGCCGCGATCAACATGGTCTACGGCGCGGCCTCCGCGGGCGTGCGCGCCATGACCTCCTCCTCTTCCCCGGGCATCTCCCTCAAATCCGAGGGGATCTCCTATCTGGCGGGCTCCGACCTGCCCTGCCTGATCGTCAACGTCCAGCGCGGCAGCCCGGGGCTCGGCGGCATCCAGCCCTCCCAGGCCGACTACTGGCAGTCCACCCGCGCCCCCGGCCACGGCGACCTGCACGTGCTTGTCTTCGCCCCCTCCTCCATCCAGGAGATGGTCGACATGGTGTTTGACGCGTTCGACCTCGCCGACTGCTACCGTATGCCCGCGATGATCCTCGCGGACGGCATGCTCGGCCAGATGATGGAGCCGATTTCCTTCCCTGAAAAGCAGGTCAAGACCTACGACAAGAGCGGCTGGTCGACCAGCGGCCACCAGCACAAGCGCGCCCACCACATCGTCAACTCCCTCTACCTCCAGCCGGAGGAGCTGGAAGCCAAAATCCTCGAGCGCTTCCAGCGCTATGAGGAGGTCAAGGCGAAGCACACCCGCTGCGAGGAGTACCTCATGGAGGACGCGGAATACGTCGTCGTCGCCTACGGCGCGACCTCCCGCATCGTCCGCAGCTCGGTCAACTCCGCGCGGGAAAAGGGGATCAAGGTCGGTCTTATCCGCCCGCTGACCCTCTGGCCGTATCCGTACGCGCCGATCGAAAAGGCGGCCGAGCGCGGCGCAAAGGCGTTTTTGAGCGTCGAGATGAGCATGGGCCAGATGGTGGACGACGTGCGCATCGCCGTGAACGGCAGGGCGCCCGTATCCTTCTTCGGACGCACCGGCGGCGTCATCCCGACCCCCGCCGAGGTGCTCTCCGAAATCGAAAAAATGGCAGGAGGTGACCGGTAATGGCCGTCGTCTATCAAAGACCCCACGCGCTGCTGGATGTCAGCACCCACTATTGCCCCGGCTGCACCCACGGCATCATCCATAAGCTGGTCGCGCAGGCGCTCGACGAGCTCGATATCGAAGGCCGCACGATCGGCATCGCGCCGGTCGGCTGCTCGGTCATGGCGTACAACTATTTCGGCTGCGACATGATCGAGGCCGCGCACGGCCGCGCCCCCGCGATCGCGACGGGCGTCAAGCGTTCGCTGCCCGACAGCGTCGTCTTCACCTACCAGGGCGACGGCGACCTCGCCGCCATCGGCACTGCCGAGACGGTCCACTCCGCGACCCGCGGTGAAAACATCACGATCATCTTCGTCAACAACGCGATCTACGGTATGACCGGCGGCCAGATGGCCCCGACCACCCTGCCCGGGCAGGTCACCCAGACGACCCCCTACGGCCGCGACGTGTCCTACTCCGGCTTCCCGATCCATGTGTGCGAGATGCTCTCCACCCTCGACGGCGTGGCCTACGCCGAGCGCGTCTCGGTGGACAGCGTCCCCAACATCCGCAAGGCGGGCGCCGCGATCAAGAAGGCGTTCAAATGCCAGGTGGAAAAGAAGGGCTTCTCGATCGTCGAGGTGCTCTCCGCCTGCCCGACCAACTGGGGCCTTACCCCCTCGGAGGCGCTCCAGTGGCTGCGTGACAACATGATGCCCTACTACCCGCTGGGCGTTTACACCGATAAGACGGAGAAGGGGGTGCGTCCGTAATGCTGAGTATCCTGCTCGCAGGCTTCGGCGGCCAGGGCGTCCTGT
Source organism: Anaerotruncus sp. DFI.9.16 (assembly GCF_024461615.1). NCBI lineage: Bacteria > Bacillati > Bacillota > Clostridia > Eubacteriales > Oscillospiraceae > Anaerotruncus > Anaerotruncus sp. DFI.9.16. Next base: position 158,755 of record NZ_JANFZX010000001.1, read on the forward strand.
TCGCCGGCAAGATCATGGCCTATTCCGGGCTCATCGAGGACAAATACGTCTCCTGGCTGCCCTCCTATGGGCCCGAGATGCGCGGCGGCACCGCCAACTGCTCGGTCTGCATCTCCGACGAGCCGATCGGCTCCCCGCTGGTGCTCAACCCCGACGTGCTCGTCGCGATGAACCTGCCCTCCTACGACAAGTTCATCGACAAGGTCGCCCCGGGCGGCATCGCCGTGGTGGACAGCTCGCTCATCGCCAAGAAGAGCGACCGCACCGACATCAGCTGCTTCTACGTCCCCGCCACCGAAAAGGCGGATTCCGAGGGCCTCAAGGGGCTCTCCAACAACATCCTGCTCGGCAAGGTCCTGCAGGAGGCGAAGTTCGCGTCGCTGGAGACGGTCGAGGCGGCCGTGGCCAAGTGCGTGCCGCCCAAAAAGCAGCACCTGCTCGAGCCGAACATGCGCGCCATCAAGCTGGGCATGAGCCTCTGAGAGGCGGCCCGGACTCGCGGCCCGGAAGGAATTTCCTTCCGGGCCGTTTCCATGCCCGCCGGGCGCGGCATTTCCGGGGAAAAGGCGCGGGCGGGAAAAATCCCCGCCCGCTTGTCCGCCGGGAGGGGATTGTGGTAGAATAGGAAGCATGAATGGAGGTGGAACGGATGCTGCATCTGATTCTGGGCGCGGCCGGCACCGGCAAGACGGCGCTGCTGCACGAGAGGATCGCGGAGTGCGTGCGCGGCGGCGGAAAGGCGGTCCTGCTGGTGCCCGAGCAGTATTCGTTCGAGAGCGAGAAGACCCTCTACCGGAGGCTCGGCGCGAAGGACGCGCTGTCTGTGGAGGTGCTGAGCTTTACACGCCTCTGCGACCGGATCTTCCGGGAGTACGGCGGGCTGGCGGGGGTGCACCTCGACGAGACGGCCAAGGTGCTGCTCATGAGCGTCGCGCTCGGCGAGATCGGCGGAGAGCTGTGCGCTTACCGCAAAAACGTCTCGGGCGCTGCGTTCGCCGCCACGATGTGCGAGGCGGTCGGCGAGCTCAAGACCGCGGGCGCGGACCCCGAAACACTGCGCGCCGCGGCGGCGGACGCGTCGGAGGACCTGCGGGACAAGCTCTCCGACGTGGCGCTCATCTTCGACGCCTACCAGGCGCTGATCGAGCGCGGCTACTGCGACCCGGACGACAGCCTGCGCCGCGCCTGCCGGAAGCTCGAGGGGCGGGGGTTCTTCGCGGAGTACAGCGTCTTTATCGACGGGTTCATGGCGTTCATGGGCGCGGAGTGGAAGCTGCTCGGACGGATTCTGGAGGGGAGCCCGGCGGTGTGGGCGGCGCTGCCCTGCGACGGCCTTTCCTGCGCCGACGAGACGGGCGCGTTCGCCGCGGCCGCGCAGACCGCCAACCGGCTGGTGCGCGACGCGAAGGCGGCGGGGGTCCCCGTCGCGGCGCCGGTCGTCCTGCGGGAGCCCCGGCGGTTCGCGCGGCCGGCGCTCGCGCACATCGCCGTAGCCTTTTCCGACGCCGCGCCCGAGGGGTGCGAAACGCATGAGGGGGTGAAGCTCGCCGCGTGCGAGGACCTCTACGACGAGCTGGAGTTCGTCGCCTCGCGCATCTGCGCGCTCGTGCGGGAGGAGGGCTGCCGCTACCGTGACATCGCGGTGATCGGGCGGGACCTCGACCGCTACCTCGTGCCGCTCGAGACGGTCTTCACGCGCTATGAGATCCCCTTCTTCGCCGATCTGCGGGCCGATATCCAGGTGCACCCGTTCGCGGCGGGGCTGCTGGCCGCGCTCGACGCGGCGCGCAGCGGGTTCCATTCCGAACACCTGCTCGCGCTCGCCAAAAACTGCGTCACCGGCATCGGCCCGGCCGAAGCGGGGGAACTGGAGAACTACTGCTTCGTCTGGGGGGTCTCGGACGCGGCGTGGCGGGCGGACTTCACCAACAACCCCGACGGGATGTCGGAGGGCTTCACCGAGGAGCAGGCGGAACGGCTGGGGCGGATCAACGAGACCCGCCGAAAGCTGGTCGGCCCGCTCGTGACGCTGCGGCGCGAGCTTGCCGACTGCGACGGGCGCGGCTTTGCCGCGGCGGCGTTCGGGTGGTTCGAGCGGGTGAAGGCGGCGGAGCACCTTCAGGAGGCCGCCGCCGGGATGGAGGAAGGGGAGCAGAAACGCTTCCTTGAGATGTCGGCGCAGGTGTGGGAGGCGCTGCTCGGCCTGCTCGACGTGTTCGGCGGGGCGCTCGCCGACGTGCGCCTGCCGCTTGGGCGGCTGATCGATCTGCTGCGCATGGGGATTTCCGCCGCCGACATCGGGCTCATCCCACAGACGATCGACCAGGTGATCGTCGGCGCGGCCGACCGCATCCGGCCGGACAGTCCGCGCGCCGTCTTTGTGATCGGCTTCAACGAGGGGGTCTTCCCGCGCTGGGAGACGTCGGCGGGCATCTTTTCCGCCGCCGAGCGCGACCTGCTCAAGGCGCGCGGGGTGGACCTGCTGCGCACGCCGGGACAGACGGCGCTCTTCGAGCGGTATTATGTCTATTTTGCGCTCACACAGGCGTCCGAGCGGCTGTGCGTCAGCTGGCCGCTGCGGGATACGGCGGGGGCGGCGCTCGCCCCTTCGTCCGCGCTTGACCGGGTGCGCGCGCTGACCGGATGCCCGGTGGAGTCCTCTCTGGAGGGGCCGCTCGGGCGGGTGGCCAACGAGCGCACCGCCTTTGACGAGCTGGCGCGCGGCTGGCGGGAACGGACGCCCGCCGAGGCGTCCCTGCGCGCGTGGTTTTCCGCGCGGGAGCCCGCGCGGATGGAGGCGCTCGCGCGGTGCGCCGGGACGAGGGGATTTTCCATCGGAGACCGCGCGGCGGCGCGCGCCCTCTTCGGCGCGCAGGTGCGCATCTCCCCGTCGCGCGCCGAGCAGTATTACCAGTGCCCGTTTTCCTATTTCTGTAAGGCGGGCCTGCGGATCAGCCCCCGCCGCAGGGTGGAGTTCAACCCGATCGAGTCGGGCTCCCTCATCCACCTCGTGCTCGAAAAGATGGTGAAAAAATACGGCGGGCGCGGGCTTTCCGCGCTCGACGACGCGCGGCTGGAGCGGGAGGTCACCGAGATCATCGAGACGGACCTCTCCGCCAAGATCGCAAACCTCGACGAGATGCCCGCGCGCTTCCGGTACCTCTTCCGGCGGTTGGTGGGCACCCTTGTGCGGCTGCTGCGGCGGCTGGCGATGGAATTCGCCCAGAGCGAGTTTGAGCCGGCGGCCTTCGAGCTGCCGATCAATCTCGAAGCGGAGATGAAGCCCCTCGACCTGCGCGCCCCAGACGGCACGCGGGTGATCGTCGAGGGGATCGTCGACCGGATGGACGTCCTCGAGCGGGAGGGGGTCCGCTATGTGCGGGTCGTCGACTACAAATCGGGACACAAGAGCTTCAACCTCTCGGACGTCTGTTACGGGCTCAACATGCAGATGCTCATCTACCTCTTTTCGATCTGCGAGAACGCGCCCGGGGGCGGCGCGGTCCCGGCGGGCGTGCTCTACATGCCCGCGCGCGACAGCGTCGTTTCGGCGGAGCGGGGCGCCACGGAGGGCGAGGTGCGCGCGGAACAGCAAAAACGCCTGCGGATGAACGGCATCCTGCTCGAGGACCGGGAGGTCCTCTCGGCGATGGAGCCGGGCCTCGCGGGGCTCTATATCCCCGTCAGGACGAAAAAGGACGGCTCCTTCGACGCGCACAGCCAGCTCGCCACCCTCGAACAGATGGGGACCATCCGGCGGCAGGTCGAGCGACTGCTCATTGAGCTGGCGGACAGCCTCGCGGGCGGGAAGATCGACGCGGCGCCGGTCGACGGGCTGAGCGACTACCGGCCGTGCGACTGGTGCGACTACCACGCGGTCTGCGGGCATGAGGATTCCGACGCGGTGAGAAAGCTCGCGGAGCTGGACCGCGCGGCCGCGCTCAAGGCGATGGAAGGGGATGAGGCGGATGGCTGAGCGTCAGTGGACCCCCCGGCAGCGGGACGCGATCGAAGCGCGCGGCGGGACGGTGCTCGTCTCGGCGGCGGCGGGTTCGGGCAAGACGGCGGTGCTCGTCGAACGGGCGGTCGGGCGCATCCTCGACCCCGGGCAGCCGGTCGACGCCGACCGGCTGCTCGTCGTGACCTTTTCCAACGCGGCGGCGCTCGAAATGAAGCAGCGGATCATGGCGAGGGTGGCGGCGCTGGCCGCCGAACACCCCGAAAACGCCCGCCTGCGCCGCCAGCAGCTGCTGCTCGGGCGGGCGCAGATCAGCACGATCCACGCCTTTTGCAGCGAGCTTATCCGGCAGAATTTCCAGCTGCTCGGCATCGCCTCCAACATCCGCACGGGGGACGAGAAGGAGCTTGAGGTCCTGCGGCGGGACTGCGCGCGCGGCGTGGTGGAGGAGTTCTTTGCGCGGGAGGACGGCGGGCGGTTTGCCCGGCTCGTCGAGCTGCTCAGCACCGGGCGCGACGACAGCCGCGTCTTTACCACCCTCTTCTCCCTCTACGACTTCGTGCGCTCCCATCCCTTCTACCACGGCTGGATGGAGGCGAAGCACTCCTATTATAATGAGGGGGTGCCGGTCGCCGATTCGATCTGGGGCAAGTGCATCCTCGGCTACGCCGCCGACGCGCTCGGGCACGCCTGCGCGCTCTGCGGGCGCGCGCTGTCCCTCGTGGAGGAGGACGAGACGCTCTCGAACGCCTACGGCGGCGCGCTGCGGGCCGACCTGCGGCAGCTCGAACGGGTGCGGGAATCGGTCGCGGCGCGCGACTGGGACGGGACCTGCAAGCGGCTGGGGAGCTTCGTCTTTGAGAAGCTGCGCCCCGTCCGGGGGGACGACCCCCGCAAGGGGGCGGCGCAGGCGCTGCGCAAGAGCGTCCGGGGAATCGTCGAGACGCTGCGGGACCGGCAGTTCTGCGCCACGGCGGCCGAGTTCTCCGAGGACGTCGCCGACCTGCGCCCGATGGTGGAGACCCTCTTCGAGCTGGTGGAGGCGTTCGACCGGGCGTTCACCGAACAGAAGCGGCAGAAAAACCTGATGGATTTTTCCGATATGGAGCAGTACGCGATCGCGCTGCTCGTGCGGCCCGCGGGGGAGGGGTACGTCAAGACCCCGCTCGCCCGGGCGGTGTCGGAGCGCTACGACGAGGTACTCGTCGACGAGTTCCAGGACACCAACGCGGCGCAGGAGATCATCTTCCGGGCCGTCTCGCAGAAGGAGCGGAACCTCTTCCTCGTCGGGGACGTCAAGCAGAGCATCTACCGCTTCCGCCAGGCCTGCCCCGAGCTCTTCATGGAGAAGAAAAAACGCTACGCCCCCTACGACGGCAAACAGTTCCCGGCGAAGATCACGCTCGGGAAGAACTTCCGCAGCGCGCCGGAGGTGACGGGCGGGGTAAACTTCCTGTTTTCGCTGCTCATGAGCGAGGAGATCGGGGAGATCGACTACAACGAGGAGGAGGCGCTCATCCCCGGCAGGAGCTTCCCCGAGGGGACGCCCGCCGGATGCGGGCTGCGCCTTCTGGACCTCACGGGCTACGCGGGGGAGCGGACCCGCGCGCAGGTCGAGGCGGACTACGTCGCCGATGAGATCGCCGGGATGCTCGAGCGCGGGGAGCTCGTCGCGGAGGGGGACGCCCTGCGGAAGATCCGCCCGTCGGACGTCTGCATCCTGCTGCGCTCCCCCTCCGGACGGGCGCAGACCTATCTGGAGGCGCTGCAAAAGAGGGGCGTGCCCGTCTGGGCGGAGCCGAAGAGCGGCTTTCTCACCTCGAAGGAGGTCGCGCCGGTCGTCGCGCTGCTGCGGGTGATCGACAACCCCCTGCTCGACGTCGACCTCGCGGCGGCGATGATGTCCGCCCTCTTCGACTTTACCGCCGACGAGATGGCGCATATCCGCCTTGCCGACCGGCGCGCGCCCCTCTACACGGCGGTGCAGAGGCGCGCCGGAGAGGGGGACGCGCACTGCCTGGAATTCTGCGGGACGCTCGCGCGGCTGCGGCGGTTCGCGGCGGGCGCGACCGCCGACGCGGTCATCCGCCGCGTCTACGACGAGTGCGGCTGCCTTGCCAAGGCGCAGGTGATGCGGATGGGCGCTTCCCGCCGCGCGAACCTGCTGCTGCTCGTGCAGTACGCCTGCGACTACCACGCGAGCGGCTACCGGGGGCTTTCGGGGTTCGTCGGGTTCGTCGACCGGCTGATCGAGCGGGGAGGCGACTTCGCGCCTGCGGCGAGCCTGTCGGAGCAGGCGGACGTCGTGCGGATCATGAGCATCCACCGCTCGAAGGGGCTGGAATTCCCCGTCGTCTTCCTCTGCGACTGCGCCAAGCAGTTCAACCGTCAGGATTTGAACGGCACGACCCTGCTGCACACCGAGCTGGGCTTTGCCTGCGTGCGCCGCGATCCCAAATTGCAGACGCAGTTTTCCACCGTGCCGATGCAGGCGCTGCGGCTGGCGATCGAGCGGTCGATGCTCTCGGAGGAGCTGCGGGTGCTCTATGTGGCGCTCACCCGCGCCAAGCAGCGGCTCATCCTGACCGGGACGCTCATCAGGCCGGGGGAGAAGCTCGCGGGGCTGGCCTGCGCGCCGGAGGGGAACGGCAAGCTGCCGCCCTACCAGGTGCGCGGCGCGGCGAGCTATCTCGACTGGGTCCTGATGGCGGCGGTCCACCACCCCGGCGCGGCAGGACTGCTGGCGCAGTACGGCGTCGAGGCCGGCGCCGTTCCGGCGCAGGCCGCGTTTTCGGCCGCCGTCCTGCCCGTTGGGGGCGACCCGCCCGCGGCGGGGGAGACGGCGGAGGAGACGCCGCCCCCGCCCGACCCGGCGCTCACCGGGGCGCTGGAGCGGCGGCTCGCCTGGCGCTATCCCTTCGCGCCCGAGACGCGGATCCCCACCAAGATGGCGGTTTCGCAGATCTCCAAGGGAGAGCTCGCCAAAAGCTACCGCTTCGCGGGACGGCCCGCCTTTTTGCAGGAGCGGGGGCTCACCGCCGCGCAGCGAGGCAGCGCGCTCCACAAGTTCATGCAGTTTTCCGACTACCGCGCGGCGGCAAAGGACGTCGCCGCCGAGCTCGAACGGATGGCGCGGGAGGGCTTCCTCTCCCGGCAGGAGGCGGACGCCATCGACGCGGGAAAGCTCGCGGCGTTCTTCCGCTCGCCGCTGGCGGGGCGCATCTTCCGCGCGGACAGGGTGTGGCGGGAGCTGCGCTTTCTGGCCGAGGTGGGGAGGGAGACGCTCGGGGCGTATACCGACCTCTTCGACGCGGGCGGAAAAACGGCAGTCCAGGGCGTGGCCGACTGCGTCTTCGCGGAAGACGGCGGCGCGGTGATCGTCGACTACAAGACCGACCATGTCAGGACGCCCGCGGAGCTGGTCGAACGCTACCGGGTGCAGCTTGAGCTCTACCGGAAGGTGCTCGGCGACGCGCTGGGCATGCCGGTCAGGGAGTGCGTGCTCTATTCCTTCGCGCTGTCAAAGGAAATCATCATTTAGGGGTTGACATCCGCGCATGCGCGTGGTATCATAATTCGGTAAACAAAGTAGAGCAGTTTCTGTTCTCACCTCGCCGCCGGTGGGCGGCTGGTCAATAGCGATTTCCCCTGCGGGGGAGACTGTGGTTGATTTTACGAGCGTGGGCGGTTTCTGCCCACGCTCGTTTTCAATTCAATGCAAAAAAGGCTTTGGAGGTGTTTCGTATTAGCAGCAAGGAATTGCTCATCAATGAGGAGATCAGGGACAAGGAAGTGCGTCTGGTCGGCACGGAGGGGGAACAGCTCGGCGTTGTGCCGCTTGCGACGGCCCAGAACATGGCGATCGAAAAGAACCTTGACCTCGTGAAGATCGCTCCTCAGGCCACGCCGCCCGTCTGCAAGATCATGGACTACGGCAAGTATAAGTTCGAGCAGGCGAAGCGGGAGAAGGAAGCAAGGAAAAATCAGAAGGTGATCGAAATCAAGGAGGTCCGCCTCTCGCTGAACATCGACACCAACGATTTCAACACCAAGGTGAACCGCGCCATCAAGTTCCTTGAGGGCGGGGATAAGGTGAAGGCGTCCCTGCGATTCCGCGGCCGCGAGATGGCGCATCCCGAGCTGGGGACGAGCATCATGAAGCGTTTCACCGAAGCGGTGGCCGAGGTCGGCAACGTCGAGAAACAGCCGAAGCTCGAGGGCCGCAGCATGGTGATGTTTATTTCGCCGAAGCCCGCAACCAATATTAAGGGAGGAAACAAAAATGCCTAAGCTGAAGACCCACACCGGTGCCAAAAAGCGCTTTAAGCTTACCAAGAACGGAAAGGTGAAACGTGCGCACGCCTACAAGAGCCACCTGCTCAACGGGCACGGGAAGACCGCCAAGAGCAAACGTCGCCTGCGCCGCGGCGCTTACGCCGACAAGACCAACGTGGCGACGATCAAGCTGCTCGTTCCTTACAAATAATCGGAATAAGACGGAGGTAAATAGATATGGCTCGTGTTAAGGGCGCAATGATGACCCGTAAGAGAAGGAAAAAGACACTGAAGCTTGCCAAAGGCTACTTTGGCGCCAAGAGCAAGCTCTTTAAAATGGCCAAACAGCAGGTGATGAAGTCGGGCAACTACGCCTTCATCGGCCGCAAGCAGAAAAAGCGCAATTTCCGCCAGCTGTGGATCACCCGCATCTCCGCGGCCTGCCGCATGAACGGCGTCAACTACAGCACCTTCATGAACGGCCTCAAAAAGGCCGGCGTGGAGCTCAACCGCAAGATGCTCTCGGAGATTGCGATCAACGACGCCGCGGCGTTCACCGCGCTCGTCGAACAGGCGAAGGCCGCCCTTTAATAGGAACCGCATACGCCCGCGCGCATTCGCGCGGGCGTATCTTTTGTATGTAGGGGAAGGAGGTACCCGCCGTGGCAGAAAAGGAGATCACTTCGCGCCAGAGCCCTTCCGTCAAGCGGTATGTCCGACTCGCGGGCTCCCGCAGGGCGCGGTATGAGGAGCGACTCTTCGTGACCGAGGGGGCCAAGCTCACCGGGGAAGCGTTTGCGGCGGGGTATTTTCCCGTCGAGCTCTTCGCCGCCGAGGAGGCGTTCGAGAGCGCTTTCGACACCCTTTCGCCCATTGCGCTCGCGGCGGAAACCTTCTGCCGCATTACCCCGGCCGTGGCGGACAAGCTCGCCCAGTCGGTCAGCCCGCAGGGCGTTTTCGGCGTTTTCCGTATGCTTGACAACGGGACGCAACCTGTTAAAATAAGCAGTAACGGCAAATTTCTCCTGCTTTCCTCGCTGCAGGACCCGGGAAATCTCGGCACCATCCTGCGCACGGCGGCGGCATTCGGGGTCGGCGGCGTCCTCCTTTCGGACGACTGCCCCGACCTGTACAGCCCCAAGGTGCTGCGCGCGTCGATGGGCGGCGTCTTCCGGGTGCCCGCCGCGGTGACGGACGACCTCGGGGGCTGGATCGACGCGCTGAAAGCAGCGGGCGTGCCCGTGTGGGCGGCCGCCCTGCGGCGGGACGCGAAGACCCTCCGGGAGGTCTCGCTCGGCGAGGGCGGCTGCGCGGTCGTGATCGGAAACGAGGGCGGCGGGCTGGCGGACGGCGTGATCGGCCGCTGCACCGGAAGCCTCGTCATCCCGATGGAGCCGGGCAGCGAATCGCTCAACGCCGCGATGGCGGCGGGGGTCTTTTTGTGGGAAATGTACCGTTAGACTGATTTCGGGGGTGCGCGGCATGGCGGACGGCCTCTATTGGATCTGGCTGCAGGAGGCGCTCGGCGCGGGCAGCATCAAGGCGGACAGGGTGATCCGGGAGATCGGCGCGCCCGAGAAGCTCTACCGCATGAGCGAGGAGGAGCTGCGCGCCACGGGGATTTTCGCGCCCAAGGAGATCGAGCGCATCCGCTCGGCCGACCTTCGGAAGGCGGAGGAGAACCTGCGCCTCTCCCGCCGGTGCGGGTGCGCCGTGATCACCCCGGATTCTCCCGATTATCCCGAGGCTTTGACAAATATCGACGGTATGCCGTGTGTATTATATGTACTGGGCGACCTGCGCGGCCTGCGGGAGGAGCTGGTCCTCACGCTGGTGGGGACGCGGACCTCGACCGATTACGGCGAGCAGTGCGCGAGACGCCTCGCCTATGACCTCGCCTCGGCGGGCTGCACCGTGGCCAGCGGGCTCGCGGTGGGCGTCGACTACGCCGCCCACGACGGGGCGCTCGCCGCCAACGGGCGCTCGGTCGGCCTGCTCGCCTGCGGGCTCGACATCGACTACCCGAGCGAAAGCCGCGGCCTCAAGCGGCGCATTCTCGACGAGGGCGGCGTGCTGATGACCGAGTTTCCCTTTGGGGAACGCCCGCAGCGCTACAACTTCAACATCCGCAACCGGCTGCTCGCGGGCATCTCCGCGGGCGTCGTGGTGGTGCAGGCCCCCAAGCAGAGCGGCGCGCTCAACACCGCGCGCCACGCACTGGATCAGAACCGGGACGTCTTCGCGGTGCCGGGGGAGATTTTCGACCCGAGCATGACCGGGTGCAACCGGCTCATCAAGGACGGCGCCAAGCTCGTTCTGAACGTCTACAGCATCCTGGAGGAGTATATCGGCCGGTTCCCGGCCGGGATCGACGCGCATACGGTGGTGCGGAAGATCCGTGCCGCCGGGCAGGATGTAAATCCGCAGCCCCTGAACGGTCCGCGCAAGGTGCCGCGCCCGTCCATGGGGGAGGCTTTGCCGCTCATGGTGGCGCAGGAGGCCGTCCCACCGGCCGAACGGCCCGGAGAGGCGGCGCTCGGGGAGCTGGGGGTCTCGGAGGAGGCCAGGAGCCTCTACGCCGCGCTCGGCGATCTGCCGGAGGGCGCGGAACCGCTCGCCGGGCGCGCGGGGCTCACCGCCGCGCAGGCGCTGGCGGCCCTGACCGAGCTGGAGCTCTTCGGGCTGGTGCGGGCGCTTCCGGGCGGCAGGTACCTGGCCGGGGCGCCGGAATGAAACTGGAATTGACTGCGCGTGAGCGCGTTTATTGATAGAGGGGAGCTTCCCCGGGAAAGGAATGGTTACAAGTTGTCCAATCTTGTCATCGTGGAGTCGCCCGCAAAGGCGAAAACGATAAAAAAATACCTCGGGAAGGGGTTTGAGGTGGTCGCGTCGATGGGACATGTCCGCGATCTGCCCAAGAGCAAGCTGGGGGTCGACGTGGACAACGGCTTCGCGCCGCAGTACGTCGACATCAAGGGCAAGGAGGACCTTATCAAGGACCTCAAAAAGGCCGCCAAGAAGAGCGACGCCATCTATCTCGCGACCGACCCGGACCGCGAGGGGGAGGCGATCTCCTGGCACCTGGCGCAGATGCTCGGCGTCGACATGAAGGAGCAGAACCGCGTCACCTTCAACGAGATCACCAAGAGCGGCGTGCATTACGGCATGGAGCACCCGCGCACAATCGACGAAAAGCTCGTGGACGCGCAGCAGGCGCGCCGCATACTCGACCGCATCGTCGGCTACAAGATCAGCCCCTTCCTCTGGCGCAAGGTGCGCAAGGGGCTGTCGGCCGGGCGGGTGCAGTCGGTCGCTGTGCGGATCATCCTCGACCGTGAGGAGGAGATCCGCGCCTTCAAGCAGCAGGAATACTGGTCCATCGACGCGCTGCTCGCCGCCAAGGGCTATGCGAAAAAGCCCTTCCCGGCCAAGCTCTATTCGATCGACGGCAAAAAGCTCGAGCTCGCCGGCATTCCGGACGAGGAGAGCGCGAAAAAGATCATCGAATCCCTCGACGGGGCGGACTACACCGTCGGCAACGTTAAGAAGGGGGTCCGCAAAAAATCCCCCGCGCCGCCCTTCATCACCTCGACCCTCCAGCAGGAGGCCTCCCGGCGGCTCGGCTACCAGTCCCGCCGCACAATGAAGATCGCGCAGGAGCTTTATGAGGGCATCGAGATCGAGGGGATCGGCGCGACCGGCCTCATCACCTACATGCGTACCGACAGCCTGCGCATCTCCGACGAGGCCGCCGACATCGCCAAGGCCTACATCACCGAGACCTACGGCAAGGAGTACCTGCCGGGGACCCGCCGCGTCTTCAAATCCAAGAAGAACGCGCAGGACGCGCACGAGGCGATCCGCCCGTCCGATCCGACCCTCACGCCCGAAAAGGTCAAGAAGGACCTCAGCGCCGAGCAGTATAAGCTCTACAAGCTCATCTGGGAGCGGTTCATCGCCAGCCAGATGGCCAACGCCCTGCTCGACACCGTGGCAGTCGACATTAACGCCGCAAACTGTCTGTTCAAGGCGTCCGGCTTTACGGTAAAGTTTGACGGCTTTACAGTGCTTTACGAGGAGGCCAAGGACTCCGACGAGGAGAATTCCGCGGCGCTCCCGCCGCTTGAGACGGGCAGCGCCCTCGCCCTCAAGCAGCTCACCCCCAACCAGCACTTCACCCAGCCGCCCGCGCGCTACACCGAGGCCTCCCTCATCAAGACGCTCGAGGAAAACGGCATCGGCCGCCCGAGCACCTACGCGCCGACGATCACGACGATCCTGGCGCGCGGCTACGTCGAGCGGGAGGGCAAGGCCCTCAAGCCGACCGCGCTGGGCGAGGTGACGACCAAGCTGATGGAGGAGCAGTTCTCCAAGATTGTCGACATTGACTTCACCGCCAACATGGAGAAGAGCCTCGACGAGGTCGAGGAGGGCAAGGAGAGCTATACCCAGGTGCTCGACGGCTTCTATGGGGATTTCATAACGACGCTTGAGACGGCGGAAAAGAATATGGAGGGCACCCGCGTCAAGGTCCCCGACGAGGAGACCGACGTGGTCTGCGAGCTGTGCGGGCGCAAGATGGTCATCAAGACCGGCCGGTTCGGCAAATTCCTCGCCTGCCCGGGCTTCCCCGAGTGCCGCAACACCAAGAAGATCGTCAAGGAGACGGGCGGTCTCTGCCCCGTGTGCGGCGGCAAGGTGCTCGCCAAAAAGTCGAAGAACGGCAAGGGCTACTACGGCTGCGAGCACTTCCCCGAATGCAAGTTCATGACGTGGGACAAACCGCTCTCTGAGCCCTGCCCCAAATGCGGCGCGGCCCTCTTCCAGAAGACGGGGCGCGGCGCGCTCATCCACTGCCTCAAGGAGGGCTGCGACTATGCGCGGCCGGTGAAAGGGAAGTCCTCTGCCGGGGACGCGGACGAGGAATGACGCCGGTCGCGGTCATCGGCGCGGGGCTCGCCGGCTGCGAGGCCGCGTGGGCGCTGGCGAACGCCGGAATCCCGGTGCGGCTCCACGAAATGAAGCCGCAAAGGTTTTCCCCCGCGCACCACAGTGAAAATTTCGCGGAGCTTGTCTGCTCCAACTCGCTCAAGGCCCAGCGCATCGGCTCGGCGGCGGGGATGCTCAAGGAAGAGATGCGCATGATGGGTTCGCTGGTCGTCGCCTGCGCTCATGAAACGAGCGTGGCGGCGGGCGGCGCGCTTGCCGTGGACCGGGACGCGTTTTCCGCGCTCGTGACGGCGCGCGTGCGCGCGCACGCGCTGATCGAGGTCGTCCCCGGCGAGGTGGCGAAGATCCCCGAAGAGGGGGATGTGATCGTCGCGACGGGGCCGCTCACCTCAGACGCGCTCGCGGCCGACATCGAGGCGCGCTGCGGCGGGTCGCTGAGCTTCTACGACGCGGCCGCGCCGATCGTCACCTTCGATTCGCTCGACCGGGAGCGGGTCTTTTTCGCGGCGCGCTACGGCCGCGGGGAGGACGACTACATCAACTGCCCCTTTACGAAGGAGGAGTACGAACGGTTCTACGACGCGCTGTTAAGCGCCGAGGGCGCGCCGCTGCACAGCTTCGACCGCCCGGAGGAGAAGGTCTACGAGGGCTGCATGCCGATCGAGATCATGGCGCGGCGCGGTCCGGACACCATCCGCTACGGGCCGCTCAAGCCGGTCGGCCTGCGCGACCCGCGCACCGGGCGCCGCCCGTGGGCGGTGGTGCAGCTGCGGCGGGAGAACCGGGAGGGGAGCCTCTACAACCTTGTGGGCTTCCAGACCAACCTCAAATTCGGGGAGCAGAAGCGGGTCTTTTCGATGATCCCGGGGCTCGAGCACGCGGAATTCGCGCGGTACGGCGTGATGCACCGCAACACCTTCCTCGATTCGCCCCGCCTGCTGGACGGCGCCTTTCGGCTGCGGAGCGAGGAAAGAATCTGCTTTGCGGGGCAGATTACCGGCGTGGAGGGGTATATTGAGTCGGCCATGTCGGGAATCCTAGCAGGGAAGCAGCTTGCGCGCAGGCTGCGCGGCCTGCCTCCGCTGGAATTGCCGCGCGACACGATGTCGGGGGCGCTGTGCGCCTACATCAGCGATGAAAGCGTCGCCGAGTTCCAGCCGATGGGCTGCAATATGGGGCTGCTGCCCCCGCTCGGCGAACGGGTGCGGGACAAGCAGCAGCGTTACCAGATGATCGCCGAGCGGGGGCTCGGCCACCTGCGGGAGGTCCTGCGGGAAGAACAGGAGGTCTTGTAATCATGAGAATCATCGTGGATGCCTTCGGCGGAGACAACGCGCCGCTCGAGGTCCTCAGGGGCTGCGCCATGGCCGTGAAGGAGTACGGCGTCGACATCATCGCCTGCGGAAGCGAAAAAACCATCCGCGAGGTGTGCCAAAAGAACCGGATCCCGCTCGACCGCATCTCGATCACCGACGTGGAGAAGGTCATCCCGGTGGAGGTCGACCCGACCGAGGTGGTCAAGTCGTACGACGACTGCACGATGGCGGTCGGCATGAAGATGCTCGCCTCGGGCGAGGGGGACGCCTTCGTCTCGGCGGGCAGCACGGGCGCGATCGTCGTGGGCGCGTCCCTCTTCGTCAAGCGGATCAAGGGGATCAAGCGCGCCGCGCTCGCAACCGTCATCCCCTCGCAGGACGGCTGCTACATGCTGCTTGATATGGGCGCGAACGCCGAGTGCCGCCCCGAGATGCTCGTGCAGTTCGGCATCATGGGCAGCGCCTACATGGAGCATGTCCTGGGGATCGAGCGCCCGCGCGTCGGCATCATCAACATCGGCACGGAGGAGAATAAGGGCCTCGAGTTACAGATCGACGCCTACCGGATGATGCAGCACGCGCCGGTTAACTTCGTCGGCAACATCGAGCCGCGCGACCTGCCCTTCACCAAATGCGACGTGGCGGTCGCGGACGGGTTCGTCGGCAACGTCGTGCTGAAACTGACCGAGGGGCTGGGCTCCTGGTTTTCGAAGGAGCTCAAGGGCATCCTCTTCCAAAACGCGGCCTCCAAGATCGGCGCGGTCTTTCTGAGCAAGGGCGTGCTCTCCTTCAAAAAGAAGATGGACTACACCGAGTACGGCGGCGCGCCGCTGATGGGCATCTCCAAGCCGGTCATCAAGGCGCACGGCAGCTCGAACGCAAAGGCGTTCAAAAACGCGATCCGGCAGGCGAAGGAGTACACCGAGCGGGGCGTGATCGGCGAGATCAGCGACGCGCTCGCGCAGCTCCGGGCGAACGCCGCGGACAACCGGACGGAGGGCTGAGATGGAAGCACATGTAAAGGATACGGCCCCGCTTGAGGAGCGGATCGGCTACACCTTCCAGAACCGTAAATACCTCGACATCGCGCTGACCCACTCCTCCTACGCCAACGAGATGAAGAAGAACCTCTCGAGCAACGAGCGGCAGGAGTTTTTGGGGGACGCGGTGCTCTCGATCATCGTTTCCGACTATCTCTTCCACACCTTCCACCTCGCGGAGGGGGACCTCACCAAGCTGCGTGCGGCGATGGTGTGCGAAAAATCCCTCTGCGAGTTCGCGCGGCAGTTTTCGCTGGGGGACTACCTCAAACTCGGACGCGGCGAGGAGATGATGGGGGGGCGCACCCGTCCATCGATTCTGGCCGACGCGTTTGAGGCGCTGCTCGCGGCGATCTACCTTGACGGGGGGATTGAACCGGCGCGCAGATTCGTACTCGGCTTCGTCGTGGACACGCTCGAGCACCGGGACGAGTTCGCCTTCACCGACTACAAGACGATGCTCCAGGAGATCATCCAGAAGAACCCCGAGGAGCGGCTTTCCTACGTGCTCGTCGAGGAATCCGGCCCCGACCACAACAAGTCCTTTGTGGTCGAGGTGCACCTCAACAGCAACGTGATCGGCAGCGGGCGCGGCGGCAGCAAGAAGAGCGCCGAGCAGGCGGCCGCCCGCGAGGCGCTGCGGCTGATGGGCGAGTGCCCGTGAGGCACGCGAACCTCGCGATCTTCGTCCCCCACGCCGGCTGCCCGAGGCAGTGCAGCTTCTGCAACCAGAAAAGCATCTCGGGCGCGCGGGAGGCCCCGACGGGGAAATCGGTCGCGGCGCTCTGCGCCGAATCGGCCCGCGCGCTCGCGGGCACGGACACCGACGCGGAGATCGCCTTTTTCGGCGGCAGCTTTACCGCCATCGGCCGGGACTACATGCTCGAGCTGCTCGAGGCTGCCGCCCCCTTTGTGGGCGGCGCGTTCCGGGGCATCCGCATTTCCACCCGGCCAGACGCGGTCGACGGGGAAACGCTTGGCCTGCTGCGGCGGTATGGGGTGACCGCGGTCGAGCTCGGCGCGCAGAGTATGGACGACGGGGTGCTCGATCAGAACCTGCGCGGACACACCGCCGACGACGTGGAGCGCGCCGCAGGGCTCGTGCGGGAGGCGGGCTTTGAGCTGGGGCTCCAGATGATGACGGGGCTTTACGGCTCGGACGAGGCGCGCGACTTCATGACCGCGGAGCGCCTGGCCGCGTGCGCTCCCGACACGGTGCGGGTCTACCCGACGGTCGTGATGGAGGGGACGGGGCTCGCGGCGCTCTGGCGCGCGGGGGCCTACCGCCCCCAGACGCTCGAGGAGGCCGTCTCGCTCGGGGCGCGGCTGCTCGAATTCTTTGAGGGGAAGGGCGTCCGCGTCATCCGCATGGGCCTGCACGCGCAGGACTCCCTCGAGCGGGAGCGGCTGGCCGGGCCCTACCACCCGGCGTTCCGCGAGCTCTGCGAGGGGGAGGCGATGCGCCGGCGTGCCGAGGCTCTGCTCGCCGGACGCCCGGAGGGGGAGTACCTCCTGCGGGTCGGCCCCCGGAGCCTCTCAAAAATTACGGGGCATGGGGCGCGCACCGTTGAAAAACTGGGGAAATTAGGGTATCATGTAAAGATAGAACCGGACGGGAGGCTCTCAGGCCTCGCGATCGAGATAAAGGAAGTGTGACATTGCGTCTTCGCAGCTTGGAGATACAGGGGTTCAAATCCTTCCCCGACCGCACAAAGCTCAGCTTCCACGACGGCATCACGGCCGTCGTCGGGCCGAACGGCTCGGGCAAGAGCAACATCGCGGACGCGGTGCGCTGGGTGCTGGGGGAGCAGTCGACGAAGACGCTGCGCGGCGGCAAGATGGAGGACGTCATTTTCGGCGGCACGCAGACGCGCAAGCCGCAGGGCTACGCGCAGGTGCTGCTCACGATCGACAACGCCGACCGCGCGCTCGCCTGCGACAGCGACGTGGTCACGGTCGGGCGCAAGCTCTACCGCTCGGGGGAGAGCGAATACCGGCTGAACGGCGCGGCGGTGCGCCTCAAGGACGTCTACGAGCTCTTCATGGACACGGGGCTCGGGCGGGACGGCTACTCGATCATCGGGCAGGGCAAGATCGCCGAGATCGTCAGCGCGAAGAGCACCCAGCGCCGCGAAATCTTTGAGGAGGCGGCGGGGATCTCCAAGTACCGCTACCGCAAGCTCGAGGCCCAGCGCCGCCTGGAGGCCGCGGAGGAAAACCTCCTGCGCCTGCGGGACATCCTCGACGAGCTCGAAAGCCGTGTGGAACCGCTGCGGGCGCAGTCGGAAAAGGCGGCGCAGTTCCTCGAATACGCGGGGGAGAAGAAGACGCTGGAAATCTCCCTCTGGGTGCTGACGCTCGACAAATCCAGGGCGGTGCTGCGGGAGCAGGAGGACAAGATCCTGCTCTGCCGCGACGAGCACGACGGCGTCCAGGCGGAGCTCGACGGCATCGAGGGGCAGATCAACGCGCTCTTCGCGCAGATGCAGGCGCTCGCGGTCGAGATCGACTCGCGGCGCGGGCGCGTCCGGGAGATCGAGGAGCTCACGGCGCAGAGCGGGGCGGAGATCGCCGTCCTGCGCAATGATATGGCGCACAACGACGCGTCGGTCGAGCGCATCCGGGCGGAACTCGAGCAGTCGGACGCGTCGGACAGCGATCTCGACGAAAGGATACATACCTTTGAGGCGCAGATCGCGGAACGCCGGCAGGGCCTTGACGACCTGCGCCGCAGGCATGAGGAGGTCCAGCGGGAGCTGACGACGCTGGGAGAAGTGCAGGAGGACTGCCGCGGGAAGATCGACGCGCTCAAGGAGCGCCGTTTCGGCCTGACCCAGAGCATCAACGAGGTCAAGCTCTCCTCCGCGTCGAGCAGCTCGCTGATCGACGAGACGATCGCGCGGCTCGAGTCCCTCAAGAAGGGCGCGGTCGTCAAGGACGAAAATATCGCTAAGATCCGGCGGGAGCTCTCCGACTGCGGGGAGCTGCTCGAGGGGATCGAGGAGAACCTGCTTTCGCTGCAAAATTCCCGCAGGGGCTGCCAGATGAAGCTGGAGGGCCGCCAGCAGAAGCTCGACGCGCTGCTCGAGCAGCGGCGCGCCCTCGAGGACAAGGCCCGCGCCCACACCCAGCGGGCCAAGCTGCTCTTCGACATGGAGAACAGCCTGGAGGGCTTTTCACAGAGCGTCAAATATATCATGGAGCAGGCGCGCAGGGGCGCGATCGGGGACGTTTACGGCCCCGTCTCCCGGCTCATCTCGATGGAGGACGACTACGCGCTCGCGGTGGAGATCGCGCTCGGCGCGGCGATGCAGAACATCGTCGTCAAGGACGAGGCGGTCGCCAAGCGCGCCATCGGCATGCTCAAATCGAGCAAGTCGGGCCGGGCGACCTTCCTGCCCGTCTCCACGGTCAAGGGGAATCGGCTCAACGAAAACTGGCTGCCCGGAACGGACGGCTTTGTCGGCGTTGCCGCCGACCTGGTCCGGTGTGACGAGCGCTACCGGGGCGTGATCAACCAGCTTTTGGGCCGCATCGTGATCGTTCGGGACCTCGACTGCGCGGCCGCCGTCGCGAAAAAGGGCGGCTACCGCTTCCGCGTCGTCACCCTCGACGGGCAGGTCGTCAACGCGGGCGGCTCGATGACGGGCGGCTGGGCCGCGCGCAGCGCGGGCATCCTCAGCCGCTCGAAGGAGATCGAGGAGCTCAAGGGCAGGGCCGCGGCGTGCGAAAAGGAGATGGCGGGGCTCGACGGGCAGATCAAGGCGCTGCGCGAGGAGATCGCGGCCGTGCAGGCGTCGCTTGCGGGGATCGACGGGGAGCTCGCCACCGCGCAGGAGGATAAGATCCGCTATACCGCCGAGCAGAAGCAGCTGGCTTCCGCCCGCGACGAGGCGGTCCGTTCCCGCGAGCAGGCGGCGGAGGAATACGGCCGGCTGGCCGAACGGCTCGAGGAACTGAAGGAAAAGAACGTCACGAGCGCCGAGCTGACCGACGATTTGAACCGCCAGCTCGACGAGGTGGCGCAGCAGCTCGGCGTGCTCGCCTCCAAGCGGGACACCTGCGCGGCGCAGGCGTCGGAGGTGTCCGCGCGCCTGTCCCGGCAGGAGGTGGAGATCATCTCGATCACCAAGGAGATCGACGGCCTGCGGCAGATGGCCGACCAGCTGCGCGACCAGAAGCTGCACCAGAAGGAGCACGTCGCCGGGCTCGAGCGGCAGCGGGCGGATTATCTGCGGGAGAACGCGGAAATCCGGGAGAAGATCGCGCAGGCCGAGCGGCGGCGGGAGGACTACGCGGCGCAGGCCGCCGCGCTGGGCGCGGAGATCGAGCAGAAGACGCAGGCGCGCAACGCCTGCGAGGCGAAGACCACCGCCCTGCGCGCCGACGAAAAGGAGATCACGGCGCGGCGGGAGACCGCCGTGCGGGAGCTTGCGCGGCTCGAGGAGAAGAAGGCGTCGCTCCAGGCGGAGTACGACGGCATCATCTCGCGGCTGTGGGACGAATATGAGATCACCCGCACGCAGGCCTCCGAGATCGCGCGGCCGGTGGAGGACGCCGGGAGGGCGCAGCGGCGGCTCGGGGAGCTCAAGGGGAAGATCCGGGCGCTCGGCAACGTCAACGTCAGCGCGATCGAGGAATACAAAGAGGTGTCGGAGCGGTACCGCTTCCTCAAGACCCAGACGGACGACGCGGAGAAGTCCCGCGCCGAGCTTATGAAGCTGATTACCCAGCTCACGAGCGACATGCAGTCGATCTTCGCGGATAATTTCGGCAGGATCGCCGAAAATTTCTCCAGAATCTTCACCGAGCTCTTCGACGGCGGGCGGGCGGAGCTCACCCTCACCGACCCGGGCAGCGTGCTTGAATCGGGCATCGAAATCTACGTCCAGCCGCCCGGCAAGATCATCAAGAACCTTGCGGCCCTCTCGGGCGGCGAGCAGGCGTTTGTGGCGATCGCCATCTATTTCGCGATCCTCAAGGTGCGGCCGTCGCCCTTCTGCCTGCTCGACGAGATCGAGGCGGCGCTCGACGACGTGAACGTCGTCAAATACGCGCAGTATCTGCGCACGATGTGCGACAGGACCCAGTTCATCACGATCACCCACCGGCGCGGCACGATGGAGGAAGCGGACATGCTCTACGGCGTGACGATGCAGGAGGAGGGCGTGTCCAAGCTGCTTGAGCTGCACGTCAGCGAGATCGAAAGCAAACTGGGCATCAAGTAGGGGGGTACCAAATGGGATTTTTCGGAAGACTTGCGGAAGGGCTCAAAAAGACGCGGGAGTCGATGGCGCGCGCCGTCGACGAGCTGGTCAATTCCTTCACCAGGATCGACGAGGAGCTCTTTGAGGAGCTCGAGGAGACGCTCATCATGTCCGACGTGGGCGCGGTGACCGCCTCGGCCATCTGCGATGAACTGCGCGCGGAGGTCAAACGGCGGGGCGTCACCGACGCGTCGGAGGTCAAGGGCCTGCTCAAGGAGATCATCGCGGGGATGCTTGCGGGCGGGGAGGAGCTGAACCTCTCGACCAGGCCGTCGGTCATCCTTGTCATCGGCGTGAACGGGGTGGGCAAGACCACCACGATCGGCAAGCTCGCCGCCAACCTCAAGGCGGACGGCAAAAAGGTGCTGCTCGGCGCGGCGGACACCTTCCGCGCGGCGGCGATCGAACAGCTCGGCGTGTGGGCCGAACGCTCGGGGGTCGACATGATCCGGCAGTCGGAGGGCTCCGACCCGGCGGCCGTCGTCTTCGACGCGGTCACGGCGGGCAGGGCGCGCGGCGTGGACGTGGTCATCTGCGACACGGCGGGCCGCCTCCACAACAAGAAGAACCTCATGGACGAGCTGGGCAAAATCTCCCGCGTCATCCAGCGGGAAGCCCCCGGCTGCGACACCGAGGTGCTGCTCGTGCTCGACGCGACGACGGGGCAGAATGCCCTCAACCAGGCGCGCCAGTTCAAGGAGGCCGCGG
Source organism: Anaerotruncus sp. DFI.9.16 (assembly GCF_024461615.1). Classification (NCBI taxonomy): domain Bacteria; kingdom Bacillati; phylum Bacillota; class Clostridia; order Eubacteriales; family Oscillospiraceae; genus Anaerotruncus; species Anaerotruncus sp. DFI.9.16. Next base: position 180,269 of record NZ_JANFZX010000001.1, read on the forward strand.
GCATCACCGGCATCATCCTCACCAAGCTCGACGGCACGGCGCGCGGCGGCGTGGTCATCGGCATCAAGCAGGAATTACAGGTCCCGATCAAATATATCGGCGTGGGCGAGCAGATCGACGATCTGCGCCCCTTTAACGCGCAGGACTTTGTCGACGCCCTCTTCGGCGGGCGGGAGGAAACGGAGGAGGACGCGTGATGAAGGTGATTGCCGCGACGGGGAACATGGGCAAGCTCCGGGAATTTGCCCGCATCTTCGCGCCGCTGGGCATCGAGCCCGCCGCGCAGTCGGAGGTCTGCCCCGGCCTCTCGGTCGAGGAGACGGGGACGACCTTCGCGGAAAACGCCTTCCTCAAGGCGGACGCGGTCCATGAGCGCACCGGGCTGGCCGCCGTCGCGGACGACTCGGGGCTCTGCGTCGACGCGCTGGACGGCGCGCCGGGGGTCTACTCGGCGCGGTACGCGGGGGAGGAGACCCCCTATCCCGAAAAGATTTCCCGCCTGCTCGGGGAGCTGGAGGGGGTGCCGGAGGAGCGCCGCACGGCGCGCTTCGTGGCGCACATCTGCTATATCGGCGCGGACGGCGCCCGCATCGACGCGGAGGGGACCTGCGAAGGGAAGATCGGCTGGGAGCCGCGCGGGGACGGCGGCTTCGGGTACGACCCCATCTTCTACGTGGGGGACCGCAGCTTCGCGGAGCTCTCCGCGGAGGAGAAGGATGCGGTATCCCACCGCGGCAAGGCGCTGCGGGAACTGGCGCGCAAGCTGAACGAACATCAAAACGGATGAGATAGAGGAGAAAAGGATATGCTGACAAGCAAACAGCGGGCGAAGCTCCGCGGCATCGCGAGCACCGGGGAGACCATCCTCCAGGTGGGCAAGGGCGGCGTGGCGGAAGCGCTCGTCAAACAGGTGGACGACGCGCTGACGGCGCGCGAGCTCATCAAGCTGCGGGTGCTCGAGACGAGCCCCGCGCCGGTGCGCGAGGTCGCGCAGCAGCTCGCCGAGGCGACCGGCTCCGAGGTGGTGCAGGTCATCGGCATGAAGCTGGTGCTCTACCGCCGCAACCCTGAAAAACCGGTCATCGACCTCGGCTGATGCGCACGGGGGTCTTCGGCGGGACCTTCAATCCCGTCCACAACGGCCACATCCACCTGGCGCGCACCTATTTTGACGCGCTCCGGCTCGACCGGATGCTGGTCATCCCCACCTGCCTGCCGCCCCACAAGCCGGGGGAGCAGCTCGCGGACGGGGCGGACCGGCTCGCGATGTGCCGCCTCGCCTTCGACGTCCTGCCCGGCTTCAAGGCGAGCGACATCGAGCTGCGGCGCGGGCAGAAAAGCTACACGGTGGACACCCTCGAGCAGCTTGCAAAGGAATACCCGGACGACGGCTTCTACCTCATCATGGGCAGCGACATGTTCCTGACGCTGACCGGGTGGCGGGAGTGGAGGCGCATCTGCGAGCTGGCGGTTATTTGCGCCGGGGCGCGGGACACCGCGCTGCGCGGCCGGCTCGCCGACTGCAAACGCTCGCTCGAGGCGCAGGGGGCGCGCTGCGAGCTGGTCGAGCTTAACCCCCTTCCGATCTCCTCGACGCTCGTGCGCGCGCGCGCGCGGGAGAAGAAACCGCTCGGCGGGCTGGTCCCGCCAAAGGTCGCCGCATACATCGACAGCCATGGGCTCTATCAGACATTATAGGAAAGCGGGGCGTTCCTGATGGAATATGATCTGAAGAAGCTGGACAAACTTGCGAAAAAGACCCTCTCGGCCAAGCGGTACTACCACACCCAGTGCGTGGTGCAGCAGGCGCAGAAGCTCGCGCGGCTCTACGGCTGCGACGAGCAGAAGGCGATGGTGGCCGGCTGGATGCACGATATCTGCAAGGAGATACCCAGGGAGGAGCAGTTGCAATGGCTCACAAAGTGTGGTATCATTCTTGACAGCGTGCAGGAGAGCCAGCCCAAGACGTGGCACGGCATGGCGGCGTGCGGCTTCATTTCGGAGAAGCTCGGCATCACCGACCCCGAGATCCTGCACGCCATCCGTTTTCACACGACGGCGTGCGGGCATATGACCGAGCTGGACGAGGTGGTCTACCTGGCGGATTTGACGAGTGTCGACCGCGTCTATCCCGACATCCTGCCGATGCGGAAACTCGCGGAAACCGCCCTCAAGCCCGCGATGAAGGAAGCGATGCGCTACGCGGTCAACGACCTCGTGGAGCGGTCGCTCGGAATCAGCTTTGATACGTTCCAGGCATATAATGTCTATATGGCGTACTGATTTTTTACCGGAGGTGAAGCAATGACATCGATTGAAATGGCAAAGGAGGCCGCGAGGCTCCTGTCGGAAAAAAAGGGCACGGACATCACCGCGATCGAGATCCGGGATCTGACCACGATCGGGGATTATTTTGTCATCGCGTCTGGCGGGTCCAACGCGCAGGTCAAGGCGCTTTCGGACGCGGTCGAGGAGGGGCTCTCCAAGCAGGGCTTCGAGCCGCGCCGCATCGAGGGCTACCAGTCGGCCATGTGGGTCGTGCTCGATTACTACGACGTGATCGTCCATATCTTCTATGACAAAACCCGCGAGTTCTATTCGCTCGAGCGGCTGTGGGCGGACGCCCCGCGCGTCGACCTGGGGCTTGCGGAATAAAATAAAGGAAGCCAACATCATTTGCCGCGCTGGACACGGCAAACAGGGAGTGTACAGCATTGAAGTACGATTTTGCAGCAATTGAGAAAAAATGGCAGAAGAGCTGGGAGGCGCGCAACGTCTTCGCGGCGACCGACGACTACTCCAAGCCGAAGTATTACGCGCTGGTCGAGTTCCCCTACCCGTCGGGGCAGGGGCTGCACGTCGGCCATCCGCGCTCCTACACCGCGCTGGACATCGTCGCGCGCAAGCGCCGCCTGGAGGGCTACAACGTCCTCTACCCGATGGGCTGGGACGCCTTTGGACTGCCGACCGAAAACTACGCCATCAAGAACCACATCCACCCCGAAAAGGTGACCCACGACAACGTTCAGCGGTTCAAGTCCCAGCTCAAGAGCCTGGGGCTCAGCTTCGACTGGAACCGGGAGATCAACACCACCGATCCCGATTACTACCGGTGGACCCAGTGGATCTTCCTCCAGCTCTTCAAGAAGGGGCTCGCCTATAAGAAGGAGATGTCGGTCAACTGGTGCACCGGCTGCAAGGTCGTACTGGCGAACGAAGAGGTCGTCAACGGCGTCTGCGAACGCTGCGGGAGCGAGGTCGTCCACAAGGTCAAGAGCCAGTGGATGCTCGGCATCACCCAGTACGCCCAGCGGCTGCTCGACGACCTCGACACGGTCGACTACATCGACCGCGTCAAGGTCTCCCAGCGCAACTGGATCGGCCGCTCGACCGGCGCGCAGGTGGATTTCGACACCACTGCGGGGGACAAGCTGACCGTCTTTACCACCCGCCCCGACACCCTGTTCGGCGCGACCTACATGGTCATTTCGCCCGAGCACCCCTACGTCGACCGGTGGGCGGACAAGATCTCCAACATGGACGCGGTACGCGCTTACCAGGAGGAGTCGGCGAAGAAGTCCGACTTCGAGCGCACCGAGCTGGTCAAGGACAAGACGGGCGTCATGCTCGAGGGGGTCCGGGGGATCAACCCGGTCAACAACGCCGAGATCCCCATCTTCCTCTCCGACTACGTCCTCATGTCCTACGGCACCGGCGCGATCATGGCCGTCCCGGCGCACGACACGCGCGACTGGGAATTCGCCAAGAAATTCGGCCTGCCCATCGTCGAGGTCGTCAAGGGCGGGAATGTAAATGAGGAAGCCTTTACAGACTGTGAGACGGGCGTGATGGTCAACTCCGGCATGCTCGACGGCCTCTCGGTCGAGGAGGCAAAGAAGAAGATCACCGCCTGGCTCGCCGAAAACGGCAAGGGCGAGCCGAAGGTGAACTTTAAGCTGCGCGACTGGGTCTTCTCCCGCCAGCGGTACTGGGGGGAGCCGATCCCGATCATCCACTGCGACCACTGCGGCTATGTCCCGCTCGACGAGAGCGAGCTGCCGCTGCGCCTGCCCGAGGTGGACAGCTACGAGCCGACCGAAAACGGCGATTCGCCGCTCGCGGCCATGGACGACTGGGTGAACGTGTCCTGTCCCAAGTGCGGCGCGCCCGCCAGGCGGGAGACCGACACGATGCCCCAGTGGGCGGGCTCGTCCTGGTACTTTTTGCGCTACTGCGATCCCCACAACGATAAGGCCCTCGCCTCCAGGGAGGCGCTCGAATACTGGATGCCGGTCGACTGGTACAACGGAGGCATGGAGCACACGACGCTCCACCTGCTCTACTCCCGCTTCTGGCACAAGTTCCTCTACGACATCGGCGTGGTGCCCACGCCCGAGCCGTACGCCAAGCGCACAAGCCACGGCATGATCCTCGGTGAAAACAACGAGAAGATGTCCAAGTCCCGCGGCAACGTCGTCAACCCCGACGACATCATCCGCGACTACGGCGCGGACACCCTGCGCCTCTATGAGATGTTCATCGGCGACTTCGAGAAGAGCGCGCCCTGGTCCCAGTCGTCGATCAAGGGCTGCAAGCGCTTTCTGGAGCGGGTGTTCGGGCTGCTGGACATCCTCGCGCCGGGCGGGGAGTATACCCCCGAGCTGGAAGGCGCCCTGCACAAGACAATCCGGAAGGTGTCCGAGGACATCGAGGCGATGAAGTACAACACCGCCATCGCGGCGATGATGAGCCTCCTCAACGATATCTGCGCGAAGGGCAGCGTCAACCACGCGGAGTTGCGGACCTTCATCCTGCTGCTCAACCCCTTCGCGCCGCACATGACCGAGGAGATGTGGGAGCGCGCCGGGTTCGGCGGGACGGTCACCGATCAGAAGTGGCCCGTCTTTGACCCCGAAAAATGCAGGGACGCGCAGGTCGAGATCGCCGCGCAGGTGTGCGGCAAGATCAAGGCGCGCGTCATGGTGGACGCGGACGCCCCGGACGCCGAGCTGCTCGCCGCCGTCAAGGCCCGCCCCGAGGTCCAGGCGGCGCTGGAGGGCAAGACGATCGTCAAGGAGATCGTCGTCAAGGGCAAGCTCGTCAACATCGTCGCCCGGTAAAAGCCCGTATTCATGCGGTCCGGCGGCTTTGCGCCGAAAGGCGGGGCAAACTGCTTGACAAAACAGGCGTTTCCATAGTATAATAAATTTTGTTATCCACATCTTTGCGGGTATCAACTCCTGCCGGACGGCGTGGGGAGGGAATAGGTAAATGTCAGAAATCAGAGTCAAGGACAATGAGTCTTTGGACAGCGCGCTGCGGCGCTTCAAACGTTCTTGCGCCCGCTCCGGCGTTCTCGCCGAGGTCCGCAAGAGAGAGCACTACGAAAAGCCTTCTGTCAAGCGCAAGAAGAAATCTGAGGCGGCTCGTAAGCGTAAATTCAAATAATCATCCATAAACGGGCGGGGAATATCCCCGCCCGTTTTGCACATTTTTTTGCCGTCCGGCGGGCGCCGAGGTTGTAAATCGGGGCGCTTTGCGGTACAATATCCGGGTACGGGCGGTGTTTGCGCCCGCGCCCCGCCCCCGCGGCGGGGATTCTTCAGGAAACGGGGGGACCGGATATGGCGGTCTTTCAGCCCGACTACCGGTTCCGGCGCGCGTGGGACATCCCGCCGGAGTGGCTGCGGGACAAGGGGATCACGGTGCTGCTGCTCGACGTGGACAACACCCTGACCACCCACGACAACCCCGACGTGGCGGACGGCGTGCACGGCTGGCTCGCGCGGATGCGGGCGGCGGGCGTCCGTCTCTTCATCCTCTCCAACAACCACCCGGCCCGGGTGGAGCCGTTCGCCGAAAAGCTCGGCGTGGGCTGTATCGCGGACGCGGCGAAGCCCCTCGGGGGCGGCGTGCGCCGCGCGCGGGAACGGCTCGGGGCGGACGCGCGGGAGATCGCGATCGTCGGCGACCAGGTCTTTACCGACGTGCTCTGCGCCAACCTCGCGGGGGCGGTGTCGATCCTGGTGGAGCCGATCGAGCTGGAGCCTTTCCCGTTTTTTAAGCTGAAGCGCAGATTGGAAAAGCTCGTCCTGCGCGGCGGGCGGAAGGGAACGCACTGATGGCAAAGATCCGGTTCGGCCCGGCGGGGAACTCGCGGAGTTTCACCGAGATGGGCTATAAAAAGAATACCGACCTGCCCGAATACCTCGAAAAGATGGGGCTCGACGCGTTCGAGTATCAGTGCGGGCGGGGGGTCAAGATTTCCGAGGCGAACTGCCGCCAGCTCGGGGAGCTGTGCGCGGCGAAGGACATCCAGCTGAGCCTGCACGCGCCCTATTACATCTCGATGTCGAGCGTGGAGGAGGGAAAACGCCTCAAGAGCGTCGACTACGTCCTCCAGTCGGCCCGCGCGGTCGGCGCGATGGGCGGGGACCGCGTCGTGATCCACACCGGGTCTTGCGGCAAAATCAGCCGGGAGACGGCGCTCGAGCTCGCGTGCGACACGATGAAAAAGTGCATCGCGGCGCTCGACGCGGAGGGGCTTTCCCACATCCGCATGTGCCCCGAGACGATGGGGAAGCTCAACCAGCTCGGCACCCTTTCGGAGGTGCTCGCGCTCTGTAAGCTCGACGACCGCATCCTTCCCTGCATCGACTTCGGGCACCTCAACGCGCGCACCTACGGCGGTGTCGACGGCCCCGGAGCCTACGCGAAGATCTTCGACGAGATGGAAAACGCGATCGGCATCGACCGGGCGCGGCTTTTCCACTCCCACTTCAGCAAGATCGCCTACACCGTTCCCGGCGGGGAGAAGGTCCATCTGACCTTTGAGGATACCGAGTTCGGCCCGGATTTTGAGCCGCTGGCCGAACTGGTCGCAAAGAAAAACGGCACCCCCACCTTCATCTGCGAGTCCGCGGGCACGCAGGCGGAGGACGCGGGGACGATGAAACGGATGTATCTGACAGCGAAAGGCGGACAGTCATGAAAAAGATTCTGGTCATCCACGGACCGAACCTCAACCTGGTGGGCGTGCGGGAGCCGGGCGTCTACGGGACCGAGGGGATCGACGACATCAACCGGCAGATCGTGGCGCACGCCGAGGCGAAGGGCCTTGTGTGCGACGTGTTCCAGTCCAACCACGAGGGCGCCATCATCGACAGGCTCCACGCGGCGCGCACCGAATACGACGGCGTGGTGCTCAACGCGGGCGCCTACACCCACTACAGCATCGCCATCCGGGACGCGATCGCCGCGATCCGCATCCCGGTGGTGGAGGTGCACCTCTCCAATGTGCACGCGCGCGAGGAGTTCCGGCACAAGTCGGTCATCGCGCCCGTCTGCGCGGGCGGGATCTTCGGCTTCGGCAAGCAGGGTTACCTGCTGGCGGTCGACGCGCTGGAGGCGATGCAGTGAAGCGGATGTTGGTCATGCACGGCCCCAACCTCAACCTCACGGGGGTGCGGGAGCCGGGCGTTTACGGAACCGAGACGCTGGAGGATATCAACCGGCGGATCGCGGCCCACGCCGAAAAGCGGGGGTACGCGTGCGACTTTTTCCAGTCCAACCACGAGGGGGAGCTGCTCGACAGGCTCCACGCGGCGCGCGGGGCCTATGACGGCGTTGCGTTCAACGCGGGGGACTACACCTTCACGAGCATCGCCCTGCGGGACGCGATCGCGGCGGTCGGCATTCCGGTGGTGGAGGTCCACCTCTCCAACGTCTACGCGCGTGAGGAGTTCCGGCACCATTCGGTGCTTGCGCCTGTCTGCGCGGGAGGCGTTTACGGGTTTGGCAGGCAAAGCTACCTGCTGGCGCTCGACGCGCTGGCGGCAATGAAATAGGAGGAGACATCCATGCAAAACAGAATTGAACGGCTGCTCGGGCTGCTTCCCGACGGGATCGACGCGGTGCTGGTCGCCTCGCAGGTGGGGCGGCAGTACTTCACCGGCATGCACTCGACCGCGGGCACCCTCTTCGCGGTGAAGAACGCGGGCGCGACCTTTGTGATCGACTTCCGCTACATCGAAAAGGCGCGCGCGGTCGTGCGCGGCGCCGAGGTGGTTTTACAGGATAAGCTCTATGAGCAGATCGGGGAGCTCGCCAAGCGCCACGGCGTCAGGCGCGTCGCGGTCGAGAGCGAATACATGACCCTGTCGGAGTTCACCGCCTGGAAGGAAAAGGTCCCGGGCGTGGAATTCGTGATGAACGGGAAGGTGAACGACGTCATCCGCCGCATGCGGATGATCAAATCGCCCGACGAGCTCGACGCGATCCGCGCTGCCCAGAAGGTGACCGACGAGGCGTTTTCTCACATCTGCGGCTACATCAGGCCGGGCCTCACCGACCGGGAGATCGCGGGCGAGCTGCTCGACTACGCCTTCCGCCACGGCTCGGAGGGCCCCTCCTTCGACTATATCGTCGTGTCTGGCAGGAACTCCTCGATGCCGCACGGCGTGCCGACCGACAAGGTGGTCGCGCGCGGCGACTTTATCACGATGGACTTCGGCTGCCTCGTGGACGGCTACTGCTCCGACATGACCCGCACCGTCGCGGTGGGGGAGGTCACCGACGAGCAGCGGATGATCTACGACACGGTGCTGCGCGCCCAGCTCGCCGCGATCGCTGCCGTCAAGCCGGGGGAAATCTGCCATGTGGTGGACGCCGCCGCGCGGGACATCATCACGGACGCGGGCTACGGCGCCTGCTTCGGCCATACGACCGGCCACTCGCTCGGGCTGGAAATCCATGAGAACCCGCGCTTCGGCAAGGGGGACGAGACGGTGTGCGAGCCGGGTATGGTCATGACGGCGGAGCCGGGCATCTACCTCGAGGGACGGTTCGGCGTGCGCATCGAAGATATGGTGCTTGTCACAAAGGACGGCTGCGAGGACCTCACACATTCCGACAAGTCGCTGATCATCCTATAATTCTCTGCGAATAGGGCTTGCAAAATGAGTGATTATAATATAGAATTAGAGTGTTAATCTGGATGGTACCGATCTGACCGTGCTTAGGACGGGAAAGAGACAGACGTATCAGAATATTTGGAGGGTAACATATGATTTCTGCCGGCGATTTTAGAAATGGCGTGACCTTTGAGATGGACGGCAACGTGGTCCAGATCATCGAGTTCCAGCACGTCAAGCCCGGAAAGGGCGCGGCGTTCGTCCGCACCAAGATCAGGAACGTGATTTCCGGATCGGTCACTGAGAAGACCTTCAACCCGACCGATAAGTTCCCGACCGCCTATGTGGAGAGGAAGGACATGCAGTACCTCTACAGCGACGGCGACCTTTACTATTTCATGGACAACGAGACCTACGAGAACATCCCGATCTCCAAGGACGTGCTGAGCGACAACTTCAAGTTCGTCAAGGAGAACATGGACTGCAAGGTGCTCTCCTACAAGGGCAAGGTCTTCGGCGTCGAGCCGCCCTTCTTCATCGAGCTCGAAGTCACCCAGACCGATCCGGGCTTCAAGGGCGACACCGCCACCAACGCGACCAAGCCCGCGGTGCTCGAGACGGGCGCCGAGATCCGCGTCCCGCTCTTCATCAACGAGGGCGACCACATCAAGGTCGACACCCGCACCGGGGAGTATATGGAGCGCGCGTAACCTGCTGATCCACATGATTCTATGATTTTTAAGGAGGCGTTACCATGACGATTACTGAACGGGCCGCTTATATCAAAGGCCTGGCCGAGGGCCTCGGCATCGACGAGAGCACCAAGGAGGGCAAGGTCATCAAGGCCCTGATCGACGCGTTTGACGATATGGCGCTCACCGTGTCCGACCTCGAGGCGGAGCTCGACGAGCTCACCGAGCAGGTCGAGACGATCGACGAGGACCTCGGCTCTCTCGAAGAGGACTACTATGACCTCGACGACGAGTGCGACTGCGACGAGTGCGGCGCGGAGGACTTTGAGGACGGCGACATCTATGAGGTCTGCTGCCCGACCTGCGGCGACATCGTCTGCATCGATTCAGACATGCTGGAAGAGGGACAGACCACCTGCCCGAACTGCGGCGAGCTGCTGGAGTTCGACCTTGAGGACGACGGGGAAGAGACCGAAGACTCCGACAACGACGACAAATAAGGATTTCCCGAACGGATTCCGTCGGAAGACACCCCGCCTCCCGCGGGGTGTTTTCACTGTTGACGATTTTTTGTCAATCTGTGCAGGATTTTCGACCGAAAAGATACCAGCCGAAAGGATTTTTGCCATTGTCGAGGGGAATGCGGATGACCGCGCTTCTCATCGGACTCCTGCTGCTCGCCGGCTGCGGCGGGCGGGAGGCTCCGGTGACGGGCACGTCGTTTCTCATGGATACCATCGTGGAATACAAGCTCTACGGGAAGAACGCCCAGGCGGCCAGGGACGCGATCGAGGCGGAGCTCGCGGGGATCGAGTCGCGCATGTCAATGTACCTGCCTGATTCGGAGGTCGCGCGGCTCAACGAAAATGCGGGGAGGGGGCACGTGCCCCTCTCGGAGGACACCTACGGGCTGCTCTCCCGCTGCGCGGCGTTCGGGGAGGCGTCGGGCGGCGCGTTCGACGTGACCATCGCCCCGCTCACCGCCGAATGGGGGGTCACCTCGGGCCATCCGCAGGTGCCCTCCGACGCGCGCATCGATGAGCTGCGCGCCCTCGTCGGATACCGGGACATCCTCCTTAACTCCGCGGACCGGTCGGCCATGCTGCGCCGCGAGGGGCAGGCGGTCGACGTCGGCGGCGTGGCCAAGGGCTACGCCTGCGACGCGGCGCGCAGAGTCGCGCGAGAATACGGCGTCGACTCGGGCTACATTTCCATCGGCGGCAACATCATGGCGATGGGGGCGAAGCCGGACGGGGAGCCCCTGAAATTCGGGGTGCGCGACCCGCGCGGCGGCGGGAACGACTACATCGCGGTGGTGACGCTGTCCGATACGACGATGGCGACCTCGGGCGACTACGAACGTTATTTCGAGCGGGACGGGGTGCGCTACCACCACATCCTCGACCCCGCGACCGGCCGCCCGGCCGACACCGGGCTGATGTCCGTGTCGGTCGTCTCACCCGACGGGGCGCTTGCCGACAGTATGTCGACCTGGCTGTTCATCAAGGGCAGGGACTACGTCCTGGAGAACCTCAACGCGCTCGGCTGCGGGCTGGTCGTCATCGACCGGGAGCGCAACGTCTACGTATCCAACGACCTTCTGGACCGGTTCACCCCCGCCGACCCGGGCGGGAGCTACCACTTCGAGGTGCCGTCATGAAACGGATGAAATACCGCGCGTCCAAGGTCGCTTTTTTGGGGCTGCTCTTCGCGCTGTCGGTCGTGCTGAGCCTCGTGGAATCGTCGCTCGCCCCGATGGTGCCGGTCCCCGGCGTCAAGCTGGGACTCAGCAACATCGTGACGATGTACTGCCTTTTCTGCCTCGGCTGGCGGGAGGCGTACACGCTGGCCGCGCTCAAGAGCCTCTTTGTGCTGCTGACGCGCGGGCCGGTCGGCGCGGCGATGAGCCTCGCCGGGGGGCTGGTGTCGGTGACGGCGATGCTCCTGCTGCGCGCGCTGCCCAAAAAGCCGAGCGAGCTTTTCACAAGCATCTGCGGCGGACTCATGCACAACGCCGGACAGCTTGTGATGGCGGTGCTGCTGCTCAACGGCGCGGTGCTCTATTACTTTCCGGTGCTCGCGCTGGGGGGCGTCGCGATGGGCGCGCTCACGGGGCTGCTCCTGCGGCTGCTCAGGCCGCATTTCAACCGAATCTTCTTTTGACGCCCCGCCCGGAGGCGGGACGTCGGATGATGATACTGCAACTCCCACCATAAAACTCAGAGGAGGAAATGGTAACATGAGTGTTTTGCAAAAGACACTGAAGGGCGCCAAGGTGGCGCACTTCAAGAACACGGAAAATTGCGAAAGCACCCCTATGCCGCTGCCGAAAGAAGTCTGCATTTCGATGTCGCAGCATATGGGCCCGCCCTGCAATCCCCTGGTGAAGAAGGGGGACGCCGTCAAGGTCGGGACGATGATCGGGGACAGCGAGGCTTTTTTGAGCGCGCCGATCCATTCGAGCGTCTCGGGGACGGTCTCGGCGGTAGAGGAGATCGTGACGGCCACCGGCTCCCGGTGCCAGGTCGTAATCATCCAGACCGACGGGGAGCAGGCGGTCGATGAACATATAAAGCCTCCCGAAATCGATAACCACCCGGAATTCGTCAAGGCGATCCGGGCCTCCGGGCTGGTGGGGCTCGGCGGCGCGGGCTTCCCGACGCACATCAAGATGAACCCCAAAAACCTCTCGGAGGTGGACACGCTGGTGGTCAACGCCGCCGAGTGCGAGCCCTACATCACCTCCGACTACCGCACGATCATCGAGCGTCCGCAGGACATCCTCGACGGCATCGCGGCGATCAAAAAATACGTCGGCATCACCCAGGTCAAGATCGCGGTGGAGAACAACAAGCCCCAGGCGATCGAGATGCTGCGCCGCCTTACCAGGGACGACCCGTCGATCGAGGTGTGCAGCCTGCGGGCGATCTACCCCAAGGGCGCGGAAAAGGTCACCGCCTATGAGACGACCGGCCGCGTCATCAAGGAGGGGATGCTCCCGGCGGACGTGGGCGTCATCGTCGAAAACGTGACGACCACCGCGTTCATCGGCCAGTACCTGCGCACCGGCATGCCGCTCGTCACCAAGACGCTCACGGTCGACGGCGGCGCGGTCGCGGAGCCGAAGAACGTCGTCGCCCCCATCGGGGCGCACTTTTCCGATGTGATCGACTTCTGCGGCGGCTATAAATGCACGCCCAAGAAGCTCATCATGGGCGGCCCGATGATGGGCACGCTCGTCTTCGACGATACATATCCCGTCCTGAAGAACAACAACGCCCTGCTCGCGTTCGACGAGAGCCAGACGGCGGTCTATGAGGAGCAGCCCTGCATCCGCTGCGGCCGGTGCATCCAGGCCTGCCCCTACCACCTGATGCCCCGTATGATCGAAAAGGCCTATGAATCGGACAACATCCCGATGCTCCAGAAGCTGAAGGTTTCGCTTTGCATGGAGTGCGGCTGCTGTTCGTTTGTCTGTCCGGCGAAGCGCAATCTGACCTTTACCAACAAAATGGCAAAGCAGAAGCTCCGGGCCGCGACGGCGAAGAAATAGGATAGGAGGGATTTGTTGTGGCTGTGAATACAGTGGAAACCCAGGCCCCGGCGGAGGAAAAGGCAAAGCTCATGATCACCCCCTCCCCGCACTTCCGGGACGATATCAATACCCGCAAGATCATGCTGACCGTCGCGACGGCGCTGCTGCCCGCGCTGGTCATGTCGATCTTTTACTTCGGGATCCGCGCGCTGCTGCTGACGGCGGTCTGCGTCGTCTCCTGCGTGGTGTTTGAATACCTCTTCGCGAAGGTCACCAAAAAGCCCGTGACGATCAGCGATTGCAGCGCGGTGGTCACCGGAGTCATCCTCGCCTTCAACGTCCCCGTCACGCTGCCCTTCTGGATGGCGGTGTTCGGGTCGTTCATCGCGATCGTCGTGGTCAAATGCCTCTTCGGCGGCATCGGCTGCAACTTCGCCAACCCCGCCGCGACCGCGCGCATCTTCCTGCTCGTGTCGTTCGGCAACCAGATGACCCACTGGATCGCCCCGCACGCCGCGATCGACGCGGTCGCGACCGCGACCCCGCTCAAGCTGATCGCCGCCGGGCAGACCGACCAGCTCCCGTCGCTGTGGAACATGCTGATTGGCAACCGCGGCGGCTCGCTCGGCGAGACCTGCGCGCTCGCGCTCATCGTGGGCGGGCTCTACCTCATCTGGAACGGCGTCATCGGCTGGCAGATCCCCGTCACGCTGATCGGCAGCGTCTTCGTCTTCGCGCTGCTCTTCGGCCAGGACCCCTTCTACGCCGTGCTTTCGGGCGGCGTGATGATCGGCGCCTTCTTCATGGCGACCGACTACTCGACCAGCCCGGTCACCACCAAGGGCAAGGTGATCTTCGCAATCGGCATCGGCTTTATCACGATGGTGATCCGCGTCTTCTGCAACTATCCGGAGGGCATGTCCTTCGCCATCCTGCTGATGAACATCCTCGTCCCGCACATCGACAGCCTCACGATCACCAAACCGTTCGGCGCTGTCTTTGAGCAGAAAAAACAGTAGGGGGGCGCGAACATGAAAGAACTTTTGAAACCGGTCGTCGTACTGACCGTGATCTGCGTCGTGGCCTCCGCGCTGCTGGGGCTCACCTACGACAAGACCGCCCCGCTCATCGCGCAGGCGGAGAAAGAGGCCTCCGACGCCGCCATGCAGGCGGTGGTCCCAGGCTCCACCACCTTTACCGAGCTGGCCCTGGAGGGGATGGAAAACGTCCTCATCGCCGCGAAGGACGACAGCGGCAACGGCTACGCCTTCAAGGTCAAGGACAAGGGCTTCGGCGGCGTGTATAACGTCATGGTCGGCATCGGCAACGACGGTAAAATCACCGGCGTCAAGCTGCTCGACAATACCGAGACGCCGGGACTCGGCTCCAAGACGGGGGCGTCCGCTTTCACGGACCAGTTCCCGGGCAAGGACAAAACCCTCGAGGGCGTCGACGCCGTCACGGGCGCGACGATCTCCTCCAAGGCATTTTTCCGGTGCGTCGACACCGCCTATCAGGCGTATGAAGCAGTAGGGGAGGGCGCTTAAATGAGCAATCCGAACAAACCCGGCAACTGGAGGGTCCTGACAAACGGCATTCTCAAGGAGAACCCGACCCTGGTTCTCATCCTTGGCACCTGCCCGACGCTCGCCGTCACGACGATGGCGGTCAACGGCATCGGCATGGGCGTCGCGGCGACGGTGGTGCTCATCTGCTCCAACATCGTCATTTCGCTGCTCAAAAATATTATCCCCGACAAGGTGCGCATCCCCTGCTACATCGTGGTCATCGCGAGCTTTGTCACCCTCGTGCAGTTCATCGTCAAGGCGTACGCGCCCGACCTCGATAAGGCGCTGGGCGTCTATCTGCCGCTCATCGTCGTCAACTGTATCATCCTCGGCCGCGCCGAGATGTTCGCCAACAAGAACACCGTCCTCGCCTCCGCCTGCGACGGCATCGGCATGGGCATCGGGTTTACGCTGGCGCTCTTCGCGATGGGCTCCATCCGCGAAATCCTCGGCAACGGCACCTGGATGTCGGGCGCCGAGTGGCTCGGCATCCAGAACGGCATCTCGCTGCACTGGGATAACCCGATCATCGTCTTCCTGCTCGCGCCGGGCGGCTTCCTGGTCTTCGGCGCGCTCATCGCGCTGGTCAACCACCTGACCCACGGCAAGGCGATCAAAAAGAAGGAGTTCGGCTGTGCCGGCTGCCCGTCCGCGGCCGCCTGCGCGGCGGTCCGGAAAGGAGGTGCTGACGAATGAAGGAATACCTGATCATTTTAGTCGGCGCCGTACTCGTCAACAACTACGTGCTCGCGAAGTTTTTGGGCATCTGCCCCTTCCTCGGCGTCAGCAAAAAGCTCGACTCCGCGTTCGGCATGAGCGTCGCGGTCATCTTCGTCATGGCGCTCGCCACGGCGGTCACCTGGCCGATCTATACCTACATTCTCGTGCCGAAGGGGCTCTCCTACCTGCAGACGATCGTCTTCATCCTGATCATCGCGGCGCTCGTGCAGTTCGTCGAGATCGCGCTTAAAAAGTATATTCCCGCGCTCCACAAGGCGCTGGGCATCTACCTGCCGCTTATCACGACCAACTGCGCCGTGCTCGGCGTGACCATCCTCAACCTCGACGAGGGGTATACCTTCGGCCAGTCGCTGGTCAACGCGGTCGGTTCCGGCCTGGGCTTCCTGCTCGCCATGGTGCTCTTCTCGGGCGTGCGTTCCCGCGTGGACGCCGCGGCCGGCAGCACGCCCAAGGCGTTCCAGGGAATCCCGATCACACTGGTCGCGGCGGCGATCTGCTCGGTGAGCTTTATGGGCTTCAGCGGCATCGTCGACGGCCTGTTTAAATAATGGGGGTGGGCTCTATGTTATTTCCGGTAATCATCGTCGGCGGGATCGGGCTGCTGTCCTCGATCATCCTCGTCGTCGCCGCAAAGGTGATGGCGCTTCCCGCGGACGAACTGTTCGATAAGGTGCGCGCCGAGCTTCCGGGCGCCAACTGCGGCGCGTGCGGCTACGCCGGCTGCGACGACTACGCCAAGGCGGTCGCGCACGACGGCGCCAAAACCAACCTCTGCGTGCCGGGCGGCGACGCGGTCGGCCACAAGCTCAGCGAGGCGATGGGCGTCGCCTTCGAGGACGTGGAGGAGCAGTACGCCGTGGTGCGCTGCTCGGGCAACTGCTACGCCACCGACAGCATCATGGACTACGAGGGCAAGCAGAGCTGCGCGGCCTGCAACTTCTTCTACCAGGGCAAGGGAAGCTGCTCCCATGGCTGCCTCGGCTACGGCGACTGCATCGCGGCCTGCCAGTACGGCGCGATCTCGATCGTGGACGGCATCGCCGTCATTGACAAGGCGGTCTGCGTGGGCTGCGGCATGTGCGCCAAGGCCTGCCCCAACCACCTGATCACGGTCATCCCGGCCACAAGCACCGTCTATGTCGGCTGCTCGTCCCACGACAAGGGCGCCTTCACCCGCAAGGTGTGCAAGAACGGCTGCATCGGCTGCAAGAAGTGCGAAAAGACCTGCGAGAACGGCGCGATCACCGTCACCGACAATCTCGCTTCGATCGACCCGCGCAAGTGCACCAGCTGCGGCGCCTGCGTGACCGCCTGCCCGACGGGCGCGATCGTCACCTGCGCCTCCCGTTGCGAAGCGATCGTCGGCGAATAATAAACAGACGAAAGGCCGCCGCGTTCATTGAACGCGGCGGCCTTTTTCCGTATGATTTTCAGTGCTCCGCCCAGTCGAGGCTGCGGCCGACGGCTTTCCGCCAGCCGGAAAGCAGCCTTTGGCGGGTGGGCTCCTCCATGTCGGGGTCGAAGCGGATGTCGCAGCTCCACAGCTTTTTGAGCTCGTCCAGGTCCTTCCACACGCCGGTGGCGAGCCCCGCCAGGTAGGCCGCGCCGAGCGCGGTCGTCTCGCGGATCATCGGCCGGCACACCCGCTTACCGAGGATGTCCGCCTGGAACTGCATGAGGAAGCGGTCGCGGGAGGCCCCGCCGTCGACGTTGAGCTCGGCGAGGGCGATGCCGGTGTCCCGCTCCATCGCCTTGACGAGGTCGTAGCTCTGGTAGGCGATCGACTCCTGCGCCGCGCGGATGATGTGTTCTCGCCGGGTGCCGCGGGTGATGCCCACGATACAGCCGCGCGCGTACATATCCCAGTGGGGCGCGCCCAGCCCGGTGAAGGCGGGGACGAGGTAGACCCCGCCGGTGTCGGGCACCTTCTGTGCGTAGTACTCGGCGTCGCGGCTCTCGTTGATGAAGCGCATCTCGTCGCGGATCCACTGGATGACCGCGCCGCCCACGAAGACGCTGCCCTCCAGCGCGTACTGCACCTTCCCGTTCAGGCCGATGGCGATCGTGGTGAGCAGGCCGTTTTCGCTGACGCAGGGGGTCCCGCCCGTGTTCATGAGCAGGAAACAGCCGGTGCCGTAGGTGTTCTTCGCCTCGCCGGGCGCGAAGCAGCACTGGCCGAAGAGCGCGGCCTGCTGGTCGCCCGCGATGCCCGCAATCGGGATCCGCACCCCCTGGACCGCGGCATAGCCGTAGATTTCGCTGCACCCGCGTACCTCGGGCAGCATGGCGCGGGGGATGTCGAGCGCGTCGAGCAGCTTCCGGTCCCAGTCGAGGGTCCTGATGTCATAGATCATCGTGCGGGAGGCGTTGGTGTAGTCGGTGACGTGCACAGCGCCCCCGGTCAGCTTCCAGATGAGCCAGCTGTCCACCGTGCCGAAGAGGATTTCCCCCCGTTCGGCGCGCTCCCGCGCCCCCTCGACGTGGTCGAGGATCCATTTGATCTTGGTGCCCGAGAAATAGGCGTCGGGCACCAGCCCGGTGGCCTCCCGGATGTAGCCGGAAAGCCCGCGCGCGCCCAGATCGTCGATGATGTCCGCCGTGCGGCGGCACTGCCAGACGATCGCATTGTAGACCGGGCGGCCGGTGGATTTATCCCACAGGATGGTCGTCTCCCGCTGGTTGGTGATGCCGATGGCGGAAATCTCCCTGACGTCCACGCCGCTCTGGGCGATGACCTCCATCATCACCGCGTACTGGGAGGAGTAGATCTCCATCGGGTCGTGCTCGACCCAGCCCTCCTTCGGATAGAACTGCGTGAACTCCTTCTGCGCCATGCCGACGATGTTCTGCTCCCGGTCGAAGAGGATCGCCCGCGAGCTCGTCGTCCCCTGGTCAAGCGCCAGCACGTAGTTTCCCATTTTTTCCTCTCCTCTCACAGGCCGCGCGCGGCGATGAAGCGCGCCCGTCCCGCACACATATTCCACGGCCGCCCTGGGCGGGTGCGTGGAGGGTGACCGCGTCAAGGGGCTTCGCCGGTCCGGTCAGTTCCATTCTACCAGATTCTTCATCCCGTGGACAACCCTTACCGCCGACCCGGAAGCCGCTTGTTCCGTTCATAGCCGGCGCATGAATATAAAAGCGGGCCATAAAAGGGCCGAAGGCCCTTTTATGGCCCGCTCCCGGTCTCTCGGCAGTTGTCCGGTCACAATAACCAGACTTCGGGATTGGAGGAGGAGACCGCCATCGCCCCCGCACCCAGCGCGTTGAGCACGTCCTCCTTGTCGGAGATGAGCCCTCCCGCGATCACCGGCTTGCGGACGATCGCCGCGAGCCTGCGGATGACCTTGGGCATGGCGCCGGGCAGGATTTCCACCGCGTCCGCCGCCTCGAACGAGAGGCGCTTTTCAATGTTGACCAGCGCGATCGAATCGAGCATAAAGAACCGCTGCACCGCGAGCATCCCGCGCGCCTTTGCGCGCCGGACAAGGTTGGAGCGGGTGGAGATGATCCCGTCCGCCCGCGTGCTCTCCGCGATGAAATCCACGGCGACGTCCCGCGCGGCCAGCCCGTCGATCAGGTCGATATGCACCATCGCGAGCTTGCCCGCCTCATGCACACGGGAGACGACCTCCTTGACGCCCAGCAGGTTGCCGCTCAGCACGAAGACGATCCGGCAGTCGCTGTCCATGCTGCGGGAGAGCCCCGTCGCGTCCTTAACGGCCGCGATGACCGGATTCTCCTGCAAAAGTTCCACAAACGCTTCATGCCTCACCCACATAGCCTCCCGTCTTCAGTAAAGCATACCTGCAAAAGGAGGTTTTGTCAATCCTCCACCCGGGGACGAGTCCCCGGGTGGAGGACATGCCCGCCCGACGGGTTTGACCGGATTGCGGCGCAAAAAACGGCCGCGCCTCCGCCGGCAGGCGGACCGCGGCCGTTTTTTATCGATCCGGGGCGAGGAAGGTCCCCCGGCGCATCCGATCAGGGAAAGACCTTTACGAGCGCGTCGGGGTCGGCGGATTCCTTTGGGTCGGGCGGGGCGAGCGGTTTGCCGAAGGGCATCTGCGCGACCAGCTTCCAGCTTTCGGGAAGCCGCCAGGTCCGGCGGACCTCTTCGTCGATGAGGGGGTTATAGTGCTGGAGCGAGGCGCCGAGCCCGGCCTCCTCGAGCAGCGTCCAGACGTTCAGCTGCGCCATGCCGTTTGCCTGCTGCGCCCAAACCGGGAAGTTGTCCCGGTAGGTTGAGAACCTGCCCGCGTAGTCGTCCGTAACGGCGGTGTCGTCGAAATAGAGGACGGTCCCGTGCCCGGCGGCGAAGGAGCGTATCTTTCCTTCAGTTGCGGCGAAGGCGTCCGGAGGCACGATGGCGCGCAGCGACTCCAATACGATCTTCCACAGCTTTTCGTGTTCGGCGCCGAAGAGCAGGACCGCGCGCGTGCTCTGCATGTTGAAGGCGGAGGGAGTGACGGAAATGGCCTCCTTCACCAGCCCGGAAATCCGGCTGTCGTCGATGGGGGAGCCGCTGCCGATCCGGTAGCAGGTGCGGCGGGCTTTCAGGGCGGATAAAAATGTGTTCATATGGTTTCCTCCGATCACAGGGTTGCATGTTTACTGGAAAATTTTCTATAACAGGACTGATTATCATTATTATAATCGCTTTTTCTCCGAAATGCAACCCTAATCGAAGGCGGCCAGCGGGAGACGGGGGACGAGGTCCTGCTGCGTCAGGTAGGTCAGCCCGTCGAGGTAGTCCTCCCGATTGTCGCCGCGGTAGACCAAGAGCGGGCGCAGCGGGCTGGAAAGCCCCGGCTGGGCGTTCAGCCGGTCAAGCGCGTACTGGAGCCACGCCGCTTCAAACAGGCTCCCGCCGACTACGACGAGTTCGGGGTTGGTGACGCAGTTGACGATGGAGACGACGCGGGAGACGATATCAAGGCAGTCCTCCCGGGAGGAGACGCTGGGAAGCAGGTCGTTCAAGGTCAGCTTATGCCCCATCGGCAGGAAGCCGAGCTCCCCGGCGAACTGCTTGGCGCCGTGGACGACCTGCCCGTTGGCAATGACGCCCGCGCCCGCGCTCTCCCGGTCAAAATGGATGTAGGCCATATTGAAGCCCGCGGGACTGCAGGAGGGGTGTTCCCGGTGGTAGCGGTTCATATAACCGAGCGCGGTCGCGTTAAGATCGTTTTCCAGAACGAGCGGAACGGGGAAGGCGGAACGGACCCGCGCCCCGAGGTCGTTCGGGACCAGGGTATCCAGTTCGCTGCCGATATAGGCGCGCCCGTTCTCCACGATGCCGGGCACGCCGAGCCCGACCGCGCGGACGTCCCAGCGGGAACGGCAGCCCGCGATCAGGCGGAGGACCGCTCCCACCGTGTCGCCGTCCTCGACGGAGGTGAAGCTGTCCGCGACGACGTCTCCCGTCAGGCCGGTAATTCGGTAGTCGATCCGTTCCCCGGCACAGTAGAGCGCGAGGGTCAGGTTGCGCGCCGGGTTGAGGGCGTACCGCTGGGCGCGCCGACCGCCGCTCGATCGGTCAAGCGCGCCCGCGACGATCTCGCCGCCCGCTTCGAGTTCCTCAAAGAGGTTGCGGATGGTGGTCGCGCTGAGGTTCGTCTCATTGGCCACCTCCGCCCGCGTCGCCGAGCCCAGGCGGATCAGCGTCCGGTAGAGCAGGGTGGTGTTCATCCGCTTCATCAGCTCTGGTTTCCCGGTCACCCCGGTCATCGCGCTCCCTCCAGGCTGTCAAGTTTTTTGCGCAGTTCCCCGAGCAGCACCGCCTCCCGTCCGCCGGACTCGGCAGAACCCAGCCGAATAGCGGGCTTGATCTTCCCGTGGAAGTCGCTGCCGCAGGTGACCGCGAGGCCGAGCGCCTCCGCCTGCCGGAGATAGAAGGCGGTCTGCGCAGGGGCGTGGTAGCTGCTGTAGGCCTCGAGCCCCGCGACGCCGCAGCGCACGATGCTTTGCAGCAGGGCGGCGTCCTCGTGGATGTTGTTGCCGGGGTGGGCGAGCACCGGAAGCCCGCCCGCTTCGCGCACCAGCGTGACCGCCTCCGTGAGGGAGGGGAACCGGATGGGGACGTAGGCGGGCTTTCCCTGCGCGCAGAAGTCCCAGTAGAAGTTGACGTAGGGATTGTCGGAGCGCGCCCCGCCCGGACGGTAGGGGGAGAGGAGGGGATGTTCCGCGTTTTCCGGCATGGCGAGGGCGACCTCCGCGATCATCTCGCCCGTGACGATGCCGTCCTTGGAAAGCGCCGTCACCGCCGCCAGATCCAGCGGGATCCCACAGGCGCGCACCAGTTCGATTCGCCGCCCGGCGGCGGTTTGCTCCTGCGAGAGGACCGATTCCTCGGCCCGCGCGAAACCGGGGTGGGCGGGGTCGATCCAGTAGCCGAGCAGATGCAGGTCGACGCCCTCGTGGGTGCAGTCGAGCTCGACCGCCGGGACGACCTCGACGCCCAGCGCCCGCCCGGCCTTGAGCATCGCGGGGACGCCCCGCGTCGTGTTGTGGTCCGCCAGCGCGGCGGTTCGGATTCCCGCCCGCCAGCAGAGGAGCGCCAGTCTGGTCGGGGAATACTCCCCGTCGTCGCTGAAGGAGGAATGGAGATGCAGGTCCAGCCAACTCATAGCGTCGCCTCCAATACTTTAGACATATACTTTTAAAAGTATCTGATTTAACTATAGGACATCGAAGCGCAAATGTCAATAGGGGGTGTAAATTCCCGGCGGATGGTCTATAATCAAGATAAGGAGGGGATGGCATGGAGCGTCTCTGGTGCGTGCTGGCAGGGTACCTGTTCGGGTCCTTTCTGACCGCCGACCTGATCGTCTTCTGCCGGACGGGCGCGCGGCGCGCAGAGGGGTTCGGCAACCCCGGCATGGCGAACGTCGCCTCCCGGCTGGGGGCGGGGAGCGGGCTGCTGGTGCTCGCGGGGGATATCCTCAAAACGGCGGCGGCCTGTGTCCTCTGCCGGCTGTGGCTTTTCCCCGGGATGGGGCGGATGGCGGTGCTCTACGCAGGGCTCGGCGCGGTGCTCGGGCACTGCTGGCCGGTGTGGAACGGCTTTCGCGGCGGCAAGGGGGTGGCGGTCGCCGGAGCGGCGTCGATCCTTTTTTCACCTCCCGTCGGAATCGCGAGCTACCTGCTCGGCGCGGCGGCGGTGCTGGCGACGGGCTATCTCGCGGTGGGTTCCGCGGTGATCGCGGTGAGCCTTCCGCTCTTGACGGCGCTTTTCGGCCTCGGGCGGGAGGCGGCCGCGGCGGCAGGCGTGATCGGCGGCGTGATGCTGCTGCGGCACAGTGGGAACTTTGCCCGGATGCGCGCGGGAACGGAAGGCCGGGCCTCCGTCGCGTCGCGGCTGAAAGCCTATTTGAAGCGGAAATCATTTCACTGAAAAAGGAGCGCCGGTTCCGGCGCTCCTTCGTATATCGGCGCGGAAACCGCGCACCCTAATGCGGGGTGAACGCGGATGGAAAAACTCAAGGAATACGCCGCCGTCTGCACGGTCGGCTCGGTGGGCTACAGCGCGATCGAAGTACTCTGGCGGGGCTTTACCCACTGGACGATGGCGCTGACCGGGGGCGTCGGCTTTTTGCTGCTCTACCTGACCGACCTGCGCATGACGGGGCGGTCGATGCTGCAAAAATGTGCGGCGGGCAGCCTGGTGCTCACGGCGGTGGAATTCGTCGCCGGGTGCATCATCAACAGGGGCTGCCGGCTCGGCGTCTGGGACTACTCCCGCCGGAAGGGGAACCTGCTCGGGCAGATCTGCCCCCTGTACAGCGCGCTCTGGTTTTTGCTCTGCATCCCGGTGCTCCCGCTGAGCCGCGCCCTGCGCGAACGGCTCTGCCAGGGCGGAAGCGGCAGGAGGATCGAGACCGCCTGACGGATAAAAGGCCGCCGTGCATCGCACGGCGGCCTTTTCAGCCTTCGCCGGGTTCGCGGGGCGCGCCGAGGCCGCGCAGCCTTTCAAGCGGCGATTTCCGCGCGGACTCTTCGGGGAACACCTTTGCGGCCGCCTCCCGGTAAAAGACGCCGAGCTCTCCGAGATAGTGCTCGTGCCACGGCTTGCTCTTGCCGCAGTAGTGAATGACGGCGGTGTTCTCCCGCACCCATTTGAGGTCGATTCTGCCGAGGGTGGCCACCTTGACGGTGTTGAAATAGCGCGCGTCGAAGTTATAGACGCGCGGGTCAAGCAGGACGGTGCGGTCGTGGTAGAGGGCGTTAAGCACGTCCTGGTCGGGAAGGATGAGCTTTTCCCGGTGGGTGCGGATGAACTCCGTCACCTCATCGCAGTCCTGTCCGGCGCGCAGCGCATCCAGGTTCATGAGCAGCACGCCGGAATTGAAGTATTCGCTCTCCTCGGGCATGTCGAGGCGCAGCTTGTACTCCATCTGGGAGACGGGGTTGACCGACCGCGCGGCCGCGAAAAAGTGTTCCCCCAGCTCCATGCCGTAGAGCGGGGCGAGCGGGCGGTTGATCACCATGTCCGGGTCAAGGTAGAGGGCGCGCCCGAGGGTTTGGGGCAGCAGGCGCGCCGAAAAGATGCGGTAATACATCTCCTTGGGGAAATGGAAGAGCACCGGCGCGTCCGCCATGAAGTCCTCCGGAACGCGCACGTCGAAGAGGCGTAGCCTCCCGTCTGGAAGGACGGAGCGGGCAAAGGAGAACGCCTCCGGGGAGAGGGAGGCGTGCAGGACGTAGACGTCCGCCTCCTCCCCGGGATTCGCGTCGAGCAGGCTGCGCAGCATCACGCAGAGCGGCCGCAGGTAGTTGGCGTTGAGCGAAACGACGATATTCATCGGCTGCCTCCGAAATCAAATTAGGGATGAAAATATTATAATCCCCGTATCGCGTCTTCGCAATACGGGGATTATGAACGATTTGTATCAGCCGAGGTTCTGGATGGTGAAGCCTCCGTGGAACTCGTCGGCGGTCAGCCTGACCTGGTAGGCGCCGGATACGGGGAGCGCGATGGTCTGACTCCCGCTCTCCTCGGAGAGGTCGTAGCCCTCAAAATAGATCGTGCCGTCCGGCCCGGCGATCCGCATGTCCAGCGTGCCGCCTTCGGTCGAGACGTCTACCTGCACCGTCGTGGGGTTGGAAACGGGCAGATCGAAATAGTAGCTGTGCGCGGTCATGCCGTCCGCCGAATAGACGATGCGGTCGGGCCACTCGTTGCTGAAGCCGTCGTTCTCGAGGGGCTCCAGCGGCGGGAGGGCGCTCTCATCGGAAAAGCCGTCCCGGGCGGACGATTCTTCGTCCTCATGATACCAGTCCGCATCCACCCGGCGCACCAGCTCGTCCAGCTTCATGTCGAGCTGGTACCGGTCATAGAGGTCGAGCCCGAAATCGACCTCCTCGCCGTCGTAGCGGAACGTCAGGTTGCGGATGTCGAGGCCCAGGGGATCGAGCTTGGAGAGGATATTCTGGATGTCCTTCGCAAAGGACTCCTTGTCGTGGTAGGGGCCGTTGAGGTTGATGTGCAGGTAGACGCGCGCGTCCCCGGCAAGCTCGTCGTAGCTCATGTCCGGCGTGTACTGCTTATAGTAGGGGAGCTCGGCGTTCACATACATCTGCCCGATCAGCTCCCGCTCGTCGATGAGGCTTTCGGAGATCCGCCCGCGGAGCTGGGTGTGAAACTCTTCCCGCACCTGCATGGCGGGCGGGCCGAAATAGTTCCAGGCGGCGGGCACGGCGGCGAGGCAGCCGCCCGCGACGATGAGCACAAAGCAGACGAAGCCGCTGAGCAGGTCGTATTTGAGCTTCTGGCCCTTGTGGGCGAAGTAGTTGTAGAGAATTTCGACGCCGAGGAGTACAAAGATGAGAGGGGAGAGCTTAAAGACGAAGACCAGGTCGAGGGAGGGCTTGAACATCGCGGCCAGCGCCACGATGCCGGTGACGATGAGCGCGAAGCCCATCGTCATGGTCCCCACCCGGCGGACCGGCTCCTCCCGCTTGCGGGAGGAAGCCGGCTCCGGCGCGGGGGATTCCGCCTTCGGGGCGCCGCTCCGCGCGGATTCCTCCCCGGGGGTTTCCCGGGACTCGATGCGTTCTTCGTTATTCATTGGAATCCCCCCTGTACTCGACGAATTCTTCCTCCGGCTGCACATGGCGCTTTTTGCCCTTCACGAGATAGATGCCGAAGAAGATGACGGCGACCGCCACGACGACCGAAGGGATGCGGTTGAGGATGCTGCGGAGGTACCAGCTCTCATACCCCATCGTTTCCACAAAGTAGTAGATCAGCGGGGAGACGAAGCTCGAGAAGATCGCCCAGCCGCCGATGAAGATGAGCCCGCCGCCGATGAGGACGTGGCGCTTTTCCAGCAGGGGGCGCAGGCCGCTGAAGACGGAGCCGTCGACCCGCAGGGAGAAGGCGTTGTCCATCCGGAGGCGGTCCTCATAGGGGAGCTGCCTGATGTTGAAGGTCTCGAAGAAGGAATAGAACCAGATGATCGGCAGCAGCCAGAGGAGAAACTCGAACTGGAAGAACCACGCGATCGCGCAGACGCCCCAAAAGACGGACATGACCGCCAAGCCCTTTTTCATCATCCCCAGGTACATTTCACCCGCCCCGGGGATGAAGGCAAAGCAGAAGGTGAAGAAGCTATTCTTTTTCATGTTGGGAACCCCTCTCAATTTTCAGACTTTGGAGAATTTTATCCAGTGTTTCCGACAGGTTGTCGGTAAATTGCGTCGTCCGCTCGCTGAAGGTCGCCGCGCCGTTTGCCAGCGCGTCGAGGATCTTGCCGTGGTCGTTCTGAACGTCGACGTTGAAGAGGCCGATGTTCCAGAACATGATGGCGAAGCAGGCCGCGGCGGCCGCCGTCGCGTATTTGTTGACAAAGAGCTTACGGGCGCGCTCGCGGATGCGCCGGAAAACCGGAGGCGCGACCGGCTCGGGGGGAGAGAGCAGCTCGGAGCCGTCCAGGAGGGCGGCGTACCGCTCCACACAGCGGTCGCAGAAGGAAAGGTGCTCGGAAATCTCCAGACGTTCCATCTCGTCGAGCGGTTCGTCGCGCAGCAATGCGCCGAACGCGTCGTCCGTCAGATGCCCGTTTGGATCAAACAGTTCTTTCATCGTTGTACCCCCTCCTTTACGAGTAGTTCCTGTAGCTTGCTTCGCGCCCGGTAGAGCTGCGTCTGCACCGTTTTTTTCGGCCGGTGCAGGGTTTCGGCGATCTCCTCGATGGTTTTTTCCTCGAGGAAGAAGAGCACCGAAACCTTTTGGTAAGGCTCTTTGAGATTGAGGATCGCCTGCCGGATCACTCCGGTTCCCTCGTCGGTTATGTATAGCCGCTCGGGAGAATTCTCGGCGCGGATGAGGTCCATTTCGTTCATGTCCTCGGATAGGCAGACGCGCCGGTTGTAAGCGCTCTTGAGGTAGTCCTTGGCCTTGTTGGTGGCGATGCGCGCGAGCCAGGCCTTCAAATTGTCCTCCGTCACGGTGTCGATGTGGGCGTATGCGGAGACAAAGGCGTCCTGCGCGAGGTTCTGCGCCTCGTGGTAGTCGCGCACGAGCTGGTAGCAGATGGTAAAGACCAGCTTTTCGTACTGTTCCACCATTTCCTGAAATTTTTCATTTGTCATCCGGTCCTGCCTCACCACCTCAATTGCCTTACATCCATCAAACGATGCTGCGCGGCATTTGTCTTCAAACAGCATACACGTTTTTTTCATTTTTGTCGATTGGCAAATCCGCGCACCCCTTATGCCAAATTGACCCGCCGCGCCCGCTGTGGTATGATTGGCAGGACAGGGGGGATTCTCATGCGAAAGATGCTGGCGCTCGACCTGGACGGCACGACCTTCGGGGTGCGCACCGAGCTTTCCGAGGCGAACCGGCGCGCCCTGCTCGCCGCGAAGCGGGCGGGCACGGTCGTCTGCTTTGTGACGGGGCGCAAATCGGTGGAACCGATTTCGCATCTGTGCGCGCTTGCCGATTATTTCGTGCTCAACAACGGGGGCACGGCGGTGGCGGCGCCGGACATGGAGCAGCTCTATACCACGCTCGTCGAGCGGTCGGACATGCTCCGCCTCATCGACTTCTGCCTCTCGCAGGATTCCGCCATCCTCCATCTGATCTCGGGGGACTACTGGGGCGTCAACCGCATCACGCCGGGGGTGCTCCGGCAGCAGGAGGAATTCGAGGGCACGCCGGTCGTCTACCGCGGCGCGGACGACCTGCCCTTCGAGACGCTCGACGGCTTTGTCGTGAGCGAAAACTACGACCCGGTGCGGGAGTTCATCGAGCAGGAGGGCCTGCGGCTCACCTGCGCGGTAACCAACGCCACCTCGATGGATGTGATGCCGGAGGGGGTCAACAAATGGCGCGGCACGGCGTACGTCGCCGCGCGCGAGGGCATCGCGTATGAAAACATCGTGGCGGCGGGCAACTACTATAACGATCTCGAGCTGATCCGGGGCGCGGGGGTGGGCGTCGCGGTGCGCAACGCGCCGGAGGAGGTGCGCGCGCAGGCCGACTATGTGACCGCGCGCACCCACCTGGAGGACGCGGTCGCGGAAATCGTGGAGAAGTTCATCCTGTGAGCGGGAAAAAGAACGCGGAAAAGCCCTTCCGCCGCGCCTACATCGAGATCACGAACGCCTGCAACCTGAACTGCGCCTTCTGCCCGGGGACGCGGCGCGCCCCGCGCGTTCTGTCCCCGGAGGAGTTTGCGCTGCTCGCGCGCGCCGTCAAGCCCCATACCGATTATGTCTGCCTGCATCTGATGGGGGAGCCGCTCTTGCATCCCGCGCTCGGGCGCATCCTCGAAATCTGCGGCGAGGAGGGCCTGCGGGCCAACCTCACGACAAACGGAACGCTGCTGGAGGATGTAAAGGATATCCTCTTGTCGGCACCCGCACTGCGGAAGCTCTCTGTTTCGCTCCACAGCTTCGAGGCCAACGGGGACGGCCCGCCGCTCGAAGCGTATCTCTCGCGGGTGCTGCCGGTCGTGCGGCTGGCGTGGGAGGCGGGGATCATCTGCGAGCTGCGCCTCTGGAACGGCGGCGGCGCGCGGCGGCTCAACGGGCGGGTCTGCCGCGCAATCGAGCGGGAGCTCGGCGTCCCGGTGGGGAATCCGCCGGACGGGGTCTGCGACCGCAAGCTCGCGGAGAACCTGCACCTTGTGACCGCGCCGGTCTTCGACTGGCCGGACATGGCCCTGCCCGCCGGGGAGGGCCGCGTCTCCTGCCTCGGGATGCGGGACCATTTCGGCATCCTCGCGGACGGGACGGTGGTGCCCTGCTGTCTCGACAGCGAGGGGACGGTCGCGCTGGGCAACGCCTTTGAGCGCCCGCTCGGGGAGATTCTCGATTCCCCCCGCGCCCGGGCGATCGCGGACGGCTTCTCCCGGCGGACCGCCACGGAAGAGCTTTGCAGGCGGTGCGGCTACGCGCGCCGCTTTTGATAGGAGGGACTGCTATGGAATTTTCAGCGGAGGCGGTCTGGCGGCATCTGCCCGCCGGCCATAAGCCGCCCGTATACTATTATGAGGAGCTTGGCTCGACGAACATCGAGGCCCGGCGGCTCGCCCGGGAGGGCGCGCCGCACGGCACGGCGGTGCTCGCCGAACGCCAGACGGCGGGACGGGGCCGGCTGGGACGCAGCTTCTTCTCGCCGGGCGGGGCGGGGGTCTATCTCTCGATGGTGCTGCGCCCCGGGCTTTCCGCCGCCGACACGGCGCTCGTCACCCCGGCGGCGGCGGTCGCGACCGCGCGCGCCATCTCCCGCGCCGCGGGGGTGGAGGTCGGCGTCAAATGGGTGAACGACCTCTATTACGCGGGAAAAAAGCTCTGCGGCATCCTTGCGGAGGCGCCGCTCGGCGCGGACGGCAGGCCGGAATTCGTCGTGATCGGCATCGGCGTCAACGTGCTGGACGCGAGCTTTCCGCCCGAGCTTTCCGGCGTGGCGACCTCGCTCGAAGCGGCGGGAGCGGGGGAGACCGACCGGGCCGCGCTGGCGGCGGCGATCATCGCGGAGATGCTCGCCCTCTGCGGCGGGCTCGGGGAGCGGACTTTCCTCGCGGAATACCGCGCGCGCTCCTGTGTGCTCGACCGGACGGTGACGCTGGTGCGGGGAGAGGAACGCCGGGAGGCCTACGCCGTCGGGATCGACGACGACGCGCGGCTGCTGGTCCGGATGCCCGACGGGAGCAGCGAGGCGATCGGCGCGGGGGAGATCAGCCTGCGGGGAGACTTCGCGTAACCGCGCGCGGATTGCGACGCGATCGTGAGAATGGACGAGCAATCAGGAGAAAACCGGCGACAGATCGGGAAAAATCGGTATAACAGCCTGCTACAAGGGTAGCAATTTACCTTGATAAAGTGTAAAATGTTCAAAAGCGGCCCGGATTTTGCCCTGCCGCCGCCCTTGAGGCAAAAATCAACGATGAATTGGGAGAAAGCATATGAAGAAAATTTTGACCGTCCTTCTCGCCGCATTGCTCTGCCTGACCCTCTTCGCCGCCTGCGGCGCCCCCGCCGAGCCCGCCGCTCCGGCGTCCGAGGCCGCGCCCGCATCCGAAGCCGCGCCCGCGCCGGAAGCACCGGCCGAAGAGCCCGCTGCGGAACCCGCCGAAGCGCCTGCCGACGCGGCGCTGCCCGAAACGTTTGTCCTGGGCCTTGACGCCTCCTTCCCGCCGATGGGCTACCTCGACGAGAACAACGAGATCGTCGGCGTCGACATCGACCTTGCCAGAGCGGTGTGCGAAAAGCTGGGCATGAAGTTCGAGCCCAAGCCGATCGACTGGGACGCCAAGGACATGGAGCTCGGCACCGACAAGATCAACTGCATCTGGAACGGCCTGACCGTCACCGACGAGCGGATCGAAAACTATGAGCTGAGCGACGCCTACATGGACAACGAGCAGGTCATCGTCGTCATGCAGGACTCCCCGATCAAGTCGAAGGCCGACCTGGCGGGTAAGATCGTCGCCGCGCAGAAGGATTCCTCCGGCCTCGAGGCGCTCCAGAAGGATGAGGTTTTCCCGTCGATCAAGGACGGCGTCGCCAAGGAGTACGCCAACTATGTCGACGCGCTGACCGACCTTGAGATCGGCCGCTGCGACGCGATCGTCATGGACTCGGTCGTCGCCAACTACTACATCGCGGAGAACGCCAAGCCGATGACCATCCTGGAGGACAAAATGGCCTCCGAGCAGTACGCGATCGCCTTCAAGAAGGGGAACACGGCGCTCAAGGACGCGGTCTGGAACGCGCTGGGCGAGCTAGCTGACGAGGGCAAGATCGCCGAGATCTCTCAGAAATGGTTTGGCCGCGACGACATGATCAAGGTCAAATAAGTTCGGATCCACCGCAATACGCTGCACTCCCGACCGGGTTCCCGGCCGGGAGTGCGGGCTGTTTTATGGAGCCAAACGCTTTTATCGGGCAGCGTGTTAGCGTCATAAAAGAGCCCGCATCATTTCACTTACATAGGAGCGTGCCTTTATGTCAATCAGCGAGATCGCAACCACTACCAGCGCGATCCTGCAGGGTCTGGGAACGGTTCTGACCCTCTTTTTCGTGGTCCTCGTCGCGTCGCTGCCGCTCGGCTTTTTGATGACGCTCGGCACCCGCAGCCGCGTCGCGCCGCTGCGCTGGATCATCAACGCCTATATCTACGTCATGCGCGGCACGCCGCTGATGCTCCAGCTCTTCTTCATCTATTACGGCCTGCCCTTTGTGAACGACTTCTTTAAGACCGCGCTCCATTCCGCGATGGTCTGCGCGCTGATCGGCTTCTCCCTCAATTACGCGGCGTATTTCGCGGAGATCTTCCGCGGGGGGCTCCTGTCGATTGACCGCGGGCAGTATGAGGCCTGTCAAGTGCTTGGGCTTAACAAGGTGCAGACGACCTTCCATGTAATCCTGCCGCAGATGATCCGCGTCGCGCTGCCGAGCATCACCAACGAATCGATCACGCTGGTCAAGGACACCGCGCTCGTCTTTGCGATCTCGATCACCGAGATCCTCTATTACGCCAAGGCGGCGGTCACCCGCACGGGCAACGTCTTTCCCTATGTGATCGCGTTCGTCATCTACCTGGCGATGAACACCGTCCTCCAGTTGTTCTTCAACTGGCTGGAAAAGAAAATGGCATATTGAGGAGGGCGGGGAAATGAACCTGATAGAAGTAAGCGGCCTCAAAAAGGGCTTTTCCGGACAGGACGTGCTCACCGACGTGAGCTTCACCGTAAAGCGGGGCGACGTGATCGCGGTCATCGGGCCGTCGGGCGCGGGCAAGAGCACGATGCTGCGCTGCCTGATCGATCTGGAGAAGGTCGATGGCGGCAGCATCGTCGTGGAGGGGGAGCCGTTTGTCACCGACGGGGTCTATCCGCCGGCGGCCAAGGTGCGGGCCATCACCGCGAAGATGGGGATGGTCTTCCAGTCCTTCAACCTCTTCCCGCATCTGTCGGTGCGCAAAAACCTGACGATGCCGCTCGTCAAGACGCAGGGCGTCGCCCGCGAGGAGGCGGACGCGCGCGCGATGTCCATCCTCGGCAAGGTGGGGCTCCAGGACAAGGTCGACGCGATGCCCTCGACGTTGTCGGGCGGGCAGAAGCAGCGGGTCGCGATCGCACGCGCGCTCATGCTCAACCCCGACATCATGCTCTTTGACGAGCCGACCTCCGCGCTCGACCCGCAGCTCACCGCCGAGGTGCTCGGCGTCATGCGCAAGCTCGCGGAGGAGGGGATGACGATGGTGGTCGTCACCCACGAGATGTCCTTTGCGCGGGACGTGGCAAACAAGATCCTCTTCATGTGCGACGGGGAGATCGTCGAGTCGGGCCCGCCGGAGGAGGTCTTCGGCAATCCGAAGGACCGCCGGATGGCGGAATTTTTCGGCAACGTGTCCTGAAGACCGTCCGTTTTTCATCGCATAAAAATTTTTTCCAATTTTATTGAAGTAATCCGCGCGTTTGGGCATACTCTATGAGGGAAGAATGAAGCCCGTTGCGGGCAATGACCAAAGGAGAATGTACCATGAAAAAGATATTCGCTGTTCTGATTTCCGCCGTGCTGTGCGTCGGGATGCTTGCCGGATGCGGCTCGAAGCCTGCGGCCTCCGGCGATTCCACCGAGATGAAGGAGGGGCAGACGATCCAGACGGTTGTCGACCGGATCATCGACGAGGTGGGGATCGCGATGCCCGCCGAGATCGACGACACCCTCATGAAGGACGTTTTCTACATCGACCCCGAAAAGGACGTGGACGAGTATTACGGCCAGTTCGCGATGGTCAATGTGAGCGCCGACAACCTGCTTGCCGTCAAGGCGAAGCCGGAACAGAAGGACGCGGTGATCGAGGCGATGGGCAAGCGCCTCAAGGATGTGCAGGCCTCCTTCGCGAATTACCTGCCCGACCAGTCGGAAAAGGCGCAGAAGGGCCGCGTGGTCGACCGTGGGAACTATGTGTTCCTGGTCATCCTCGGGGAGAGCCCGGAATCCTTTGACGACGACCTCGACCGGGCGGTCAAAATCATTGACGAGGCGTTTGCCGCTTAAATCTTGCATAAATCCGCAGGATTTGGTAAAGTGTACTGGATAGCTTCTATTCGGTACACTTTCATTTTGTGACAAAAAGGGGAGAAACCCGTGGTATTCAGCAGCCTGCTGTTCCTGTTCTGCTTTTTGCCGGTGACCTTCGCGGTCTACTATATCGCGCCGGTGCGGCTGAAAAACGCCGTCCTGCTGATAGCGAGCCTCGTCTTCTATTCGTGGGGGGAGATCCGCTTCTTCCCGGTGATGATCGCGGTCATCCTCGTCAACTACTTCGCGGGACTGGCCATCGGCCGGTGGAAGCAGAACCGCGCGCTCAGCCGCGCCGTCCTGCTCCTGTCGCTCGTTTTCAGCATCGCGTGGCTCGTCTTCTTCAAGTACAGCAATTTCCTGATCGACAACTGGAACACGCTGACGGGGATGGCGGTGCCCTATATCGAAGCGGCCAGAACCCTCCCGCTCGGCATCAGCTTCTACACCTTCCAGATCATGACGTATACGATCGACGTCTACGAGGGCAAGGTGGAGACCGAACGCAACATCATCAATTTCGGCACCTTCGTCGTCCTTTTCCCGCAGCTGATCGCCGGCCCGATCGTCAAGTACTCCGACATCAGCCGCGAGCTGCACAGCCGTAAGATCACCCTCGGCGCGGTGCAGGACGGCATCGGGCTCTTCATCCTCGGCCTGGGCAGCAAGGTTCTGCTCGCCAACTCGATCGGCGCGTTGTGGAGCGACGTGGCGGCGGTCGGGTTCGCGAACGTCTCGACCGCTTCGGCGTGGCTCGCGCTCATCGCCTTCACGCTCCAGATCTACTTCGATTTTTCCGGCTATTCGCTCATGGCCATCGGCATGGGCAAGGCGCTCGGGTTCACCTTCCCGCAGAACTTCAACTACCCCTACATCTCCCGCAGCGTCACCGAGTTCTGGCGGCGGTGGCACATGACCCTTTCGGGGTGGTTCCGCGACTATGTCTATATCCCGCTCGGCGGCAGCCGCAGAGGCCCGGCGCGCAACGTCCTGAACCTGCTGGTCGTCTGGGCGCTCACCGGGCTGTGGCATGGCGCGAGCTGGAACTTCGTGCTGTGGGGGCTCTACTATTTCGTCCTGCTCATGATCGAACGGATGGGCTTGCGCGTGTTTCTGGACAGGCACCCGCTCATTTCCCACGCCTATTCGCTGCTGGCGGTCATGCTCGGATGGGGGCTCTTCGCCATCGAGGGGAGCTTCGGCGCGCTCGGCGTCTTCTTTGGGAAGCTGTTTTCCCTTACGGGCGGGAATGAATGGATGTTCTACCTGCGCAACTATGCGGTCGTGCTGGCGCTGGGAATCCTCTTCTCCATGCCGGTGCTGAACCGCATCCGCGACCGGCACCCGAAGGTCTGCCGCGCGCTCGCGCTGCCGTTTTTGGGGCTCATACTGGTGCTTTCGGTCGCCTATCTGGTGGACTCCACCTACAATCCGTTCCTCTACTGGAACTTCTGAGGAGGAAGCATGATGCAGACCTTTCAAAAATATCCGCTCGTCTTCCTCTTTGCGGCCTTCCTGCTGATCGTTTCGGCGGCGAACCTGCTGACCCCCGACCGGGAGAAGAGCGAGCTCGAGAACCGCCCGCTCGCCCAGAGGCCGAAGCTGACGGCGACGGCGCTGCTGGCGAAGGACCAGGAGAACAAGTACACCCAGCGGTTTGAAACCTACCTCAACGACCAGTTCGTCGGGCGGGACGGATGGATCACGTTCAAATCGGTGAGCGAATCGGCGCTCGGAAAGATCGAGAACAACGGCATCGTCTACGGGTCGGACCACTACCTGTTCGACCGGTACGAGACGGTGGACGAGCGCCGGTTTTCGATGAACATCGAGCTGCTCGGGACCTATCTGGCCTCCTACCGGGACACCGCGCCGATCACTGTGGCGGTCATCCCGAACTCCTATGAGATCCTCGCGGACAAGCTCCCAAAGGGCCTGCAAAACGTCGGCCAGGCGGCGCGCGTCGCCGAAATCTACGGCGCGCTGCCCGGCGGCGCGGACACGCTCGACCTCTTCCCGGTGATGCGGCTCGCCGCGTCGGAGCGGCAGGCCTACTACCGCACCGACCACCACTGGACGACCTGGGGCGCCTACAACGCCTACCGCGCGTTCGTCGAGTCCCGGGGGCTCAAGGCGGTGGAATTTTCCGCGCTGGAGCCGCTGAGAAGGGAGGCCCCCGGCTTCTACGGCACCTACTTCAGCAAGTGCAAGCTCTTTTCCGCGGTCCCGGACACGATCGAGTGGTACGATATCCCCGTCTCCTCGGTCACGGTGGGCGGGGAGGAGAAGCCCGGCCTTTACGACGCGGAGAAGTGGGGGGAGCGGGACAAGCACGCCGCCTTCCTGTGGGGCAACAGCGACCTGACCGTCGTCAAATCGGAAAACAACCTCAACCACCAGGAGGGGCGGACCTCCCGCGTCCTGCTCATCAAGGACAGCTATGGGAACCCGTTCGCGCCCTTTCTGACCTACAGCTACGACGAGGTGTGGATGGTCGACCTGCGCAACCTGACGGCGCCGATGAGCGAGGTCATGGCGGGGGCGGAATTCGACGACGTGCTCGTGATGTACAACTTCGAGAACTTCGCGCAGGACTCGAATTTCACCTTCCTCAACCGTTGACGATCAAAAAAGACAGCCGCCCGCGGGCGGCTGTCTTTTTTATTTTTTTGTCTGTTCGGGCGGGTCGTCGTCGGGCAGGGCGTCGAAGTCGGGGATCTCCGCCTTCATCGGGATATTGAGCTCGAGCGTGCGGGTATCCGCGCCCGCGCCGGGCGCTTCGCCGGGATTCTCCGGTTCCGTGGGAGGGAACTTGCCCCAGCGCTTGCCGATCTTCCCGGTGAGGATCAGGACCAGATAGAGCAGCCCGAAGAGGAGCAGGAACCCGAAGAGGAACCGCAGAAACACATAGGCGTTGTCGGGTTGCGGCTCCACATAGCCGGGATACCGCTCGGGCGGCAGGTAGGGCGAGAGGCCGGACGCGTCGGTCGAAAGGGCGATCACCGCCGCCTCCGTTGCCGCGACCTCAGAAGGCCCGCCGGGGGTGGCGGCATAGCCGCCGTCCTGCTGCCGGAAGGATTGGAGCGCGTCGTGCAGGTCCCGTCCGTTTTTGGTGAACCGCGCGTCGCCCAGGCCGATGCCGCAGGTGCGTACCGCCGTCAGGACCGCCGCAGTGCTTTCGCAGTCGGGGCGGCCGTTGCGGAGGAAGGCGCCGTCCTCATCCTGCCGGGTGCTCAGCCAGGAGAGCGCCCGGTTGACCGCGGTGTTCACGTAGGGGATGTCCCGGCTCGCCGCGAGGACGGTGACCGCCCGCGCGGTGGTCCGTACGTCCGGGTCGCGCCCGGCGGCGGAACCGAACCCGCCCGCGCGAAGCTGGGAGGATACAATATAGTCGATGACAGCGGTGGGGGAGTTGTGCGCGGAGACGGGAGACTGCGCGTCCGCCGCGCTGTAGGCGGCCAGCGCCAAAAGCGCGCCGTCCAGCCCCTCCTGGTAGATGTTTTCATGGGAGTAGAGGGCGGAAACGAGGTCGGTCTTTTCAAAGGAGGCGGGATCCTGCCCGCTCTTGACCAGCCCGATGATGCCCCGTTCCAGCGCGCGGGGAGAGGAGAATCCATCCGCTACGCTGCCGCGCAGGTCCCCGGACAGCTTGGTAACGGCGTCCTCCCGGACGGCCTGTCCGCCGAGCGAATAGGCGAGAATGCTGTTTTCTCCCGGGGGATTGGCGTCGAGGTACCGCCAGGTCTGTTCGGCGACGGGGGCCGGGGCCGCGTCGCCGGGGAGGGTTTCGGCGCTGGCCGTGACGGCCGAAAACAGGAGCAGCGCGCCGGCGGCAAAGGCCGCGAACCGTCTTTGCAAGCAGCAGTTCCCCTTTCATTAAGTGGCTCATAAAAGTATAATACATTGCCGGGTGGATTTCAACTGCATTTGGAAATACATTTTTGCCCAAAATAGGGTTTGAAAGATGCGCCTCCATCATGTATAATAGCTAGAGGAATATCGACGGAAAACGAATAAAGAAGGTGCTCATGTGGCGACAAAATTTATTGTGCCCCTCCAAAAGCTGATCAGGGATTTTAACCTTGAGGTGGTCTACCTTCCCGAAGACGCCGCCGGGATCTCCATCTCCACGCCCGAGGTCAACCGGCCGGGGCTGCAGCTGTCCGGCTTTTTTGATTATTTCGACCACCAGCGGATGCAGATCCTCGGAAAGAGCGAGTTTGCCTTCCTCGACCAGTTCGACGAGGAGGAGCGCACCCGCCGCGTGGACGACTACTTTGCGAGCCAGCCCTCCGCGGTCGTCATCACCCGGAACATCGAGGTGACCGACCGGATGCGTTCCGCCGCGCAGAAATACAAGGTCCCGCTGCTGCGCACCGCCGACGGCACCTCCGCCTTCATGGCGGGGCTCATCGGGGAGCTCAACGTCGAGCTCGCCCCCCGCGTCACCCGTCACGGCGTGCTTGTCGAGGTCTACGGCGAGGGCATCCTGCTGCTCGGGGAGAGCGGCGTCGGCAAGAGCGAGACGGCCATCGAGCTCGTCAAGCGCGGCCACCGCCTCATCGCGGACGACGCGGTGGAGATCCGGCGCGTCTCCGCCAAGAGCCTCGTCGGCTCCTCGCCCGAAAATATCCGCCACTTCATGGAGCTGCGCGGCGTGGGCATCATCAACGCCCGCCGCCTCTTCGGCATCGGCGCGGTCAAGATGACCGAGAAGATCAACATGATCGTTCAGCTCGAACAGTGGGACGCCGCCAAGGTGTACGACCGGATGGGCATGAACGACGAATACACCGAGGTGCTCGGCGTGCAGATCCCGTCGCTGACCATCCCGGTGAAGCCGGGGCGCAACCTCGCCATCATCATCGAAGTCGCGGCAATGAACAACCGCCAAAAGCGCATGGGCTACAACGCCGCCCAGGAGCTGCTCGAAAAGCTCGGCATGGTCGAGCCGGACGGCGGCAACCCCACCGACTGGGGAGATTTCTAATCCGGAAAGGAACCTGACTGCATGCAGATCATCGCGGAAACCCACAGCCACACCGTTGCGTGCGACCACGCGTTCAGCACCATCTATGAGAACGTGCAGTACGCCGCGCGCAGCGGGATCCGATTTCTCTGCGTCACCGAGCACTGCCCGGCGATGGAGGGCGCGCCGGGCGGGATGTTTTTCAGCAACCTGCCCAACGTGATTCCCGACCTGATGGAGGGGATCGTCGTCCTCAAGGGCGCGGAGACGAACATCATCGATTACGAGGGGGGCCTCGACCTGCCCGACCGCAAGCTCGCGCGGCTCGACTGGGTGATCGCCTCCTACCACATCAACTGCCTCGCGCCCGCCACCGAGGAGGAGCACACCGCCGGCTGGCTCGCGGTCGCGAAGAATCCCCTCGTCGACGTGATCGGCCACGCGGGGGACGAGCGCTACCGCTTCGACGTGGACGCTGTTGTAAAGGCGTTCGCCGAGAACGGAAAGATCGTCGAAATCAACGCCCACTCCTTTGAATGCAGGCCCGGTTCGGCGGAAAATTGCCGCAGGATCGCGGAGAGCTGCAAAAAATACGGGGTGCGGGTGGTGTGCAGCTCGGACGCGCACTTTTTCACCCAGATCGGCAACGTCGGCGCGGCCGTCGAGATGCTGGAGGAGATCGGCTTCCCGGAGGAGCTTGTTATGAACGCCGACTACGGGCGTTTTCTGGCGCTCGCGCGGGAAAAGAGCGGGCGTCCGCTGATATAAAGCCACCAGGAGGACATCAAGAGGAAAGGGAGAGCATACGATGAGTTATTACGTGGGAATCGATCTCGGCGGCACCAACATCGCCGTCGGCGTGGTGGATGAGGACTACCGGATCGTCGGCCGTGCCAATGAAAAGACCAAGGCGTTCCATCCGGCGGAGGAGATCGCGGACGACATGGCGGCGACCGCGCGCCGGGCGGTCGAAAACGCGGGCGTCACCTTCGACGAGGTCGCGTGGGTGGGCGTCGGGACGCCCGGCACCGTGAACCCCGAAACGGGCATGGTGGGACTTGCGGCGAACCTCGGCTTCCACGACACCCCGCTGGGGATGCTCGTCGCGGAACGGCTCGGCAAGAAGGTCTATGTCGAAAACGACGCCAACGCCGCCGCTTACGGAGAACTGATGGCCGGCGCGGCCAAGGGGCTCGACTCGGTCATCCTGATCACGCTGGGCACCGGCGTGGGCGGCGGCATCATCATCGACGGAAAAATCCAGTCGGGATTCAATTACAAGGGCGCGGAGCTCGGGCACATCGGCATGGTCTACCAGGGCGTGCCCTGCACCTGCGGCCGGCGCGGCTGCATCGAGTCCTACTGCGCGGTGACGGGGCTCATCCGCATCACCCGCGAGTCCATGCAGCTCAACGCGAAATCCAAGATGTGGGAGCTCGCGGAGGGCAGCCTCGACAAGGTGAGCGGCCGCACCGCGTTCGACGCGATGCGCGCGGGCGACGAGGCGGGCAAGGCGGTCGTAGACCAGTATATCGACTACCTCGCCTACGCGGTCAGCGGCATCATCAACCTTTTCCAGCCGCAGGCGGTTGTCATCGGCGGCGGCATCAGCAAGGAGGGAGAGACCCTCTTCGGCCCGATGCGGGAGCGCGCCTATCCGCAGACCTTCAACCACGACCCCAACAACTGTTCGCAGATCATCAAGGCGAAGCTCGGCAACGACGCGGGCATCATCGGCGCGGCGCTGCTCGGCAAACAATACAAATGATTTTCCAGGAGGCTTCATGAGCGGGATACACGAGCTGCGGGCGTACTGCGAATCGATCGGGTGCGCCTGCCATGCGGACGAACCGATGTCCAGGCACACGTCGTTTAAAATCGGGGGGCCGGCCGACCTGCTGGTCCGCCCGGCGGACGCTGAGACGGCCGCGAAGGTTATGCGGCGGGCGGGGGAGCTGGGCGTTGCGCTCACGATCATCGGCAGGGGATCCGACCTGCTCGTCTCGGACGAGGGGATCCGGGGCGCGGTGCTCTCCTTCGACGAGCAGGCCGCGAAGCCCGGGATGCAAGGCCCGGAGACGATCTTCTGCCCCGCGGGCGCGAGCCTGACGGCGCTCTGCGTCTTCGCGTGGCAGCGGGGGCTGTCGGGGCTGGAATTCGCCTACGGCATCCCCGGCAGCGTGGGCGGCGCGGTCTATATGAACGCGGGCGCCTACGGCGGCGAGATGAAGGATGTGCTTGAAAGCGTCCGCTGTCTCACGCCGGAGGGCGGGGAACGCGTCCTCGGCGCCGCGGAGCTGGAGCTCTCCTACCGGCACAGCTGGTTTACCGGCCGTCCCGGGCATCTCATCACCGGCGCGGCTTTCCGGCTCCAAAAGGGCGACCCCGCCGCCATCCGTGCCAAAATGGACGATCTCATGGAGCGCCGGAAGCAGAAGCAGCCGCTCGAATACCCGAGCGGCGGCAGCACCTTCAAGCGTCCGGCCGGCTCCTACGCGTCGGCGCTCATCGACCGGTGCGGGCTCAAGGGCCGCCGGGTGGGCGGCGCGATGGTCAGCGAAAAGCACGCGGGCTTCGTCATCAACTACGACAACGCCACCTGCCGCGACGTGCTCGCGCTCGTCGAACTGGTCCAAAAGGAAGTGCTGGAGAAGACCGGCTATACCCTCGAATGTGAAATCAAACTGCTCTGAGAGCGCCCGCCAGGCGGGCGGAAAAGGAAGCCTATGGAATTTGTAATCATCACCGGCATGTCCGGTTCGGGAAAATCCCGCGCGATCGCGGCGATGGAGGATATCGGCTACTACTGCGTCGACAACCTCCCGCCCAAGATGGTCAAATCCTTCACCGACCTGTGCCTCCAGGCGGAGGATAAGGTGGATAAGGTCGCGCTCGTCATCGACGCGCGCAGCCGGGAAATTTTCGGGGACATCTTCGAGGGGATCGAGGAGTTTCTGGAGGCGTCGAGCGGGTTTCAGACCCTCTTCCTCGACTGCGAGGACGCGACGCTCATCCAGCGGTATAAGGAGACCCGCCGCACCCACCCGCTGATGGACGACGAAAACACCTCGATCGAGGAGGCCATCGCGGAGGAACGGCGGCTGCTCTCCCGGCTGCGGGAGTGCGCCGACTATGTGATCGACACCACCTACCTCTCGGTCAACCAGCTGCGGGAAAAGGTGGTCGGCATCTTCCTCGACGACAAAAACCAGGCGATGCTCGTCAACTGCATGTCCTTCGGCTTCAAATACGGCCTGCCCAAGGAGGCGGACCTTGTCTTTGACGTGCGCTGCCTGCCGAACCCCTTCTACGTGCCCGAACTCAAGAGCCTGACCGGCCTCGATGCGCCGGTACGGGAGTACGTCCTCAAATGGGAGCAGGCGCAGAAGCTGATCCCCAAGCTGTTCGACCTCGTCGACTACCTGCTTCCTCTCTACCGGGACGAGGGGAAGACCCAGCTGACCATCGCGGTCGGCTGCACGGGCGGGAAGCACCGCTCGGTGGTCTTCGCACAGCTTCTGGAGGAGCACATGCAGGAACAGAAGGTGCGCAGCACCGTGACCCACCGGGATATCGCCAAGCGCAAGGAGTAGCCATGTCGTTCGCCTACCGCATCAAAAGTGAAATCTGCAATAACAGGCCGTTTCGCCAGCGCCGCAGGTGGGCGCTCGCCTACGGCCTTTTGCTGTTCGGACGCGCGTTCGGGCCAGAGGAGATCTCGCTGCACACCGAGCACAAATTCGTCGCGCGGCTCTACGCGGACAGCATCTCCGACCTGGTGGGCCTCGGCGGGAGCATCACCCTGCGGGAGGTCAAGCGCAAGGACCGCCGGAGCGTCTACCTCGTGACGGTGGACAGCCTCTCCGACCGGGTCGCCGTGCTCTCCCGTTTCGGGTGCAGGGCGGGGGAGGACCCCCGCCGCGTCGACTTCGCGCATGTCCCCGAGGAGGAGGCCGCCGCCTTTTTGAGCGGGGCGTTTCTGGCGTGCGGTGCGGTGTCCGACCCGGAAAAGGGCTACCGCGTCGAATTCGCGACCCAGCACCAGCCGCTCGCGGACGACCTTGCGGCGCTGCTCGCGGAATATCTCGCGCCGCCCAAGCGGACGGTGCGCCGCAACGACTACCTGCTCTACTACAAGGAGAGCGAAAACATCGAGGACCTGCTGACCTACCTCGGCGCGCCCAAGTCGTCGCTCGAATTGATGGAGGTCAAGATCGTCAAGGAGCTGCGCAACCGGGTCAACCGCGCCACCAACTGCGAGACGGCCAACATCTCCAAGACGGTCAACGCGGCGCTCTCCCAGATCGAGGACATCCGGCTGATCGAAGCGTCGGGAGGCATCGGTTCGCTCGACGAGGAGCTGCGGGAGCTCGCGCGGCTGCGGCTGCAAAATCCGGACATGTCCCTGCGGGAGCTGGGCAAGGCGCTTACGAGCCCGATCTCCCGGTCGGGCGTCAACCACCGCCTGCGGCGGATATCCGAATACGCCGCGGAGCTTCGAAGGAAAGAGCACAGGGAGGAACAGGCATGATTCTGACGACGACCCCTTCAGTGGAAGGGAAGCATATCACGGAATATCAAGGCGTCGTGTTCGGCGAGGTGATCGCGGGCGTCGATTTCATCAAGGACTTCACCGCCGGGCTCTCCAATTTCTTTGGCGGCCGATCCGGTACCTATGAGGAGGAGCTGCTCCGGGCGCGCGAGGAAGCGATGCGGGAGCTGGAGGAGCGCGCGCGGGCGCTCGGAGCCGACGCGGTCGTCGGGATCGACGTGGATTACGAGGTGCTCGGCGCGAACAACGGCATGCTCATGGTGACCGTGTCGGGCACGGCCGTGCGGCTTGGATAGGGCGTAAGAGAAACGGGCAAAGGGGGAACGGAAATGGCCGATTTTGCGCATCTGCACGTACATACCGAATACAGCCTGCTCGACGGCGCCTGCCGGATCGAGCGGCTGGTCGAGCGGGTCAAGGCGCTCGGGCAGTCGTCCGTGGCGATCACCGACCACGGCGTGATGTTCGGCGCGATCGACTTTTACAAGGCCGCCAAAAAGGCGGGGGTCAAGCCGATCATCGGGTGCGAGGTCTATGTCGCGCCGCGCACCCGCTTCGATAAGCAGCACAAGGTCGATTCCTCCCCCTACCATCTTGTGCTGCTCTGCAAAAATAACACCGGCTACCAGAACCTGATCAAGATGGTGTCCGCCGGGTTCGTCGAGGGCTTCTACTCCAAGCCGCGCGTCGATCACGACCTGCTCGAGGAGTATCACGAGGGGCTCGTCTGTCTGTCGGCCTGCCTCGCGGGGGAGATCCCCCGGATGCTCGCCGCGGGGGATTACGACCGCGCGAAGGAGACGGCGCTCTGGTACCAAAACGTCTTCGGCGAGGGAAACTATTACATCGAGATCCAGAACCACGGCATCCGGCTTCAGGAGCAGATTCTGCCCGACCTGCTGCGGCTCTCCAAGGAGACGGGCATCGGCCTCGTCGCCACCAACGACGCCCACTACATCGAGAGGGCGGACGCCAGGATGCAGAGCGTGCTGATCTGCATCCAGACGAACACCACGGTGGACGAGCCGGGCGACCTCGAATTTGAGACGGAGGAATTCTACGTCAAGAGCCGTGACGAGATGGCCGCGCTCTTCCAGAACTACCCCGGCGCGCTCGACAACACCCTCAAAATTGCGGAGATGTGCAACGTCGAGTTCGAGTTCGGCAATACCAAGCTCCCGCTCTTTGTCGCGCCGGGCGGGGAGGACAACCTCTCCTACTTCAAGCGCCTCTGCTACGAGGGCCTGCGCCGCCACTACGGCGATCAGCCCGAACCGGCCGTCGCGGAACGGCTGGAGTACGAGCTGGACGTGATCATCAAGATGGGGTACGTCGACTACTACCTCATCGTCTTCGACTTCATCAACTACGCAAAATCGGTCGGCATCCCGGTGGGGCCGGGGCGCGGTTCGGGCGCGGGAAGCCTCGCCGCCTACTGCATCGGCATCACCGGCATCGATCCCATCCGCTACAACCTGCTCTTCGAGCGGTTTTTGAACCCCGAGCGGGTCAGTATGCCCGACTTCGACATCGATTTCTGTTACGAGCGGCGGCAGGAGGTCATCGACTACGTCGTGCGCAAGTACGGCGCGGACCATGTCGCGCAGATCATCACCTTCGGGACGATGGCCGCGCGCGCGGCCATCCGCGACGTGGGGCGGGTGCTCGGCGTCCCCTACCAGCAGGTGGACGCGATCGCCAAGCTCGTGCCGAACGAGCTGAAGATGACGCTCGACCGGGCGCTTTCGGTCTCGGCGGACCTCAAGCAGATGCGCGAGAGCGACCCCAAGGTCGCAGAGCTGCTCGACATGGCGCGCAAGATCGAGGGGATGCCCCGCCACGCCTCGACCCACGCGGCGGGCGTTGTCATCACCCGCGACCCGGTGGACAGCTACGTGCCGCTCTACAAGGCGGAGGAGACGATGCCGGTCACCCAGTTCACGATGACGACCCTCGAGGAGCTCGGGCTGCTCAAGATGGACTTCCTCGGCCTTCGCACGCTGACGGTCATCAGCTACGCCGAGAAGGAGGCCGCCAAACGCAGTCCCGGCTTTCGCGCGGACAGCATCCCGCTCGACGATCCCGACACCTTCGCGATGCTCACCAAGGGGCAGTGCGTCGGCGTCTTCCAGTTCGAGTCCGCGGGCATGCGCAACGTGATCGCCCAGCTCGGCCCCGAGTCGATCGAGGATTTGATCGCGGTCATCTCCCTCTACCGCCCCGGGCCGATGGAGTCGATCCCCACCTACATCCGCAACCGCCACAACCCCGGGCTCGTCACC
Source organism: Anaerotruncus sp. DFI.9.16 (assembly GCF_024461615.1). Classification (NCBI taxonomy): domain Bacteria; kingdom Bacillati; phylum Bacillota; class Clostridia; order Eubacteriales; family Oscillospiraceae; genus Anaerotruncus; species Anaerotruncus sp. DFI.9.16. The sequence goes on from NZ_JANFZX010000001.1 coordinate 225,058, forward strand.
TACAAGCACCCGCTCCTCAAGCCGATTCTCGACGTGACCTACGGGTGCATCGTCTACCAGGAGCAGGTCATGCAGATCTGCCGCGCGCTCGGCGGCTACTCCTACGGGCGCGCCGACCTCGTGCGCCGCGCGATGTCCAAGAAGAAGCACGATGTGATGGAGAAGGAGCGGGAGGTCTTCGTGGAGGGCGCGCAGGCCAACGGCGTGCCCCGCCAGACCGCGAACGAGATCTTCGACGAGATGAGCTCGTTCGCCTCCTACGCCTTCAACAAATCCCACGCGGCGGCCTACGCCTTCGTCTCCTACCAGACGGCCTACCTTAAATGCCACTATCCGCGCGAGTTCATGGCGGCGCTGCTTACGAGCGTGCTCGACAACACCGACAAGGTCATCGAGTATATCGGCGAGTGCGGCCGCATGGGCATCAAGGTGCTGCCCCCCGACGTCAACATCAGCGGCGAGGGCTTCACGGTGAGCGGGGACGCGATCCGTTTCGGCCTGCTCGCGGTCAAGAACATCGGCCGGGGCTGCATCCGCGAGCTCATCGCCGAGCGGGAGGAGAACGGCCCCTTCCTCGACTTCTCCGACTTCTGCGAGCGGATGTACGGCAAGGAGACGAACAAGCGCGCGGTCGAAAGCCTCATCAAATCAGGCGCGCTCGACTGCGCCTGCAAGAACCGCCACAGCATGCTGGAGGGCCTTGAGGCGATCCTCGACGACATCGACGCGGCCGCCAAGCGCAACATTTCCGGCCAGATCAACCTCTTCGACAACCCCGACGTGGGGATCAAATCCGCCCACCAGCTTCCGCATGTGGAGGAATACGAGCCCTCCGAGCTGCTCGCGATGGAGAAGGAGACGACGGGGCTCTATATCAGCGGCCATCCGATGGCGCGCTTTGCCGAGATGATCGAGCAGGAGCACTGCACGCTGATCGCCGACATTTCGAACGCCGAGGAGCGGGGGAGCCATATCGCCGACGGCGCGTCGGTGCGCGTGGCGGCGATCGTCTCCTCCAAGCGGCTCAAATCGACCCGCGGCGGGGAGATGATGGCGTTCGTCATGCTCGAGGACACGAGCGGCAGCATCGAGATGCTGGTGTTCCCGAAGGTGCTCACGCAGTATTCCCACAAGCTCGCGGAGGGCAGCGTCGTCATCGTGCGCGGCAGGGTGTCGATGCGCGAGGAGGAGGACGCCAAGCTGATCTGCGAGGCCGCCGCCTCGCCCGGCGAGCCGCTGCCCGAGGGTTCGCCCGCGGGGGCGGGCCGCTATTCCGGCGCGCCGCGCCGCGAACGGGCGCCGCAGGCGCCCGCACGGCCCGCCGCGCCCCGCAGCAAAAACGCCGGGGCCTACCTGCGCATCGACAGCGCGTCGGCGCCCGTCTACGACCGGGTGAAAAACCTGCTTTCGATCTTTTCGCCCGAAAACGGCGGGACCGGCCGGGATGCCGTATACTTCTATTTCAAGGACACGGGGAAATACAACGTGGCCGCGCACGCTCTCTGGGTAGATTACAACCCTGTGCTCGAGCGGGAGCTCAAGAAGCTGCTCGGCGCGGAAAACGTCGTATATAAACAATAAATTTCACGGGTTTTCTTTGAAATTATCCAGTACTATGATAAAAATTAATCAGGTTGAATCAAATCGCTTGCACAAAAGGGACGAATCTTCTATAATTATTTCGGTAAAATGCCGATAATCGGGCATAAGTAAGATTAGAACGCGGATTTTCCGCAGACGGAGGATGCGAGGATATGGAAAACAAGCAGAAAGCGATTGGCGTATTGACCAGCGGCGGTGACGCCCCCGGCATGAACTCGGCGATCCGCGCCGTCGTCAGGGCCGCCCTTCATAAGAACATGCGGGTGATCGGCATCCGCCGCGGCTACAGCGGGCTGCTTGCCCACGATATGTTTGAGATGAACCTGCGCAGCGTCAGCGACACGCTCCACCGCGGCGGAACGATGCTCTATTCGGCGCGCTGCCCCGAGTTCCGCGACGACAAGGGCGTGGAGCGCGGCAAGGAGGCCTGCCTCCAGGCGGGCATCGACGGGCTGGTCGTCATCGGCGGCGACGGCTCCTTCCGCGGCGCGCGCGACCTCTCCCTCAAGGGGATCCCCTGCATCGGCCTGCCCGGCACGATCGACAACGACATCGCTTCGAGCGACTATACGATCGGCTTCGACACGGCGGTCAACACCGTCATGGACATGGTCGATAAGCTGCGCGACACCTCCCAATCCCACGACCGCTGCTCGATCGTCGAGGTCATGGGCCGCCGCTGCGGCGACATCGCCCTGCACGCCGGCATCGCCTGCGGCGCGGTTTCCATCCTGGTGCCCGAGGTGCCCTTCTCGATCGACGCGATCGTCGAGAAGATGCAGCGCACCCTGCGCACCGGCAAGAAGCACTTCATCGTCATCGTCGCCGAGGGCGTGACCAGCTCGGACGGCGTCGGTACGGTCCACGACATCGCCGAGGAGATTGAGGCGCGCACCGGCGTCGAGTCCCGCGCCACGGTGCTTGGCCATGTGCAGCGCGGCGGCGCCCCGACCGCCCGCGAGCGCGTGCTCGCCAGCGAGATGGGCTACCATGCGGTCGAGCTGCTTGAAAAGGGCATCGGCAACCGCGTGGTCGTCTGCCACGAGAACAAGATCGTCGACTACGAAATCCTCGAGGCCCTCAGCATGAAGAAGGAATTCAACCGCCACCTCTACGACATCGCGGACGCGATCAGCATCTGATCTGAAAGAAAAAGGCCCCTGGAAGCGCCTGCGCTTCCGGGGGCCTTTTTTTCCGCGCGCGGATTTGCTATAATAGGACAGGATTGGCCCCGCCGCCGGGAGGGGCGCGCGGGCGTATCAAAATTCGCGCAAATTTTTCTTCCCCGGGCGCTATTATGAAAAAAGGGGGTGGCGGACATGCTCTTTAACCGGAAACTGGAAAAGCCCCGCGTTGCGGCGGTCATCGCCGCGGCGGGGGCGGCCTCGCGCATGCAGGGGATCGACAAGCAGTTTGAGGAGATCTGCGGGGTCCCGGTCGTCGTGCGCACAATGCTCGCCTTTTCCGACAGCGACTGGATCGACGAAATCATCGTGGTCGCCCGCGCGCAGGATATCCCGACGATGCACGCCCTGATCCGCGCCTGGGGGGTCCCGAAGGTGCGTTCGGTGGTCGCCGGCGGCCAGACCCGCCAGCAGTCGGTCCAAAACGGCGTCGAGGCCGTCGGGTACGAGACGCAGTACGTGGCGGTCCACGACGGCGCGCGCCCGCTTGTGAACCAGCAGGTCATCGCGGACGCGGTGATCGACGCCGTCCGCTACGGCGCGGCGGCGGCGGCCGTGCCGGTGACCGACACCGTCAAGGTCGCGGATGAAAACAGGCGGATCCTTTCGACGCCCGATCGCAGCACCCTGTTCGCGGTGCAGACGCCGCAGGTGTTCGAGCTCGAGCGCTACCGGCTGGCGGCGCGGAAGGCGGAGGAAACGGGGATGGACTATACCGACGACTGCCAGATGCTCGAGGCGGCGGGGTACCCGGTCTATCTCGCGCGCGGGGACTACGACAACATCAAAATCACGACGCCGGTCGACCTCGTGGTCGCGACGGCGATGGTGGAGGCGGCGGAGGGGGAACGCATATGAGCGGCATGAGAATCGGGCACGGCTACGACGCGCACCGGCTCGCGGAAGGACGCAGGCTGGTGATCGGCGGGGTGGAGATCCCCTGGGAAAAGGGATTGCTCGGACATTCGGACGCGGACGTGCTCGCCCACGCGGTGATGGACGCGGTCCTCGGCGCGCTCGCGCTCGGAGATATCGGGGCGCAGTTCCCCGACAGCGATCCGGCCTATGAGGGCGCGGATTCGGTCGCGCTGCTCGGGCGGGTGCGCGCGATGGCCGAGCAGCGGGGCTGGAAGATCGGCAACGTGGACGCGACGGTCGTCGCGCAGGCCCCGAAGCTCGCGCCATACATCCCGCAGATGCGGCGGCGGCTGGCCGACGCCTGCGGGGTCCCGGCGGAGGATGTGAACGTCAAGGCCACCACCGAGGAGCACATGGGCTTCACCGGGAGCGGAGAGGGCGTCAGCGCCCACGCGGTCTGCCTGCTGATGAGGCGCTGACTTTCCGGGGCGTTCCTGCATATGATGATACAGCGGTACCTGCACGCGTTTTGACGCGCGGACTGTACCGCTGTATTTTCTTTTGCCCGCGCAGGCGGGAATACACAGTCGGCAATGCGGCGCGTCCGCATCCATGATTTCATAGCAGGGAGAACGATGCTTATGACAAATATAGATCAGGCCGTGCTGGTGGTCCGTTCCGTCACCAGCGCGATGAAGGGCCAGAAGCTCTTGGAACAGAATGGGATTTCCGCCTATGTGGAGCGAAACACCGCGCCCAACAGCAGACAGGGCTGCGGGTACGGGCTCAAAATCCGCGGCGACGTGGCCGCCGCCGCCGGAATCCTGAGCGCGGCGGGGATCAAGGTCTCGGAAATCCAGCGGGGAGGGTGACCGGATGATCTATTTCGACAACGCGGCCACCACCTTCCCGAAACCCGCTTCCGTCAAGGACGCCGTGGATACGGCGCTGATGCGTTACGGCGCCAACCCGGGGCGCAGCGGACACGACCTGTCGGCCGAGACCGCCAAACAGGTGTTCGAGGTGCGCTCGAAGGCCGCGGAATTTTTCGGCGCGGCGGACGTGGAGGACGTCGTCTTCACCCAGAACTGCACATACGCGGTCAACACGGTCGTCAAGGGGCTTTTCAAGCCGGGCGACCACGTCATCATCTCCGACCTCGAGCACAACGCGGTCCTGCGGCCGATCCACGCACTCACGGTGCAGGGGATCATCACCTACACGGTCGCGGAGACCTTTTCGGACGACGAGGAGACGGTGAACGCCTTCCGCTCCTGCATCCGGCCGAACACCCGCGCGATCATCGTCACGCACGGCTCCAACGTGTTCGGCGTCAAGCTGCCGATCGCGCGGCTGGCGCAGCTCGCACGGCAGTATGGGCTCTACTTCGCGGTCGATGCCGCCCAGACGGCCGGGATCGAGCCGATCGACGTCAAGGGGATGCAGATCAATTTCCTCTGCACGGCCGGGCACAAGGGGCTTTACGGTCCCACCGGGACCGGGTTGCTCATCACCTCGTGCGGCAAGCGCCTGCGGCCGCTCGCGGAGGGCGGGACGGGCAGCGTCTCCTACGATTACCTACAGCCCAATTTCATGCCCGACCGCTTCGAGGCGGGCACCCTCAACACGGTGGGCATCCTCGGCATGGGCGCGGGGATCGACTTTATCCGCCAGAGCGGAATGGAGCGGATCGCCGGGTTTGAGAGCGGGGTGGCCCGGTGCGTTTACGAGGAGCTCTGCGGAGTGAAGGGCGTCCGCCTTTACACGCCCGCCCCCCAGCACGGCAAAAACCTGCCGGTATTCAGCTTCAACATCGACGGCCTCGGCTCGGAGGAGACGACCGCGAAGCTCAACGAAATGGGGTTCGCGGTCCGCGGCGGGCTGCACTGCGCGCCGCTCGCGCACAAAAAATTCGGGACCAACCACGGCGGGACGGTGCGCCTGAGCGTCGGCGCCTTCAACACGCCCGACCAGGGAAGACAGTTCGCGCAGGCGGTCCGGAAGATCGCATATGAGAAATAAAGCCAACCGCGCCATGCGCCAAAAAAAAGATTGATTTGCTGTGGATATGTGATAAAATATAAAAAGGGATTTATGCGGCCGGAATGGTTTCCGGCCGCATCGTCCGAACGTCGAAGGGGAATGAATGTATGGCCGAGCTCTGGTACAACATTGTCAGAACGTTCAGCACGTTTGAGTGGAAAGACGCGCTGGACATCCTTGTCATGGCCTTTTTGATCTACCAGGGCATCAAGCTGGTGCGCGAAACGCGCGCCGCGCAGCTTGTCAAGGGCATCGCAATGCTGCTGCTGCTCTACCTGCTCGCGCAGGCGCTCGAGATGAAAGCCATGCAGTTCATTACAAAGAATATTTTGCAGATCGGCGTCTTGGCGCTCGTGATCGTCTTCCAGCCGGAGCTGCGGCGCGCGCTCGAACAGGTGGGGCGTTCCCGCATCGGCAAGCTGCAGGTCTTTTCAGGCGGGATGAGCGAACAGGAGACGCGCGCCAAATGGGTGAAGTTCATCAACGCCCTGGTGGAGGAGGCCTCCTCCCTCTCGCGCCAGAAGATCGGCGCGCTCGTCGTCATCGAGCAGAAGACCAAGCTCGGCGACATCATCAAGACGGGCACGGTCGTCGACGCCGACCCCACGCCCGAACTGATCGGAAACATCTTTTTCCCCAACTCGCCGCTGCATGACGGCGCGATGATCGTCCGCGAGGGAAGGCTCCACGCCGCGGGCTGTTTTCTGCCGCTCTCCGATAACCAGGAGATCAGCCGCGAATTGGGCACCCGCCACCGCGCGGCGCTCGGCATGAGCGAAATGAGCGACGCGATCGTCGTGGTCGTGTCGGAGGAGACCGGCTTTATCACCGTCTGCCGCAACGGCAAGCTGGAACGGGGGCTTTCCACCGCGCGCCTGCGGGAATATCTGGAAGCGGAGCTCACCCCCGAAAAAGCCGCCGCCGAGCCTTCCGACAAGCGTTTTGACCGCAAGCGGGGGAAGAAGAGCCCCGAGGGGGAAGATACGAATGAAGTTTAACTTTGGACGCCTCCTGGACAACCGGAGGCTGCTCATGATCCTTTCTCTGGTGACGTCGGTCATCATCTGGCTGGTGATCGTCTACTACGTCGAGCCGGATAAGGTTCAGACCATCCGCAACGTTCCGGTCACCATCACCGCCGACCAGGTGGACGCGCTCGCCGCGCTCAACCTGCGCATCGTCGACAGCGAGATCGAAACGGTCGACGTGCGCATCGAGGGCGCGCGCCCCGTCGTCGGCGCGGTAAAGCCCGCGGATGTGGACATCCGCGCGGACCTCTCCGGAATCACCGCGCCGGGCAGCTTCGACGTCGTCCTCTCGGGCGGCAAGACGGGCAACTACAGCGCGGGGGATAAATTTGGCAAGGGCTTCACCCTCGCGCAGGCCGACGCGATCAGCCCGACCACCGTGCGCGTGCGGGTGGACCGCCAGGCGCAGAAGACCTTCCAGGTCGCCACCGACATCGAGGGGCTCCAGACGCCCGAGGACTACGTCCGCGGACAGACGAAGGTCAGCCCGCGGGAGATCACGATCTCGGGCCCGGAAACCGACGTCGGGCGGATCGACAAATGCGTCGTTTCGATCAGTTTTGACGCGCCGATCACCTCCAGCAAGACCCGCACCGGCCAGATCGTCCTCTACGACGCCGAGGGCAACGAGCTCGACAGCAGCCTGCTGACGATGAGCGCCGAAACGGCGGATGTGACCATCCCGGTGCTCAAGCAGAAGGAACTGCCGGTCAGCGTCGAATATCTGAACGTCCCGTCGGGCTTCCCGATCGACTGGCTGGAGGATGAATACTCCGTTGCCTCCTTACTGGTCGCCGGGCCGGAGGAGCTAATCGACGCCTACAGCCAGCTCGACATGGGGTTCATCAACATTAACGAGATCACCATCGACAGCAACTTTTTCTCCTTTGACGTGAAGGGCTTTTTGCCCTCCGGTTTCACCAACCTCTCGGGGGTCGACACGGTCATCGTGACGATCAAGACCGCCGACATGCTCGAAGGCAACTATACGATCCCTGGCGACAACATCCGGGTCACCAACGTCCCGGTCAACTACAGCGTCACGGTGGAGTCCCCGAGCATTTCGGGGGTGCACATCATCGGGGACGCGGATGTGATGGCGACGCTTTCGGGGTCCGATCTGGTCGCGGAGGTCGACATGTCCACCAAGGATGTCTCCTCGCCCGGACCGTATACCATGCCGGTGCGTATCTCCGCGCCGGGCAAGGGGCTGGCGTGGGCGAGCGGCGACTACACCGTGCTCGTCAACATCAAGGAGCGATAGACAAACCATCCCGAGGGCGCCCGGCCTGCCGGACGCCCTCGTTTTTTGCGGAGGAGGACTTATGCCGATCATCGTCCATTCGATCACGACCTCGCTGGAGGAACCCGCGGAGGCCGCGCTTTCCCGCGCGGCCTCGCTGCTGGGCGTGCAGGCGGCGGACGCCTGCATCGTCAAAACGTCGCTCGACGCGCGCAAGCGGGGCGACATCCACTTTGTGCATACCGTGGCGCTCACGCTCGGGACCCCCGCGGAGGAGGAGGCCGCCGCCTCCCGCTGCGCCGACCGGCGGGTCTCCCTGCGGCGGGAGGAGCCGCTCGAGATCCCCCGCGGGACGCGGACGCTGGAACACCGCCCGGTGGTTGTGGGCTTCGGCCCCGCCGGGATGTTCGCCGGACTGCTGCTCGCGCAAAACGGCTACCGGCCGGTCATCCTCGAGCGGGGCGGGGAGATGGACCGGCGGGTCGCAGCGGTCGAGCGGTTCTGGAGGGAGGGGACCCTCGACCCCGGAACGAACGTGCAGTTCGGGGAGGGGGGCGCCGGGACCTTCTCGGACGGCAAGCTGACCACCCGCATCGGCGACCCGAAATGCGGCTGGGTGCTCCGGGAGTTCGTGCGGTTCGGCGCGCCGGCGGAGATCCTCTACCGGGCGAAGCCCCACATCGGTACCGACCGTCTGCGCGAGGTCGTCAAAAACCTGCGCGCGGAAATCTGCTCGCTCGGCGGGGAGGTGCGGTTTGACACCGCGCTGACCGACCTTGTGGTGACGGGCGGACGGCTGCGCGGCGCGCGCACCTCTGCCGGGGAGATCCCCGCCGACGTGCTGCTGCTCGCGGCGGGACACAGCGCGCGGGACACCTTTGAGATGCTCCTGCGGCGCGGTTTTGCGATGGAAGCCAAGCCCTTTTCGGTCGGCGTGCGGATCGAACACCTCCAGGCGGAGATCGACCGGGGGCTCTACGGCGAACACGCGGGACATCCCGCGCTGCCGCCGGGAGAGTATCAGCTTTCCCACCGGGTGGGGGAGCGCGGCGTCTACACCTTCTGCATGTGCCCGGGCGGCGTGGTCGTGCCCGCCGCGTCGGAGGAGGGGATGACGGTCACCAACGGGATGAGCTACCACGCGCGCGACGGGAAGAACGCCAACGCGGCGGTGGCCGTCTCGGTCACGCCCGCCGACTACGGCGGCGGGCCGCTGGGCGGGGCCGCGTTCCAGCGGGAGCTGGAACGGCGCGCCTACGCCGCCGGGGGCGGCGGCTACCGCGCGCCCGCGCAGGACATCGGGCACTTTTTCATGGGGAAGGCGGGGCTCGACGCCTCGCGGGTGCAGCCGACCTACGCGCGCGGGGTGACGCCCTGCGACTTTCACGAACTCCTGCCGGGGTTCGTCTCGTCAATGCTCGAAACGGGGCTGCGCGCCTTCGGGAAAAAGCTGCCCGGCTTCGACGCGCCCGGCGCGCTGCTCACCGGCGTCGAGACGCGGACCTCCTCGCCCGTGCGCATCCTGCGCGGGGAGGATTACCAGGCGCCAGGGGCCGGGGGGGTCTATCCCTGCGCGGAGGGCGCGGGCTACGCGGGCGGTATCATGAGCGCGGCGGTGGACGGTATCCGCGCGGCGCTTGCCGTCATGGCGGAATACCGGCCGTCCGATTAGGACCGGCAGGTCAGTGGCAGCCGCCGCCGCACAGCATAGAATGGTAGTGTCCGGTGCGCCGCCCCACGGGCGGGGCGCGGACGTTGTCATCCCGGCTGTGCGGTGGTTTTGCCGCTGGGGATGGCAGTATCTCTGACTGAGGAGGTCTGCCATGAAAATCGGTGTCGCGTTTTCCGGCAGCGGCGCGGGCGCGGCGGCGGCAAACGTCTTTGCCGACGAGCTGCTCAAGCGCTCCGTTGCGGTCGATATGCTCTCGGCGACCTCGCTGGCGGCGGTTCCGTCGCTGCTGTGGTCGCGCGGGGCGGGGCCGGAGGAGCTCGAAGAGCTGATGACCCTGTTTTCGGCGTCGCAGACGCCGCAGCTGGGACTCCGGCAGCTGGATCGAATGGGGATGTTCCGCGCGCCCGCGGTGTGCGACCTTGCGGTCAGCTGTGTCGATGCCTCCACCGGCATAACGGTGATCTATTCCGACACGCTGCACTCGGACGCGTGGAACCTCAAAGTCCTGTCGCTTTCCGGCAACGAACCGGCGGCGCTCGCCTGCGCGCTGAGTCCCTACCGGGACAGCGAGCCGTTCGTCCGCGAGGGAATGCGGCTGTGCGACTTTTCCGTTCGTTACGGCTGCCCGTTTTTCCCGCTCAAGATGGCGGGGATGGAGCGGATCCTGTCCGTCTCCTTCTCGGGAGGCGAATCCCCCGCGCAGGTTGCCGCCGACACCCTGTCGGCGCTGACCGGCAAAAACGCCGACCTGCATTACGACCTGCGGTTCGGCGGCGCGGATATCCCGGAGAAAATCCGGACGTTCGTGGAGGAGCATATCGCCGAGATCTACGAGAAGCTGCTTTTTTAGAGCGCAGGGACGGCCCGCTTTCGCGGGCCGTCCCTTTCTGCCGAGATGTGTCTTTTTTCTTTTGTGGATTTATGCTATAATCCTTTTATAAGAATGCAAAAAGAATCCCCGCGCAAATGGATGGCGCGCGGCCGGAAAGGACCACCATGGATAAAAAAGTGACGATTACCTGCCCCTGCCTCTTTGGGCTTGAGAGCGTGCTCTCCTTCGAGGTCAAAAAGCTCGGCGGGGAAAACATCACCGTCTCGGACGGGCGGGTGACCTTTGAGGGGAACCTCGCAATGGTCGCCAAGGCGAACATCTGGCTGCGCACCGCCGAACGGGTGGGGATCGTGATCGGGAAGTTCCGCGCCGAGACGTTCACCGAGCTTTTCGACGGGACGGCCGCGCTGCCGTGGGAGGACTTCATCGGGGTGGACGACCAGTTCCCGGTGAAGGGCTGGTCGCGGAATTCCAAGCTGTTCAGCATGTCCGACTGCCAGTCGATCATCAAGCGCGCGATTGTGCGGCGGTTTGAAAACGTCTACCACAAGGAGATTTTTGCCGAGACGGGCGCGATCTACCAGGTGCAGTTTTCCATCCTCAAGGATACGGTGACGCTGCTGCTCGATACGACGGGCGCGGGGCTTCACAAGCGCGGCTACCGCGCCAACGCGAACGAGGCGCCCATCAAGGAGACGATCGCGGCCGGCATCGTCGACCTCGCGCGGGTGCGGGGGGATTCCCTCGTCTACGACCCGATGTGCGGCTCCGGCACCATCGTGATCGAAGCGGCGCTCAAGGCGCTCAACATCGCGCCGGGCATCCGGAGGCGGTTCGCGGCGCAGAGCTGGAAGTGCTTCCAGAACGGCGTATTCGACGAGGTGCGCCGGGAGGCTTCGGCGCAGGTGCGCCGCGACGCGGTCTTCGAGGCGTTTGCCAGCGACATCGATCCCGAGGCGGTGCGCCTGACGCGGGAAAACGCCGCGAAGGCGGGAGTCGCCGGGCGCATCCATGTCCGGCAGGCGGACATCAAGGATTTTGCGCCCGAGATTCCCGAGGGGCGCAGGGGGGTCCTCATCACCAACCCGCCCTACGGGGAGCGGCTGCTCGCGGCCTCCGAGGCGGAGGAGATCTGCCGCACGATGGGACAGGTTTTCCCGCAGCGTGACGACCTCGGTTATTACATCATCAGCCCGCACGACGATTTCGAGGGGGTCTTCGGGCGGGAGGCGGTCCGCCGCCGCAAGCTCTATAACGGCATGATCAAATGCCAGGTCTACATGTATTTTAACAGCAGGCACGGGGAGAAGGCCTGACCTTCCCCCGAAACGGAATCAGGATTTTATTAGGCCGCCCGCGGAGAAATCCGCGGGCGGCCCTTTTGCGCCTGTCCGGTCTCCGGTTCTAAAAAAGCGGACGGGCTAATAAGATAGGAGGGAAGACTGGAAAAGGACGTGATGAAATGAAGGAAGACGAGCGCTACCTCTCCGCAGCGGCGACCCTTGGAGAACGGGTGCGGCGGGTGCTTTCGCGGGTCCCCGCGCAGATCGCGGCGGAGGTGACGGAAATCCGTTTGCGGACGGGTAAGCCCCTCGGGCTGATGGCTTCGGCCAAGGTGCTCTTTGTGGATGAAAACGGCGGGGCCTCCGACCGGCCCGCGCTGAACGCCTTTCTCCTGACTAAGGCGGACATGCAGGACTCCTTTGTGACGCTGTGCGGCTGGGCGGTGCACAGCCACCAGCGGGAGCTGTGCGATGGCTACCTCTCGGTGCGCGGCGGACACCGCGCGGGCATCGCGGCGACAGCCGTGGCCGAGGAGGGGAAGGTGACCGCCGTGCGGGACATCACCTCGATCAACCTGCGCGTCGCACGGGAGATCTACGGGGCGGCGGACCCGCTCGTGCGGGGCTGCTTCTGGGACAGGCCATGCGGCGTGCTCATCGTCGGGCCGCCCGCCAGCGGCAAGACGACGCTGCTGCGCGACACGGCGCGCCAGCTCTCCTCCGGTTCCCCGGGCGGCTACCTTAAGGTGTGCGTCGTCGACGAGAGCGGGGAGATCGGCGCGGCCTCGGGCGGCGTCGTACAGAGCGAGCTGGGGCCCTGCTGCGACCTGCTTTCCGGCTACCCGAAGGCGAAGGGGCTGCAGATCGCGGTGCGCTACCTCTCCCCGCAGGTGATCGTCTGCGACGAGATCTGCACCGACGGCGAGGTGGAGGCGGTGGCCGCAGCCGCCAACAGCGGCGTGGCGGTCGTGACCTCGCTGCACGCCGCCGACTACGAGGAATTTCTGCGCAAGCCGCAGGCCAGGCGGCTGCTGGAGACGGGCGCGTTCCAAAAGCTCGTGCTGCTGGAGGGCGCGGAAAGCCCCTCGAAAATCCGGGAGATCAGGGAGGTGCCGGCGCCATGCTGATGATATTGAAGGTTTGCGGAATGCTGCTGGTGGTCGCCTGCACCACCTCGATCGGAATTTCGATGGCGCAGGCGCTTTCCCGCCGTGTACGGGAGCTGGAGGGCTGCATCGCCCTGCTGACGGGGATGGAGGGGGAGCTTTCCTACAGCCTGGCGCCTCCCGACGAGGCCGTCGCGCGGCTGGAGGAGCGGGAATCGGCGCAGGAGGCGCCCTTCCTGCCCGCCTGCGCCGCCCTCTGCCGGAAGGGAACGCCCTTTCCGCAGGCGTGGCGGGAAGCGGTGGCAAAGCAGGGCGGGAGCCTCACCCGGGAGGACGCCGCGATCGTCGAGGCGCTGGCCGACACCCTTGGGCAGTGCGACCTCGACGGGCAGCTCTCGAGCCTCTCCCACGCGAAGTCGCTGCTCGCCATGCAGCTGGCCGCGGCCCGGGAACGGTGCGAATCCCACGGCAAGCTCTACCGCACGATGGGCCTTTTGGCGGGAGCCTTTGTGGTGGTCTTTTTCATTTGATGATTGTACTGCGAAAACAGGCCGCCTGCGGGGCCGGGGAAGCATCCGGAAAAAGAAGTTCTGAACCGGGAGGGACAGGCATATCTATAATGCAAAGGACAAGTTTGGCGGGAAAGGACGATGAAAGATTATGGATGTGGATTTGATCTTTAAAATCGCGGCGATCGGGATCATTGTGGCGGTCCTCAACCAGGTGCTGATCCGCTCGGGGCGGGAAGAACAGGCGATGATGACCACCCTTGCGGGGCTGATCGTCGTGCTGATGATGATCATCGTGCAGATCAACACGCTGTTCGAGACGGTCAAGAGCGTCTTTGGGCTCTACTGACATGAATATGATGACGATTACCGGGCTGGCGATCGTCGCGGTCGCGCTCGGCACGGTGCTCAAGCAGAAAAACCCCGAGTACTCCCTGCTGCTTTCGCTGACGGCGGGCGTGCTGATCCTGGGGATGATCATCACCTCCGCGCTGCCGCTTTTCGAACGGATCCGGTCCCTTTTCGAGGCGACGGGCGCCAAGGCGGAATACGTGCAGATCCTCTTCAAGGCGCTGGGGCTCTGCTTCATCACCCAGATCGCCTGCGACGCCTGCCGTGACCTCGGGGAGACGGCGATCGCCTCCAAGGTGGAGACGGCGGGCAAGCTGTCGGTGCTGCTCGTCAGTTTGCCACTCTTTGAAAAGATCCTCGGCATCGCGGGCGGCCTGATCGGGGGTGCGGGATGATGCGGCGGCTTGTTGGGTTTTTCGCGGCGCTGTTTTTGGCCGGCCTCTGCGGGACGACCGCCTTCGCGGTGGAACTGGTCACCTGGGACAGGCCTGGCGACGCGGCGGAGGTGTGGGGCTACGCGGGCGCGGGGGAGGGGGATTACGACCTGAGCCGGGAGCTCGACGCGGTGGGCGCGGACGAGCTGCTCGGCGAACTGCCGGACGACGCGCAGGATCTGATGGAGCGCACCGGGATGCACGGCATCGACTACAAGGAGCTGCTCGCCCTCTCGCCCGAGGCGTTCTTCCGGGAGATCTGGGGGCTCGTGAAGGAGCGCATCCGCCTGCCGCTGACCGTCTTCGGCGCGGTGCTCGGCACGGTGCTGCTCTGCGCCATGCTCGACGGGCTCAAGACCTCCCTCTGGGAGGGGACGCTGTCGACCGTCTTCGCGGCGGTGGCGGTGGTGTGCGTGGCGGCGTCGATCGTCTCGCCGATCATCGACTGCATCACGACGACCGCCGCGGCCATCCGCGACTACTCCAACTTCGTCCTCGCGTTCATCCCGATCTTTTCGTCGATTGTCACAGTCGGGGGGCAGGCGGTCACCGCCACCACCTACACCGCCTTCCTCTTCATGGCCTGCCAGGTGGTCTCGCAGGTGGTGGCGGGAATCTTCGTGCCGCTGATGGGGGTCTACCTCGCCTTCTGCGTGGTCGGGAACCTCGCGCCCGGCGTCGACGTGTCGGCGGTCGCGGGGGCGATCAAATCGGCGGTGTCGTGGGCGCTGGGGCTGCTGCTCACCCTCTTCGTGGGGCTGCTCTCGCTCCAGACGATGGTCGCGTCGGGCAGCGACACGGTCGCCTCCAAGGCGGCGAAATTTCTGATCGGCAGCTTTGTGCCGGTGGTGGGCGGCGCTCTCTCCGACGCCTTCGTCGCCACGCAGGGATACCTGAGGCTCCTCAAGGCGACGGTCGGCGTGTTTGGCATCCTGATCGCGCTGATGACCTTCCTGCCCGTCTTTCTGCAGACGGTGCTGTGGTATTTCACCGTAAATCTCGCGGGGGCGGTGAGCGAAATGCTCGGCGTAAAGCCGGTGGCGAGCATCCTCAAAAGCTCCTCCGCCACGCTGGGAATCCTCATCGCGGTCATCCTCTGCTTCGCGCTGCTCATCGTCATTTCGACCTCGCTCGTCATGATGGTGTCCACCGGGGTGTAGGACGGGGTTTTCGGGGACGTGTCATATTTTCGCGGGGAGGGAACGTATATTGGATAGTGTCAGGCAGTGGGCGTTCGGCATCTGCGCCGCGGCGATCGCCTGCGCGCTCGCGCAGCTCATCCTGCCGAAGTCCAGCATGCAGCGGGTCTTCAACATCACCTGCGGCGTCTTTTTTCTCGGGTGCCTGCTTTCGCCGGTCGTGCTGCCGTCCGCCGCGGTCGAGCTCACGCCGCCGGAATCGATCCAGCGGCAGATCGAGGAAAAGGCCGGACGGCTTGAGAGCGCGGTGGAGGAGGGCGCGCAGGAACGCGCGACCGAAAGCGTGCGGCTGGAGGCGATGCGCGCCCTGCGGGACATGGGCGTCAGCTACAATAAAATTTACATAAATGTACATGACGACGGGCAGGGCGGCATATCTATTAGTGAGTGCGAGGTGGAGCTCGACCGCAGCTATCTGCCCCGGCACAACGAGATCCGCGCCGCATTGACCGAACGCCTCGGCGTCAGGGTACTGATTGGATATGACGACAAAGGAGTGACCTCATGAATGGGACCAGATTGGGCGCGGGACTGCGGGAAAAGCTGGACGCGGTCTTCAAGGGAAAGCACAGCCGCACCCTACTATTCGTCGGGATAGCCGGCATGGCGCTGATATTCCTTTCGACGGTGATCCAGACCGGAGGCTCCAACAAGCCGAATCCCAGCGTCGGGGCGGGACAGCTTACCTCGCAGGAGTATGTGGCGCAGCTGGAGGAGCGGCTCACCGGGATCGTGGGGAGCATCGAAGGGGTGGGCCGGTGCCAGGTGATGGTCACGGCCGAAAGCGGCGTCGAATATGTCTACGCGGTGGAGGAGACGCAGAACGTCAACCGCACCAACAGCTATAACGGCGACGAGGTGGCCCGGGAGACCCAGCAGGAGAACACCGAGCAGAAATACATCGTCGTCGACGCCGGGAACGGCAAAAAGGAGGCGCTCGTCAAAACCGAACGGCAGCCCGCCATCCAGGGGGTCGTCATCGTGTGCGAGGGCGCGGGGAGCATGGTGGTGCAGGAACGGGTGACGCAGGTGGTCACCACCGCGCTCGGAATCCCCTACAACAAGGTGTGCGTCACCAAGCTCAGCAAATGACTCGTGCATACCCTGCGGCGGCAGCCCGCAGTTTATGGCCATAAGTTCAGTTTATCAAAAGAGGAGGAACCCCCGTATGAATATGATTATCGGCAAAAAACAGATCATCCTGGCATCCCTGGTGGTAGGGCTCGGGCTGGCCGTCTACGTCAACTATCAATTCGCCAGGACGGACGGCGACCTGACCGCGACCGGAGCGCTCGCCAATGACAAGAACTACGGCGACGCCCAGCTGGTCGACGCGAACGACCCGACGGTGGACGACATCGACGGCGAGGCCTATTTTGCCGAGGCAAAGGTCACCCGCCAGCGCTCCCGCGACGAGTCGGTCGAGACCCTCAAGAATATGATGGCCAGCGCGGACGTCGACCCGGACATCAAGGCGGAGATGGCGCTCAAGGCCACCGAGATCGCAAAGTCGATCGAGACGGAGGGCAAGATTGAAAATCTCATCAAGGCCAAGGGCTTCGAGGACTGCATGGTCTACTACGACACCGACAACGTCGACGTGGTGGTCAAGACGGAGGGGCTCGAAGCGGACCAGGTGGCCCAGATGAAGGATATCATCCTCAAGGAGACCAGCATCCCGGTCGAGAACATCTCGATCGTCGAGATCAGTTAGCCCGCAGCCGGAATCTTCACCAAAAAAGCCTGCTGAAAAGCAGGCTTTTTCCTTCTCCTTTCTTTGCGGAAAAGATTGCATATACGGTTGTATATTCGGAATTTTATGATATAATATTCCTGTATGCTACACCGGCTCCCGAAAAACAATCGGACACATCCGTTTCTCGCCATACAAAGGAGAATGATTATGCAGAGTCACGACCAGAATCAGGCAGCAGGCAATCTCAAGATTTCCCGCGAGGTGATCGCCACCATCGCTCGCTACGCGGCGCTGGAGATCGAAGGGGTGGACTCCCTCGCTTCCTTTGCGACCAACCTCAAGGGCTGGCTGCTCAAAAAACAGTCCGCTAAGCCGATCGACATCGACCTGTCGGACGACGTGGCCGTCATCGAGCTCCATGTGAACATCAAGGCGGGCGTCAACATCCCCGAGACCGCCGAGAAGATCCAGTCGGCCGTCAAGGAGGCCGTCCAGAACATGACCGGGATCGCCGTTTCACGGGTCAACATCAACATCGCCGGCATCGTCTTTGCCGAGCCCGCCGAGCAGACGGAAGCCTGACCAAAAAACGATTCACTGCCCTCCGAGGCCCCCTTGGAGGGTATTCTTGTCGCAGACGTACAATTAGGAGAGGACAATATGAAACGAAGCGAATCCCGCGAACAGGCCTTTATGCTGGTATTTGAGCGATCCTTCAAGGAGGAATCGGTCGACGAGATCATCGAGGAGGCCGTGATCGGCCGCAACCTCGAGGTGGATGATTATGCATACCGCCTTGCAAGCGACGTCTGCGATCATCTGCCCTGGCTCGACGAGACGATCACCGCCCACTCGAAAAAGTGGAAGCTCAACCGCATGTCGCGCGTGGCGCTGACCATCCTGCGGCTGAGTCTGTGGGAGATCGACAACGTCGACACGGTGCCGGTCGGCGCCTCGATCAACGAGGCGGTCGAGCTCGCCAAAAAATACGGCAGCGCCGACGACTTTTCCTTTGTCAACGGGGTGCTCGGCGCCTATGTGCGCGCGAAGGGGCAGGATGTGCCCGAGGCGCGCCGGGCCGAGGAGGAGGCCGCGGCTTCGGCCGGGGAGGCGAAGGCGGAGGACGAGGCGGTCCGCGCCGCCAAAGAGGCCGCCGCTGAAACGGCGGCGGAGTAACGCGATGGCCTGGTACCTCGGAATCGACACGAGCAACTACACCACCTCCGCCGCCCTCTATGATTCGGAAAGCGGCGCGGTGCGCCAGCAAAAACGGCTCCTTCCGGTGAGAGAGGGGGAGCTCGGCCTGCGGCAGAGCGACGCGGTCTTCGCGCATGTCAAACAGCTCGGCGCGCTGGTTGAGGCCCTTTTTGAAGCGGGGCCCCCGCCGCTCGCGGGCGTCGGGGTGTCGGTGCGCCCGCGCGACGCCGAGGGCTCCTATATGCCCTGCTTCCTCGTCGGGGAGGCGGTTGCCCAATCGGTCGGCGCCGCCTGCGGCGCGCCGCTCACGCGGGTATCCCACCAGTCGGGACACATCGCGGCGGCGCTTTTTTCCGCCGGCCGGCTCGACCTGATCGGGGAGCGGTTCGCGGCTTTCCACCTGTCGGGCGGCACGACCGAATGCCTGATCGCCGAACCGAGCGGGCCGTGCGGCTTTACCGTGCGGCTCTTCGCCCGTTCGCTCGACCTCAAGGCGGGGCAAGCGGTCGACCGCGTGGGCGGGATGCTCGGCCTGCGGTTTCCCGCAGGGCGGGAGCTCGAACGCCTCGCGAAGGAATCGGAAAAGACCTACCGGGTGCGTCCGGTGATGAAGGGGGCGGACTGCTCCCTCTCCGGGATCGAGAACCGCTGCCAAAAGATGAAGCTCGACGGGGAGGCGGACTGCGATATCGCGCGTTACTGCCTCGACAGCATCCTCGCCGCCCTCTGCGGCATGACCGAGGCGGTCCGGGCGCGGTTCGGCGAGCTGCCCATCCTCTACGCGGGGGGCGTCATGTCCAATTCGATCATCCGCGAGGCGGTGACCGCGCGGTACGGGGGCTATTTCGCCGACCCGCAGTTTTCCTCCGACAACGCCGCCGGGGTCGCGATTTTGGCGTCGCGCGCGGGAGAGGGGGGGATGGCGTGCTGAAGAACCCCACCGTTGTTTCGGTCTCCCAGCTCAACCGCTATGTGAAATCCCTCCTTGAATCGGACCACGTCCTTTCGGGGCTGATGGTCCGGGGGGAGATCTCCAATTTTACCCGGCACTACAAGTCGGGGCACCTCTATTTCACGCTCAAGGACGATTCCGCCGCCGTCAAGGCGGTGATGTTCCGCAGCTACGCGGCGCGCGTGCCCTTTTCGCCCGAGAACGGCATGTCGGTGATCGTGAGCGGTTCCGTCTCCCTTTACGAGCGGGACGGCAGCTACCAGTTCTATGTGACCGATATGCAGCCGGACGGGATCGGCGCGCTCCACCTGGCCTATGAGCAGCTCAAGGCGAAGCTCGCGGCCGAGGGGCTCTTCGACGAGGCGCGCAAGCGCCCGCTGCCGCCCTATCCCGAGCGGATCGGCATCGTGACGAGCGAGGGCGCGGCGGCGCTGCAGGATATGCTCAATATCCTCTCCCGCCGCTACCCGGCGGCAACGGTCGTGCTCTGTCCCGCGCAGGTGCAGGGGGCGGGCGCGGCAAGGACGCTGATCGACGGCATCCGCGCCCTCAACGCTGCCAAAGCCTGCGACCTGATCATCATCGGGCGGGGCGGCGGCTCGATCGAGGACCTCTGGGCCTTCAACGACGAAGCCCTCGCGCGCGCGATCGCGGCGAGCGGCGTCCCGGTGATTTCCGCCGTCGGGCACGAGACCGACTTTACAATCGCCGACTTCGCGGCCGATTTGCGCGCGCCGACCCCTTCCGCCGCGGCGGAGCTCGCCGTGCCCAACATGGCCGACCTGCAATATTACCTCGCCGATCTCGGCGCGCGCTGCCACGGGGCGGTCGTCCGCCGTATCGAGGGGATGGAGCTCCGGCTGCGCCAGCTGCGCGCCGGGCTTACGACCCCCGAGGGGGTCCTGCGCGCCTGCGGACTGCGGCTGGACGCGCTGGAACGGGAGATCCGCGCGGGCGTTCTGCAAAGGCTGGACGGCGCGCGAAACCGCCTGCAATACCTCGGCGCGCTCGTGGAGGAGCGCAGTCCGATGAAGATCCTCTCCCGCGGCTACAGCCTGACGAGCGCGGACGGGCGCACCGTCCTCTCGGCGGAACAGGTGAAGCCGGGGGACCTGCTGACCACGCGGGTCGCCGACGGAGAGATCCTGTCGGAAGTGACCGGGACGAATAGGAGGACGACATGATCAAGACGATGACGCTGGAAGCCGCGGTCGCGCGGCTTGAGGAGATCGCCGCGAAATTGGGCGGCGACGTTTCGATCGACGATGCGGTCAAGCTCTACGGCGAGGCTGTAAAGCTGATGGACTTTGCAAACGGGAAGCTGGACGCCGCCAAGCTCAAGGTGGAGAAGCTGGCGGCCCCGAAGGAGACGGAAGATGAACCGGTATGAACAGCAGCTCGCGTCCTACGCGACGCAGGTAAACGACGCGCTGCGGGAACGGCTGCACTTCGACCGGGAGCTGCGGCAGATCGTGGTCGTCGACGCGATGCGCCACAGCCTGCTTGACGCGGGCAAGCGGCTGCGGGCGGCGATGGTGCTCGAGTTCGGGCGGCTCACCCACGCCTCCCGGGAGGGGGCAATGGCGCTGGCCTGTGCGATCGAGATGATCCATGCCTACTCCCTCATCCACGACGATCTGCCCTGTATGGATGACGACGATTTCCGCCGCGGCAAGCCCTCCTGCCACAAGGCGTTCGGCGAGGCCAACGCCCTGCTCGCGGGGGACGGGCTGCTCACGCTGGCGTTTGAGACGGCCGCCGACGCACCCCTTTCCGACACGCAGCGGGTGGAAGCGGTCCGCACCCTTGCTAAGGCGGCGGGGGTGCGCGGGATGCTCGGCGGCCAGGTGATCGACCTCGGCTGCGAGGGCAAGCCGGTCGATCTCGAGACGCTCAACACCCTCTACGCGCTCAAGACGGGCGCGCTGCTGCGCGCCTCCGCGCGGCTCGGCTGTCTCGCGGGGAACGCGGGGGAGGAACTCCTGGAGACGGCGGACCGGTACGCGCGGGCGTGCGGGCTGGCGTTCCAGATCACCGACGACATCCTCGACGTGGCGGGCGACGCCGAAAAGCTCGGTAAGCCGACCGGCAGCGACGAGGAAAACCACAAGACGACCTATGTCACCCTGTTGGGGCTTTCGGGCGCGCGGGAGCGCGCGCGGGAACTGATCGGCGAAGCCGGGGAATGCGTCGCGGCGATCCCCGGCAATGAATTTCTGCTGTGGGTCGCGGAGATGATCCTCGGCAGGGACCACTAAAGCATCCGGACAACCGCCGGACTGGAGGAAGTTATGAACCCATTGAGAGTACTGATCAGCAACTATGTCATCGACGTGGGGTTTCTCGCGTGGTTCGCGGCGCAGCTGCTGAAGACGATCCTGGCCTATATCCCCAGCCGTAAGATCATCTGGGAACGCATGGTGGGCTCGGGCGGGATGCCCAGCTCCCATTCGGCGCTGGTGTGCGCGGTGTCGGTGGGCGTGGCCAAAAAGCTCGGCTACGCCTCCCCGGAGTTCGCGCTCTCGCTGGCGATGGCGGGCATCGTCATGTACGACGCGATGGGGGTGCGCCGCGCCGCCGGGGAGCAGGCGAAGGTGCTCAACAAGATGGTCATCGACTTCAAGGAGATCTTCCAGATGCTCAAGGAGGAGTTCGACGCGCTCGCGCGCGGCGAGGACGCGCCCGAGGAGCGCGGCGGCCCGAACAAGCGCCTCAAGGAATTTTTGGGGCATACGCCGCTGGAGGTGCTCTGCGGCGCGGCGCTGGGGATCCTGATCGCCGCGCTGATCCCGGCATTCTGATAAAGTGGGGTGTTCCTTTGGCTAAATATAACCTGCTCAACCGCCTGGAGCTGCCCGGCGGCGTCAAGCGGCTGAATCCGGAGCAGCAGAAGATCCTCTGCTGGGAAATCCGCCAGAAGCTGCTGCATACCCTTTCGGAGAACGGCGGCCACCTCGCCTCCAACCTCGGCGTGGTGGAGCTGACCGTCGCCCTGCACACCGTTTTCGATGTCCCGCAGGACGCGATCGTGTGGGATGTGGGACATCAGTGCTACGCGCATAAGATGCTGACCGGCCGGCTCGGGGCGTTCCCGACCATCCGGCGGGAGGGGGGGCTCTCCGGCTTCCCGCGCCCGGGTGAGAGCGACTGTGACGCCTTTATCGCGGGGCACGCGAGCACCTCGATCTCCGCCGCCTGCGGGCTCGCGACGGCCAAGGCGCTCTCGGGCGACCGTCACCACGTGGTCGCGGTGGTCGGAGACGGCGCGTTTACCGGCGGGATGATCTACGAGGCGCTCAACAACGCCGGGCGCACGGGAAACCGGCTGATCGTCGTGCTCAACGACAACGACATGTCGATCTCCAAAAGCGTGGGCTCGCTCGCGCGTTATCTCGCCTCCAAGCGGACGAGCGAGGGGTACTTAAACCTGAAAAACCGGGTGGAGGACGCGCTGAAGAAGATCCCCGTCGTCGGCAGGGAGCTGCGCGACGTGATCTCCGACTCCAAGGCGGCCTTCCGCCAGCTGCTCTACCATTCGAACCTCTTTGAGGATTTTGGCTTCGACTATCTCGGTCCCGTCGACGGGCACGACATCCCCGCGCTCGTGCAGGCGCTGCGCCGCGCGAAGGAGCTCGAGAAGCCGGTCGTCCTGCACGTCAACACCGTCAAGGGCAAGGGCTATGCCTTCGCGGAAAAAAACCCCGCCCGATACCATGGGGTGGGCGGCTTCGACCGGGCGAGCGGGAGGCTCAAGGCCCCTTCCGAGAGCTTTTCCTCGGTGTTTGGGCGGGAGCTGGTCCTGCGCGCGCGCCGGGATAACAAAATCTGCGCGATCACCGCCGCGATGGAGGAGGGCACGGGCCTCTCCGCCTTTGCCGCGGAGTTCGGCCCGAAAAACCGCTTCTTCGACGTGGGGATCGCGGAGGAACACGCGGTCACCTTTGCCTGCGGGCTCGCCGCGGGCGGGATGAAGCCGGTGTTCGCGGTCTATTCGACCTTTTTGCAGCGCGGGTTCGACCAGATCATCCACGACGCGTCGATCGAACGGCAGCACATCGTGCTCGCCGTCGACCGGGCGGGGATCGTGGGGGAGGACGGGGAGACCCACCAGGGGCTTTTCGACGCGGCGTTCCTTTCGGAGATCCCCGGCGTGACGGTCTATTCCCCCGCAACCTACGGCGATCTGCGCTACGCGCTTGACCAGGCGTTCGACTGCTGCGACGGGGTCGCGGCGGTGCGCTACCCGCGCGGTGGGGAGATCCCGGTGGACGAACGCCTCGGCTACCGGCCGGGGGAGTGGTTCCACCACAGAAGCGGCGGCCAGACGCTGATCGTCAGCTACGGGCGCGCCTTCGGGGAGGCTTACGGCGCGATGGAGCTGCTCGCCGCCGAGGGGAAAAAGGCCGACCTGCTGAAGCTGCACCGCATTTCGCCCATTCCGGACGCGTGCGTACAGCTCGCGAAGAAATACCGCGCGATCTACTTTGTGGAGGAGGGCGTCCGGCAGGGGGGCATCGGGGAGCATTTCCTCGACGCGCTCTCGCGGGTGCGCTACCGCGGCCGCATGACGATCGGCGCGGTGGAAAATCCCTTCATCCCCGCGATGCCCGCCGATTCGGCGCTCAGGCGCTGCGGGCTCGACGCGCACACGGTTGCGCGCGCGATTTCGGAACTCTACTTCTGACCTGACGGAGGACGACGTGAAAAAACGACTGGATGTCCTGCTGGTGGAGCGCGGGCTCTTCCCGAGCAGGGAAAAGGCGAAGGCGGTCATTATGGCGGGGCAGGTGTATGTCGACTGCCAGAAGGCCGACAAGCCGGGCATGGACGTGGAGGAGGCCGCCGCGCTCGAGGTGCGCGGGGAGACCCTCCGGTACGTCAGCCGGGGCGGCCTCAAGCTCGAAAAGGCGATGCGGGTCTTTCCGGTCGTGCTCGAGGGGAAAACCTGCATGGATATCGGCGCGTCGACCGGCGGCTTCACCGACTGCATGCTGCAAAACGGCGCCGAAAAGGTCTACGCGGTCGACGTCGGCTACGGCCAGCTCGCCTGGAAGCTGCGGACCGACGGACGGGTCGTCAACCTGGAGCGCACCAACATCCGCTATGTCACCCGCGAACAGGTGCCCGACCCCATCGATTTCGCGAGCGTCGACGTGTCCTTCATCTCCTTGAAGCTCGTGCTGCCCGTGGCGGCGGAACTGCTGCGCGGTGGCGGCGGGATGGTCTGCCTCGTCAAGCCCCAGTTTGAGGCGGGGCGCGGCAAGGTGGGTAAGAAGGGGGTTGTGCGGGAGCGCGCGACCCATGTGGAGGTGCTGGAAAACGCCGTCGGCTACGCGGCGGAGAACGGTTTTTCGGTGGCCGGGCTCGACTTTTCGCCGGTCAAGGGGCCGGAGGGCAACATCGAATACCTCATGTACCTCCGCAAGGAGGAGGGGGGCGCCCTCCCGGAACGTGAGGAGATCGCGGCGCTGGTGGAGCGTTCCCACGCGGCGCTTGACTGAATCTTTGGAAGGGATGTGGTGCGGATGGAGCAGAAAACCGTATTAATCATGCCGAACCTGTCCAAATATAATACTGTCTGGCTGATGAAGGCGATCATCGGGCAGCTGCGCGCCGCCGGGTGCGTGCCGGTCATGGACGAGCGGTTCCGGGGCCAGTTCGGTGAGGTCGGCTACGGCGCCTTCGACCGGCAGATCGCCGCCTGCGACGTGGTCGTCACGGTCGGCGGAGACGGCACCATCCTGCACGCGGCCAAGCACGCGGTCGAATACCAAAAGCCGATCCTCGGGATCAACACGGGCAGGCTCGGATACCTCGCGCAGGTGGAGCCCAACGAGCTGGAATACCTCGCGCGGCTTTCGAGCGGGGATTACACGATCCAGGACAGGATGCTGCTCGAGGTGGAGATCGACGGGGTCCCGGGCGTGCGCCACGCCCTCAACGACGTCGTGATCTCCAAGGGGGAGCTCTCGCGGCTGGTCGACCTTGATATCGAAAGCGGCGGCCGCCCGGTCGGCAGCTACCGCGCCGACGGGCTCATCTTCGCGACGCCCACCGGCTCGACGGCGTACTCCCTCTCGGCGGGCGGCCCGATCGTCGACCCGGCGATCGGTACGATCCTCCTGACGCCCATCTGCCCGCACTCCCTCTACGACCGGTCGGTGCTCCTTTCGCCCGACATGGAACTCACGGTGCGCAGCCGGTTCGTCAACAACCCCGACAGCATCCTCGTCAGCGTGGACGGGGAGAGCTTCGCGGGGCTCGGCGCGGACCGGACGGTGCATATCCGCCGCTCGGAGAAGGCGGCGCGGTTCATCAGTTTCCCGGAGAAGAGCTTCACCGACATCCTCGGGAAAAAGCTGAAGGCGCGGGGTTAGGCCCCGCGCGAAGGGGTCCCCGCCGTCCACCGGCTGCGCGCGGCGGGGACGGAGCACGGACAAATTGACGCCGGCGCGCAGCGGCGAAGGGGAAGAATCGTATGAAAGCAAAACGTCACGCCAAAATCCTGGAACTCATCAATTCCCGGCCGATCGACACGCAGGACGAGCTGCTGGGCCTGCTGCGCGAAAGCGGCTTTTCGGTGACGCAGGCGACCGTATCCCGGGATATCAAGGAGCTGCGGCTGGTCAAGACGCTGACCCCCGACGGCAAATACCACTATGCGGCGCACGCCGACCTTCCCAAAAGCGAAATGTCCAATAAGTTCCTGCTGATCTTCTCCGAGTCGGTCAAGGAGATCGATTCGGCGGGCAACATGCTGGTGATCAAATGCTTCACCGGCATGGCGAACGCCGTCTGCGCGGCGCTCGACACCCTCCATTGGAGCGGCGTGGTCGGGACCCTCGCGGGGGACGACACGATCTTCATGGTCATGCGGGACGACCACAACGCGCGCGAACTGGTGCTGCAGCTCCGCAAGATGATGAGCGCCGGCCAGTAGGGGCGGCGCGTTTTCAATGCCGGAATAACGGGGTGAGAAGATGCTTTCACAGCTCTACATAAAGAATATCGCGGTGATCAGCGAGGCGGCGATCGATTTTACCGGCGGCCTCAACGTCTTTACCGGCGAGACGGGCGCGGGGAAAACGATCCTGATCAGCGCCATCAACGCCGTGCTGGGGGAGCGCACCTCCAAGGAGATCATCCGCACGGGGGAGGAAAAGGCGGTCATCTCCGCCCTTTTCACCGGGCTTTCGCCAGCGGCGGCCGCCGCGCTCGGGGAGGCGGGTTACCCGCCCGAGGAGGACGGCGTGCTCATCAGCCGGGAGATCACGGCGGACGGGAAATCGGCCTGCCGCATCGACGGCAGGCCCGCCACCGCCGCGATCCTCAAAACCGTCGCGGCGCACCTCATCAACGTGCACGGCCAGCACGACAACCAGCAGCTGCTCTCCCCGGCAAAGCACCTCGGCTTCATCGACGGGTACGGCGAGCTGGAGCCGATGCTGGAGGAATACCGGGACGCCTATCGCGCCTATTCCGCCGCCAGGCGGGAGCTCGAGCAGATCGACACCGACGAGGCGGAGAAGGCGCGCCGCATCGATCTGCTGGGCTACCAGATCGGGGAGATCGACGCGGCGCAGCTCACGCCGGGGGAGGAGGACGAGCTGCGCGCGCAGCGCAAGCTCCTCAAGAACGCGCTGGCCGTCACCGAGGCGCTCGGCGGCAGCCTCGCGGTGCTCGACGGGGACGACGAAACGCCGGGGCTCTCCTCCCAGCTCGGCGCACTGGTCGAGCAGATGGAGCAGGCCGCCCGGTATATGGACGCGGCCCGGCCGGTCAGCGAGCGGCTGACCGAGCTCTCCTACGAATTCGAGGGCTTTGCAAGCGACATCCGCGGCCTGCTCGAGGGGTTCGACTGCGATCCGCGCCAGCTCGACGCGATCGAAAACCGCCTTGACCTGCTCTACAGCCTCAAAAAGAAATACGGCGGCACGGTGGAGGAGATCCTCGCCTTCCGTGACCGGGCGGCGGAGGAGCTCCGGAAGATCGAGACGTCGGACGAGCGCGCCCGGCAGCTCCAGCGGGAGCTTTCGGGGCTGCTCGCCGAGGCGGAGGCGCGCGCCGAAAAGCTCTCCGCGGCGCGCGGGGACGCCGCAGAGCGGTTCACCGCGCGGGTGATGGAGGAGCTTGCCTTCTTGGACATGCCCTCGGTGACCCTTACGGTACGGCGCCGCGAAAAGCCCCTCTCTCCCGACGGGATCGACGAGCTGGAGCTCTATATCTCCACCAATGTCGGCGAGGAGCCGCGCTCGCTCGCGAAGGTCGCGTCGGGCGGCGAGCTCGCGCGCATCATGCTGTCGGTCAAGAACGTGATGGCCGGGCGGGACGATATCGGCACCCTCATCTTCGACGAGGTGGACACCGGCGTGTCCGGCCGCGCCGCCCAGAAGATCGGCCACAAGCTGCGGCAGGTCGCCGCGGACCGGCAGGTGATTGTCGTCACCCATTTGGCGCAGGTCGCCGCCTACGCGCAGCACCACCTTCTCATCTCGAAAACGGCCCGCGACGACCGCACCTTCACGTCGATCATCCCGCTCGAGGGGGAGGACCGGGTGCGGGAGCTCGCGCGCATCACCGGCGGCGAAACCCTCAGCGAAATCGCGCTCGAACATGCCCGCGAGATGCTGCGGGAGGCGGACAGGGCCTTCCGGTAGGGGTTGTACTTTGTGCTTTTGCATGCTATACTGGTAAAAATCCGCCCAGCGGATGGTAACAAAGAAATTTTAACAAGGGGAAAGATCGATGACAGTATTTGAAGAATTAACCCGACGCGGCCTGATCGCGCAGATGACCCACCCGGAAAAGATCGAGGAGCTTCTGAATAACGAGAAGGTCACCTTCTATATCGGGTTCGACGCGACTGCGGACAGCCTCCATGTCGGCCACTTTCTTCAGTTGGTTGTGATGCGCCGCCTCCAGCTCGCGGGACACCGCCCGATCGCGCTGCTCGGCACGGGGACCACCCTCATCGGGGACCCGACCGGGCGCACCGATATGCGCAAGATGCTCACGCCGGAGGCGATCAACTATAACGCCGAGTGCTTCAAGCGCCAGATGGAGAAGTTCATTGACTTTTCCGACAACAGGGCGCTCATGCTCCGCAACGGCGATTGGCTCTGCAAGCTCAACTACATCGAGCTGCTCCGCGACGTGGGCGTCTATTTCTCGGTCAACCAGATGCTCACGATGGACAGCGTCAAGACCCGTCTGGAGCGCGGACTTTCCTTCCTGGAGTTCAACTATATGATCATGCAGAGCTACGACTTCTTAAAGCTGCACCGCGACTACGGCTGCCGGATGGAGCTGGGCGGCAACGACCAGTGGGCCAATATCCTCGGCGGTATCGACCTGACCCGCCGCGTCACGGGCGACGAGGTCTACGGCATGACCTTCACGCTGCTCACCACCAAGGAGGGCAAGAAGATGGGCAAGACGGAGAACGGCGCCGTCTGGCTCGACCCGGAGAAGACCTCGCCCTACGAGTTTTTCCAGTACTGGCGCAACGTCGCGGACGCCGACGTTATCAACTGCCTCAAGCTGCTCACTTTCCTGCCGATCGAGGAGATCGAGGCGATGGAGAGCTGGGAGGGCAGCCAGCTCAACCAGGCCAAGGAGACGCTCGCCTACGAGCTGACCAAGATGGTGCACGGCCAGCAGGAGGCCGACAAGGCGCTGGCCGCCGCGCGCGCGCTTTTCGGCGCGGGCAGCCAGAGCGACGACATGCCCACGACCACCCTTTCGGCCGCTGACCTTGCCGGTGGGAGGATCGCGGTGGCGGACCTGCTCGTGAAGACCGGGCTCGCGCCCTCCAAGGGCGAGGCCAAGCGCCTCATCCAGCAGGGCGGCGTGTCCGTCGATGATGAAAAGGTTTCCGACTTTACAGCTGAAATCGGCGCGGACGCCTTTGAAAAGGGCCACGTGATCCTCAAAAAGGGCAAGAAAATCTACCACAAGGTCCTGCTGGGCTGAACCCTGGCGCGCTGGGAGGCGGCGAGATGAAGGAATCCCTTTCCCGCACAAAATATCTCTCGATGCTGGGGTTGCTGGCCGCGATGGAGATCGTGCTGACCCTCACGCCGCTCGGGTTCATCCCGCTCGGCGTGACCAAGGCGACGACCCTGCACATCCCGGTCATCCTCGGCGGCGTGCTGATGGGGCCGCTCGCGGGAGGCATCCTGGGCGGCGTGTTCGGGCTGCTCAGCGTGATCACCAATACCTTCCAGCCGACGATCACCTCCTTTGTGTTCACGCCCTTCTATTCGCTCACCCCCGAATACAGCGGGAACCTGTGGAGCCTCGTCATCGCGATCCTGCCGCGGGTGCTGATCGGCGTCTTTTCCGCGTGGGTCTTCCGCCTGCTGCGCAGGGCCTTCAAGGGGGATACGGCCGCGTTCCTCGGCGCGGGAATCGTCGGCGCGATCACGAATACCGGCCTTGTGATGGGCGGCATCTACCTCTTTTTCGGCGCGAGCTACGCCGCCGCCAAGGGAATCGCGCGTTCCGCGCTGCTCGGCGTGATCATGGGCGTCATCGGGCTCAACGGCGTGCTTGAGGCGGTGATCGCCGCGGTGCTGACCGTCGCGCTCTGTAAACCGCTGGCCACGGTGCTCCGCCGGATGCGTTGAAAATTTTGGGAAATTTACGTCTTGACAAACGCGGCTTTGCGCGTTATCATGTCTAACAAGATGAATACGTCAAAGGCGTTGACGGGGAACAAAACACATCCCGCGCGTTTGCAGAGAGCCGCCGGCCGGTGCGAGGCGGTGCCGCGAATGTGAATAACTCGCCCCCGAGCTGCCGGTCGAAAGCTCCATTTGCGATTAGAACCGGACGGAACCCCGCCGTTAGATGGGGAGCGCATTGTTGGATGCGGTCGAGCGGGCTGCCTATGGCGGTCAATGAGAGTGGTACCACGGAAGTTTTTCAAAACCTTCGTCTCTTTTTTGGAGAGGCGAAGGTTTTTTTGTTTTTTCCGCGATCCGCGCTGACGTTTCTCGAAATCTGATTACGGGAAAGGGGAAATCACCATGAGCACAAGAACGGTCAAGATCTTCGACACCACCCTGCGGGACGGGGAACAGTCCCCGGGATGCAGCATGAACTTCAACGAGAAGCTGGAGATGGCGCGCCAGCTCGAGCGGCTGGGCGTGGACGTCATCGAGGCGGGCTTCCCGGTCTCGTCGCCCGACGACTTCCGGGCGGTCGAGGCGATCGCCAAGATCGTCAAGAATTCCACCGTCGCGGGGCTCGCGCGCTGCGTCGAGGGGGACATCCAGCGCGCGTGGGACGCGGTCAGGCACGCCGCGCATCCGCGCATCCACGTCTTTCTCGCGACGAGCGACATTCACATGAAATACAAGCTCAAGATGACCCCCGACGAGGTCGTCGCCCGCGTCGCCGGGATGGTCCGGTTCGCGCGCAGCCTCTGCCCGGACGTTGAATTTTCGGCCGAGGACGCCTCCCGCAGCGACCGCGACTTCCTCGTCAAGGTGTTCGACACGGCGATCGCGGCGGGCGCCTCGACGATCAACATCCCCGACACGGTCGGCTACAGCACCCCGAACGAAATGTACGACCTCGTCGCCTATGTAAAGGCGCACCTCCAGAATCCCGCCGTGGACATCTCGGTCCACAACCACAACGACCTCGGCATGGGGGTCGCGAACACGCTGGAGAGCATCCGGGCGGGCGCGACGCAGGTCGAATGCACCGTCAACGGCATCGGCGAGCGCGCGGGCAACGCCGCGATGGACGAGATCGTCATGGCGCTCAGGACCCGCGGGGATTTTTACGGATGCACAACGGGCATCAACACCCGCCAGATCTACCGCACGAGCAAGCTGCTCTCCACGATCATCGGCGTGGGAATCGCGCCCAACAAGCCGATCGTGGGCGCGAACGCCTTCGCGCACGAAAGTGGAATCCACCAGCACGGCGTGCTCGCCGAACGCACCACCTACGAGATCATGAGCCCCGACGATGTGGGCATCTACCAGAACAAGATGGTGCTCGGCAAGCACTCGGGCAAGCACGCGTTCGCCGACCGGATCGCCGAACTGGGCTACCGGATGTCCGACGAGGACATCGCCGAGGCGTTCGAGCGTTTTAAGGAGATGGCCGACCGCAAGAAGGAGATCACCGACCGCGACATCGAGGCGCTCGTCGGCAACGCGGCGATCTCCGACGTGAAGGAGACCTACGGGCTGAAGAGCTTCGTCGTCAATTCGGGCACCGTCATCTCCGCGACGGCGGTCGTGCGGCTCGTACGGGACGACGGGGAGGAAAAGGAGCATGTGGCGCGCGGCGAGGGCCCGATCGACGCGGCCTTCAACGCGATCGACCGCATCGTCAAGATGGACACCAAGCTGGAAAACTGGACGATGCAGGCGGTTACCGAGGGCGAGGACGCGCTCGGCGAGGCGATCTGCAAGATCAGCTGCAACGGCCACACGGTCACCGGGCGCGGCCTGAGCCCCGACATCCTCGAATCCTCCATCCGCGCCTACGTCAACGCGATCAACAAGGCGATTGCGATGGAAGAAAAAGCCATGATATAATCGCCGTAAAGCGGCTTATTATACGGCTTATGGCCAAGGCGATACGCGGGCCGCGCCCGCTCCCGCCTTCATGGCCGATTACACCATTCACGCTGCGCGTTCATGGTATCATAGCCGCAGACGGTGGAAAACACTCTGATGGAAATGGGGAATTGACATGGGAATGACGATGAGCCAGAAGATTCTGGCCAAAAAAGCGGGCCTCGACTCCGTCGCGCCCGGCCAGCTCATCAACGCGGACGTCGACATGGTGCTTGGCAACGACATCACCACGCCGGTCGCGATCGACGAGTTTGAAAAGTACGGTTTCGACAGCGTCTACAGCAAAACGGGCATCTCGATCGTGCTCGACCATTTCGTGCCCAACAAGGACATCAAGGCGGCGCAGCTCTCCAAGCGCTGCCGGGAGTTCGCCGGGAAATACGGCATCGAACATTTCTTCGACGTGGGCCGCATGGGCATCGAACACGCGCTGCTGCCCGAGCAGGGGATCGTCGCGCCGGGCGAGCTGATCGTCGGCGCGGACAGCCACACCTGTACATACGGCGCGCTCGGGGCCTTCTCGACCGGCTTCGGCTCGACCGACATGGCCGCCGCGATGGCCACCGGCAAGTGCTGGTTCAAGGTGCCCTCCGCCATCCGCTTCAACCTGACCGGCAAGCCGGGCAGGTGGGTGAGCGGCAAGGACGTCATCCTGCACATCATCGGCATGATCGGCGTGGACGGCGCGCTCTACAAATCGATGGAGTTCGGCGGCGAGGGGCTGGGAAACCTCTCGATGGACGACCGGCTGACGATTGCGAACATGGCGATCGAGGCGGGCGCGAAAAACGGCATCTTCGAGGTGGACGAGGTGACGCTCGCCTATGAAAAGGGCCGCGTGGACCGCCCCTTTGAAATCTATGCGCCCGACCCGGACGCGGCCTACGACGCGGTCTATGACATCGACCTCTCCGCGATCAGACCGACCGTCTCCTTCCCGCACCTGCCGGAGAACACCCGGACGATCGACGAGGTCGGGGAGGTGAGGATCGACCAGGTGGTCATCGGCTCCTGCACCAACGGCCGCATGAGCGACCTGGCGGCAGCCGCCGAAATCCTGCGCGGCAGGAGGGTGGCGGACGGGGTGCGCTGCATCGTCATCCCCGGCACCCAGCAGATTTACAAGGAGGCGATGGAGGCCGGATACCTCTCCGACTTCATCGAGGCGGGCTGCGCCGTCTCGACGCCGACCTGCGGCCCCTGCCTCGGCGGATATATGGGCATCCTCGCGGAGGGGGAGCGGTGCGTCGCGACGACAAACCGCAACTTCGTCGGCCGCATGGGGCATGTGAAGAGCGAGGTCTACCTCGCGTCGCCCGCCGTCGCGGCGGCCAGCGCCGTGGCCGGGATGATCGCCGGCCCCGACAGCCTGTAAGGGAGGAATCAACCAATGAAAGCTACCGGAACCGTCCACAAATATGGGGACAACATCGATACCGACGTCATCATCCCCGCGCGCTGCCTCAACATCTCCGACCGAGGGGAGCTCGCCTCCCACTGCATGGAGGACATCGACGCGGAGTTCGTCAAAAAGGTGCGGCCGGGCGACATGATCGTCGGCGGCTGGAACTTCGGCTGCGGCTCCTCCCGCGAGCACGCACCGATGGTCATCAAGGAAAACGGCGTCTCCTGCGTGATCGCCAAGACGTTCGCGCGCATCTTCTACCGCAATGCGATCAACATCGGCCTGCCGATCCTCGAGTGCGAGCAGGCGAGCGACGCGATCCAAAACGGCGACCGCGTCGAGGTGGACTTCGATACGGGCGTCATCCGAAACCTCACGCGGGAGGAAAGCTACACCGCCGCGCCCTTCCCCGCGTTTATAAAAGAGATCATCGACGCGGACGGCCTTTTGAATTCCATCCGCCGCAGGATGGGGAAATGACAAAACGCCCGCCGGCCACTTGGTGGCCGGCGGGCGTTTTTCGCTTTCATGCTTCGGATTCGCAGGCGGCGACGGCATGCCGCCAGACCGTTTCAAACGGGACGCCGTGCGCCTTGGCGGCGGCGAGCACGTCGGCGTACTCCGGCTTCTCCTTGGAGACCCCGTGGCCGCTGCTCCGCTTGACGCAGATGGGGCCGTAGGGGGTGTCCACCGTCGAAAGGGAGGACCGCAGCACCGTGCGGCGGCAGGTGTGCTCCCGCACGCCGAGGGTCGAGGTGTGCAGGAGCATGGCGTCGACCACCGCCTGCTTCTGCGCGGGACGGGCAAGGCAGGTGAGCATCACGCCCGGCCGGTTCTTTTTCATCTGGATGGGGGTCAGGAAGACGTCGAGCGCGCCCGCCGCGAAGAGCAGGTCGACCGCCGCGCCGACCGCCTCGGGGGTCATGTCGTCGAGGTTGCAGCGGAGCTCGCAGGTTTCGTCCATGCCGCCGTCCTCCTCGCCGAGGAAGGCGCGCAGGCAGTTGGCGCGCTCAAACTCCTTGCTGCCCATGCCGTAGCCGATCTTTTCCGCCGCCATAACGGGCATCGGGCCGAAGGAGGAAACAAAGTGCCGCAGCAGCGCCGCGCCGGTCGGGGTGCAGAGCTCGCCGCGCACCTCGCCGCCGTAGGCGGGCACGCCGCGCAAAAGGTAGGCGGTGGCGGGCGCGGGCACGGGCAGAACCCCGTGCGCGCAGCGCACGAAGCCGCTTCCGACGTGGACGGGGGAGGCGGCGACGCGGTCCGCGCCGATCAGGTGGAAGAGCAGGCAGCAGCCGACGATGTCCGCGACCGCGTCCATCGAGCCGACCTCGTGGAAATGCACCTCCTCGGCCGCAACGCCGTGCGCGTGGGATTCCGCCTCGGCGATGAGGCGGTAGACGGCGATCGCGTCCGACCGGACCTCGGCGGGCAGGTCGAATCCTTCGATCAGCGCGCGGATATCGGAAAAGCTGTAGTGATGATGCCCGTGCGGATGGCTGTGGCCCTCCCCGTGTTCGTGGCCGTGTTCGTGCGTGTGCGGCGTCTCCCCGCTGTGCTCATGCTCGTGAAGATGCCCGCGGTCATGGGGAGCCTCTCCGTGGTCGTGCGTGTGGGGGTGCTCATGGACGTGGGGCGCCTCCTGCGTGTGGGGATGGGCATGGCCGCCGACGTCCTCGCTCTGCTCCTCCTCGCCGCGCACCCTGACGCGGACGTGGGTGCCGGTGATGCCGCATTTCTGCATGGGTTCGCCCGTGATCTCCACGCCGGGGATGCCCAGCGCGTTCATCCGGGCGAGAAAGGGCGCGGGATCGGGCAGCAGCTCGAGCAGCGCGGCCATCAGCATGTCGCCCGCCGCGCCCATCTGACATTCGAGGTAGAGCGTCTTCATGATTTCGTCCCTCCCATGTGGTTGATCATGCTGGCGAGATAGCCCGCGCCGAAGCCGTTGTCGATGTTGACGACCGACACGCCGCTCGCGCAGGAATTGAGCATCGAGAGCAGAGCGGAGAGCCCGCCGAAATTCGCGCCGTAGCCGATGCTGGTGGGCACGGCGATGACCGGGCAGTCGCACAGCCCGCCGATCACGCTGGCGAGCGCCCCCTCCATGCCCGCGACGGCGACCACCACGCGGGCGCTCATGAGCACGTTCAGCTTTGCGAGAAGCCGGTGCAGCCCCGCGACCCCCACGTCGTAGAGCCGCTCCACCGGGTTGCCGAGCGACTCGGCGGTGACGGCGGCCTCCTCCGCGACGGGGATGTCGCTCGTGCCGCCCGTCGCGACGACGATCCGCCCCTCCGTGTCGGGCGCGGGACGCTCCCCAGCGAAGGCGATGCGGGAGACGGGATCGTAGCTGATCTCGATTTCCACCGCGACCGCCTCCGCCGCCTCGGGGGAGAGGCGCGTGATGAGCACGCCGCTGCCGCGCGCCAGCATCGAGCGGGTGATGCCGACGATCTGTCCGGGCGTCTTGCCGCTGCCGAAGATGACTTCGGGGACGCCCTGCCGCAGGGCGCGGTGGTGGTCCACCTTCGCGTAGCCCAGATCCTCAAACGGGCACATCTTCAGGTCCAGCATCGCCTGCTCGGGCGTGACCGCCCCCGCTTTGACCTCCTGCAAAATCTGTAAAATCCGGTCCTGTTCCATCAAGTCGTCTCCTTAACCGCGCGGCCGCAGATCGAGCAGCACCGCGTCAAAATCGGGGGATAGCGCGTCCAAAATCGACTGCCGCGCCAAAAGCGCGCGGGAAAGCTGCCCCTCCGGGAGCTGGATGCGCGCCGCGCCGCAAAAAAACCGCACCCGAAAATCGGTGAACCCGAGGGAAAAGAGGGCGTTTTCGGCGCGTTCGGTCTTTTCCAGCAGGCCGGGGGTGATCGGCGTGCCGGTGGGGACCCGGGTGGCAAGACAGGCATAGGCGGGCTTATCGTGGGTGAAAAGCCCCGCCTCGCGGGAAAGCCGGCGGATCTCCGGCTTGGAGAGGCCCGCCTCCCGCAGGGGGGAAAGCACCCCAAGCTCCGCGAGCGCCTTCATGCCCGGCCGGTCGGCGCCGTCGTCCGAGGCGTTGGTGCCGTCGCAGAGCTCCTCGAACCCGTCGGCACGCGCGGCCTCCCACAGCCGGGTGAAGAGCGCGCGCTTGCAGTGGTAGCAGCGCAGCGGCCCGTTCTCCGCGACGCCGGGGACTCCGAGCACGTCGTATTCGACGATGTGCAGCGGCACGCCGAGCTGGCCCGCGAGCTTTTGGGCGTCCTCCAGCTCGAACCGGGGCTGGAAGGGCGTCTTCAAAAAGTAGGCGGCCGCATCGCAGCCCGCCGTCTTGGCGGCGTAGAGCAGGTAGGCGGAATCCACCCCGCCGGAGAACGCGACCGCTACCCGCGGGTGCGCGGCAAAAAAGGATTCGAGAGGCATCCCAAAGACCTCCTGTCGACAAAAAAAGGCTCACGAAGCGTGAGCCTTCTGGCGGTTTTCTCCGTGGCTTGACCACAGACAGCGCACTTCCTGTGCGCTACCAGTTTACAATAACGGGGCCGGTTTGTCAATCGCGGCGACTTGACAAATCCGTTTCATTCGGGTATCCTTAGTGAGGTCCGCAGAAGCGGACGCGTGCGCCGCCCACGAAGGGACGGCAGTCAGTATAGACGATTTGACGAATGAAATCATGAAGATTTTCCCGCGGGCAACGCGGGGGATTTTTCATGGTTTTTTCTTTTGTGTCAAATTTGACGGGGGAGGGTGAAAAGATGAAGCGCGCGGTGAAAAACGCGGCCAGGCGGGCGCTGGGGTTTGTGCTGGCGCTGTTTCTGCTTTCCCTGGCGGTCTTTTTCCTCTCGCGGCTTTCCCCCGGCGACCCGCTGCGCTCCTACTACGGCGAGAGTGCGGAACGCCTCAGCGAATCCGAGCGCGCCGACGCGCTCGACCGGCTCGGGCTGGACCGCCCGATCATCGTGCAGTACGGCGCGTGGCTTCAAAACGCGCTCCGGGGCGACTTCGGCGTCTCCTTCCAGTATAAGCGGGACGTGATGACGGTAATCGGCGGCGTCTACGGGAACACGCTGCTGCTCGGCGTGACCGCCTACCTGCTGACCTTCGGGCTGGCGCTGCTGCTGGGGGCCTTCTGCGCGCTGCGGGAGGATTCGCCGGCCGACCGCGCCGTCCGGCGGATCGGCACCGTGACCGGCTGCATCCCTTCCTTCTGGCTGGCGCTTCTGCTGATCCTGCTGTTCAGCGTCGAGCTGGGCCTGCTGCCTTCGAGCGGGGCCTACGACATCGGCAGGCCGTACGACCTTTTGGGGCGCCTGCGCCATCTTGCCCTGCCGCTCGCCGTGCTGGTGCTCGGGCACCTCTGGTACTACGCCTACCTCATCCGCAACCGCCTGCTTGACGAGGTGCGGCAGGACTATGTCCTGCTCTGCCGCGCGGAGGGGCTCAGCCGCCGCAAAATCCTCTTCACCCAGTGCCTGCGCAACGTCCTGCCCTCCTATTTCGGGCTGATGGCGGTGTCGATCCCGCATATTCTGGGCGGCACCTACATCGTGGAAAAGGTGTTTTCCTATCCAGGGCTGGGCACACTCTGTTTTGAAAGCGCGAAATATCACGACTACAACATGCTGCTCGTCCTCTGCCTCATCACCGGCGCGGTCGTCATGCTCGCGGGCATGGCGGCGCGGGCGCTCGGCGGGGCGCTCGACCCGCGTATGAGGGGGAGGGGCGCGCGATGAATTTTCTGCCCGGCGACTTCTCCTTCGCGCCCGCGCCCCCCGGCGCGGCGCCGCCGCTGTCGCCCCCGAAGCCGCGCGCCAAACGGCCGTGGGCCGCATTCTGGCTGCTCGGGCTGATCCTGCTGGGGTGCGCCCTCGCGGGCGCGCTCGCGCCGCGCGACCCCGGATACCTCGACCTATCGCACATCGGCGCGCCGCCCTCGTCGGAATTCTGGTTCGGCACCGACCCGATGGGGCGCGACCTCTTTTCCATGATCTGGCACGGGGGACGGGTGTCCCTCTTCGTGGGGTGCCTCGCGGCCGCGATATCAACCGCGATCGCCCTGCTCTACGGCAGCGTCAGCGGAGTCGCGCCCGCTAAGGCGGATGCCGCGATGATGCGCTTCATCGAGCTTTCCCTCTCGGTGCCGTCCATCCTGCTCGTCATCTTTTTGCAGGCGGTCATCGGCCGCCAAAGCCCGGCGGGCATCGCACTGGTTGTCGGCGTGACCGGCTGGATGCAGATGGCGCAGGTCGTGCGCGGGGAGGTGCGCAGGCTGCGGCACAGCGCCTACGTCCTCGCGGCGCGCACGATGAAGGCGGGCTTCTGGCACATCCTAAGGCGGCACCTGCTGCCGAATCTCCTGTCGCCCCTCATGTTCATGGTCGTCACCAACATCAGCGCGGCGATCGCGACCGAATCGACCCTCAGCTTTCTGGGGCTCGGCCTGCCGGTCGGCGTCGTCTCGTGGGGGAGCCTGCTCTCCCAGGCCGACCGGGCGCTCCTGTCCGGGAGCTGGTGGGTCATCGTCATACCGGGCGTCTTTCTGATCGTGACGCTCGTCTCCATCACCGACATTGGAAATTACATCCGCAGGGAGGGTAACAAAACATGCAGCAATCTGTAACGCGCCTCCTCGCCGCCCTGCTGGCGGCGGTCCTCTTCCTCCTGCCGGGCTGCGGCGCGGCGGGCGGGGAACCGGAAGAAACGACTCTCGTCTATGGCAGCGGGGACTACACGAGCATCAACCCCGCGCTCTATGAGCACGGGGAAGTGAATCTGCTGCTCTTTTCGGGGCTGACCGCCCGCGACGGGGAAAACAAGATCATCCCCGGGCTGGCGGAAAAGTGGGAGTACGACCGCGACAGCCTCACCTACACCTTTGCGCTCCGGAAGGGCGTCAAATGGCACGACGGCGAACCGTTCACCTCCGCAGACGTAAAGTTCACGCTGGAAGCGATCCTCGCCCCCGAGAACCTCTCGGAGATCGCCTCCAACTATGAGGACATCGCGGCGATTGAGACGCCCGACGACCATACCGTGAGGATCACGCTTTCCTCACCCAACGCCGCGATGCTCGATTACCTCGCGATCGGAATCCTCCCGAAGCACCTGCTCGAGGGGAAGGACCTCGTCACCGACCCCTTCAACCAGGCGCCGGTCGGGACCGGCCCCTACAAGCTTGTCGCGTGGGACGCGGGGCAGAGCATCGAGCTCGAGCGCAACCCTGATTACTACGCGGGCACGCCGAAGATCGGGCGGATCATTTTCAAGATCGTGCCCGACGAGAAGGCGCGCGCCATGCAGCTTCGGTCGGGGGAGCTCGACCTCGCGCAGGTTTCCCCGCAGGACGCGCGGTCGTTCGGGGACGCGGAGGGCTTTACCGTCTACGACATGAAGACCTCCGACTACCGGGGGGTCCTCTATAACTTCAACCATCCGCTCTTCGCCAAATACCGCGAGCTGCCCAACGCGCTGAGCTACGCGGTCGACCGGCAGGCGATCGTCGACAGCGTCCTGCTCGGCAAGGGCCGGCCCGCCTACTCGCCCCTCCAGTCCGGCCCCTACAACAATCCGGCCGTTGAAAAGTTCCAGTACGATCCGGTCAAGACCCGCGCGATGCTCGAAGCGGCGGGCTGGCGGCAGGGCTCCGACGGCGTCTACCAGAAGGACGGCGACCGGCTGGCCTTTACGATCCACTGCCCCGAGGGGGACCCGGTGCGCGTCGACATGGCGAACATCTGCGCGCAGCAGTTCTCCGAGGCGGGCGCGGACGTGACCGTCTCGATCGATTCCGAGATCGACTGGGCGGGGCAGGCCGCCTATCTGATCGGCTGGGGAAGCCCCTTCGACCCCGACGACCACACCTACAAGGTGTTCGGCACCGGGCAGGCGGCCAACTACGGGAACTACTCCAACCCCCGCGTGGACGACCTGCTCGGGAAAGCGCGCGGCACCGACGTCTCCGCCGACCGGATGAAATACTATCAGGCGTTCCAGGAGGCGCTGACCGACGATTTGCCCTACACCTTCCTGGCCTATGCCGACGCCGTCTACGTCGCGAAGGACCGGGTGCAGGGGATCGCGCCCGACACGGTCCTCGGCCACCACGGGGTGGGCATCTTCTGGAACGTCAAAGACTGGACGCTCGCCTGAAGGGGGAATGACCATGGACGCGCTGCTTGAGGTGCGGGATCTGAAGATCGCGTTTGACTCCCCGCGCGGCGTCATCCGGGCGGTGCGCGGCGTCTCCTTCTCGCTTTGCGCGGGGGAGACGCTCGCGGTCGTGGGGGAGAGCGGCTGCGGCAAGTCGGTGCTCTGCAAGAGCCTGCTCGGCCTGCTGCCCCACCGGGGGCGGGTCGCGGGCGGGAGCATCCTCTACGCGGGGCGGGATCTCGCCGCGATGGGCGAGCGGGAGCTCGAGGGGATCCGCGGGAAGGAGATCGCGCTCGTGCTGCAAAACCCGATGTCCGCGCTGAACCCCTCCCTGCCGGTGGGAAGCCAGATCGCCCGCGCCGCCCGCGCGCACGGAGGGATCTCCCGTGCCGGGGCGAAGGCGCGCGCGCTCGAGCTGATGGCCCTGACCGGCATCTCCGAACCCGCGCGGCGGTACGGCGACTATCCGCACCAGTTTTCCGGCGGGATGCTCCAGCGCTGCGTGCTCGCGTCGGCGCTTGCCTGCGGCCCGAAGCTGCTTGTCGCCGACGAGCCGACCACCGCGCTCGACGCGACCGTGCAGGCGCAGATGCTCGATCTGCTGCGGGACATCCAGCACCAGACGGGCACAGCGATCCTCTTTATCACCCACGACCTCGGCGCGGCGGCGCGGATCGCCGGGCGCGTCGCCGTCATGTACGCGGGAAAGCTCGTCGAAATCGGCGCCGCGGAGGAAATCTACCACGATCCGCGCCATCCCTACACCTGGGGGCTGCTCGCGTCCGTTCCCTCCCCGGAGGGAACGGGGGAGCTCTTCAGCATTCCAGGCGCGCCTCCCGACCTGCTCCATCCACCCGCGGGCGACGCGTTTGCCCCGCGGAATCCCTGGGCGCTGGGCGTCGACTGGCGGGAGGAGCCGCCCCTCTTCCGCGTTTCCGATACCCACTATGCCGCGACCTGGCTGCTGCATCCCGACGCGCCGCGCGTCGACCCGCCCGCCGGGATTGGGGAAAGGCGGGTGAGCGCCGGTGGATGAGCCGCTGCTTTCGGTATGCGGGCTGCAAAAACGCTTTTTGTCGGGCGGCGCGGAGATCCACGCGGTCGACGGCGTGTCCTTTTCGATCGGGCGCGGGGAACTCTTCGGGCTCGTCGGGGAGAGCGGCTCGGGCAAATCGACCGTCGCCCGCTGCGTCGCCGGGCTCTGCCGTCCGGAGGACGGCGAAATCCGCCTCGCGGGGAGCTTCCAGATGATCTTCCAGGACGCGTCCGGCTCCCTCAATCCGCGCATGACGGCCGAAGAGCTGATCTGCGAGCCGCTCGACATCCTGCGCCGGGGCGGGCGCGCCGAACGCAGGGAAAGGGCGCGCGAACTGCTCGGGCTGGTCGGCCTCGGCGAAGAACTCGCCGGCTGCTTTCCGGGCGGCCTTTCGGGCGGGCAGCAGCAGCGGATCACGGTGGCGCGGGCGCTCGCGCCCGACCCCGATCTCCTGCTCGCCGACGAACCTGCCGCCTCGCTCGACATGTCGGTGCGCGCGCAGATTTTGAACCTCTTCCTGCGCCTGCGGCGGGAGCGGGGCATGTCCGTCCTGCTGATCTCCCACGACCTTGCCGCGGTGCGGCGGGTCTGCGGGCGCATCGGCGTCATGAGGGCGGGAAAGCTCGTCGAGCTGGGGGAGACCGCGGAGGTCTGCGGGCGTCCGCGCCACCCCTATACACGGGCGCTGCTCGAGGCGGTGCCGGTGCCCGACCCGGACTGTTATCGGGCATCGGGACGCCCGCCCCGCGGGGCGGCCGTATGGTTGTAAAGCGATAAAAAAGGTGCGCAGCGGTTGCTGCGCACCTTTTTTATGTTCTGCACGGGCGGCGCAGCCCCGAAACCGGGAGGTCAGCAGCCGCACTTTCTCCTCGCGCAGTAGAGGTCCTTGCAGCAGAGCCACCGCGGATGGGCGAAGTCGGGCCAGAAGGTATTCCGGCAGTCCTCGGGGAACATCCCGCAGCAGCCGCTCTGGTCGCAGCAAAGCCTCATCTGGCGTCCGTTGTCGGACGTGACATCAACCGGATACCAGCAGCAGTCGCTGTTGGGACGGCATCCGCTGACGGGCTGGATGCGGCATTCGTCCATCTTTTTCCGGCAGCAGTTGCAGCCGCAGTTGCAGCGGTTCCTGTTGTTACAACAACAAGCCATTAACGATCACACCTTTTTCTCAGAATAAATGTATCAAAAGCACAGCTCACAGGGATAAGAACGCCGCGCGCGGTCCCGTGCGGCAGGAAAGGGCTGGCATGGAGCCCCGCCGGACGCTCCGATACAGTTGCTGTTCTCTCTCATTGTATGCGGGAGGGGCCCATCGTGTTAGCCCGCGCGGGGCTTTGGAGAAATCCGATGATTTGTCCCGCGATTTCGACAGAAACAAAACTTGTCCGCTCTCTATAATAGTCCTGTTGGACAATATCAGCTTGGAACTTTTCGAGGGGGCGGGGCGGTTATGACAGTTTATGCCGATGTGCTGGTGGTGGTGAATTATATCGTCAATCTCCTGCTCCTGCTCGCCTCTGCCAAGCTGCTCGGCGTGGTGATATGCCGCTGGAGGCTGTGCGCCGGGGCGCTCGTCGGCGCGCTCGGGTCGCTCGTCATCTTCCTGCCCTATGTCGGGATGTGGTTCCAGATCCTCTATAAAATCCTGCTCGCCCTGGCGATGGCGGCGGCCGCCTTCGGCGTCCGCCCGTGGCAGAGGCTCGCAAAGGCCCTTTTTGTCACCTTTGCGGTGAGCTTCCTCTTCGCGGGGCTCATGCTGGCGCTCTCCCGCCTGCTCGCGCCCGCCGGGATGATCTTCTATAACGGCGTGGTCTACTTCGACATCTCCGTGCTGGCGCTCATCCTCTCCACGACCGCCGCCTACCTGTTCCTATTGCTCTTCGAGCGGCTCTTCGCGGGCCGGGTCGACGAGCGCCGGCTCTATGAGATCACCGTGACGGCGGGCGGGAGGGCGGTCTCCTGCAAGGGGCTCGCGGATACCGGCAGCGATTTGCGGGAGCCTTTTTCCGGCGCTCCGGTCATCGTCTGCGACCGGACGCTGGCGGAACGGGTCCGTCCGCCCGAGCATGCGGGCTTCCGGGTGATCCCCTGCCGGACGGTGACGGGGGAGGGGGCGCTCGAGGGGTTCCGGCCCGATGAAATCCAGATCACCGGAGGAGGCAGGACGATCCGGACCTCCGACGTCTACATAGCGGCGAGCCGCGAACCGATCAGCGGGGAATACCAGGCGCTCATCAACCCGCAGATCATCGACCGGGCGCATTAGGGAAGGGGCGTATTTATTTGATCACGACATTACGGGCGCGGGCGGCCGGGCTGTTCGGGCGGCTGCGCGAAATCTTCCGGCGGCTGTGGCGGCGGCGGGCCTAC
The DNA here is from genome assembly GCF_024461615.1 of Anaerotruncus sp. DFI.9.16. Classification (NCBI taxonomy): domain Bacteria; kingdom Bacillati; phylum Bacillota; class Clostridia; order Eubacteriales; family Oscillospiraceae; genus Anaerotruncus; species Anaerotruncus sp. DFI.9.16. The sequence goes on from NZ_JANFZX010000001.1 coordinate 268,788, forward strand.
TACATCAACGGCCCGGAGACGCTGCCCGCTCCGCTCTCCAAGGAGGAGGAAAAGATCGTCTTCCGCAAGCTCGAGGAGAACGACGAGGGCGCGAAGGAGACATTGACGGTACATAATCTGCGGCTGGTCGTCTACATCGCCAAAAAATTCGAGTCGACCGGCATCTGCGTGGAGGACCTCATCTCGATCGGGACGATCGGGCTGATCAAGGCGGTGAACACCTTCTGCCCGCAGAAGAACATCAAGCTGGCCACCTACGCCTCCCGCTGCATCGAAAACGAGATCCTCATGCACCTGCGCAAAAACCAGTCGCACAGGAACGAAATCTCGATCGACGAGCCGCTCAACATCGACTGGGACGGCAACGAGCTGCTTCTTTCGGATATTCTGGGCACCGATCCGGACAGCATCAACCGTCCCATCGAGGACGAGGCGGAAAAGAACCTCCTGCTCGGCGCGATCAGCCATCTCGACGAGCGCGAACAGCTCATTATGAAGCTGCGGTTCGGCCTGCTCGGCAGCGAGGAGAAGACCCAGAAGGAGGTCGCGGACATCATCGGCATCTCCCAGTCGTACATCTCGCGGCTGGAAAAGCGCATCATCAAAAAGCTCAAGAAGGAGCTGGAAAAGACCCTGTAACGGCACCCCACTTTACAGGAAGGCCCCGGCACGGAGATTCCGTGCCGGGGCCTTCCCGCGCGTCCCGGAAAAAGCTGCCGCGCCGGTCAAGCAATTTTTGGAAAGCGTATGTTTGCAAATTCCCCTGCTCATACTGAATTTAGAAAGATTCGGGTGAGCGGGGTGCGAAACGTGTATTACAACAAGGTGGAAATCTGCGGGATCAATACGGCCAAGCTGACCGTTTTAAAGGAAAAGGAAAAGATCGAGCTGTTAAAGCGCATCCGGCAGGGGGATCAGCAGGCGCGCCAGGAGATGATCAACGGCAACCTGCGGCTGGTGCTGTCGGTCGTGCAGAAGTTTACCAACCGCGGCGAAAATCTGGACGACCTCTTCCAGGTGGGGTGCATCGGACTGATCAAGGCGATCGACAACTTCGATCCCAACCAGAACGTGCGCTTTTCCACCTACGGGGTGCCGATGATCATCGGGGAAATCCGCCGCCATCTGCGCGACAACAACTCGGTGCGGGTGAGCCGTTCGCTGCGCGACCTCGCCTATAAGGCGATGCAGGCGAAGGAGACGCTCATCAACCGCAACTCCAAGGAGCCGACCGTAGACGAGATCGCAGCGGAGATGGGGGCCAAAAAGGAGGACGTCGTGCTCGCGCTCGAGGCGATCGTCGAGCCGATGTCCCTCTACGAGCCGGTCTACTCGGACGGCGGAGACACCATCTACGTGATGGACCAGGTGGGTGACAAGGGCGGCGAGAGCGACTGGATGGACGAGATTGCGATCAAGGAGGCGATGAAGAGCCTCGGCGATCGGGAGAAGAGGATTCTCACGCTGCGCTTTTTCGTCGGCAAGACCCAGATGGAGGTCGCCAAGGAGATCGGCATTTCACAGGCGCAGGTCTCCCGGCTGGAAAAGGGCGCGCTCGACTGGATCAAAAAACACATCTAAAAAAGGAAGCCGCCCGCGGGCGGCTTCCTTTTTCTTTTCATGGATCAGCGCATGAACAGCGCCTTGAAAATCTTGTCCCAGTAGCCCTGCACGAAGAGGATCAGCACGATGATCGGCAGGATGTAGGAGACGTAGATCCGCGACCATTTGGGGAATTTGACGCCGTTTCCGGTGTCCGCCTCGGTAAGGAAGTTTTTCCAGCCCCATCCGTACCGGGAGGTGCAGAAGAGCAGGTAGACGAGGGAGCCGAGCGGCAGCAGGTTGTTGCTGACGATGAAGTCCTCGAGGTCGAGCACCGCGGAACCCGCGCCGAGCGGGACAAAGCCGCTCCACAGGTTGTAGCCGAGCACGCAGGGGATCGAAAGCAGGATGATCGCCACAAAGTTGACGGCAACCGTCTTTTTGCGGGTCCAGCCCCACAGGTCCATGCCGAAGGAGACGATGTTCTCGAACACCGCGATGATGGTCGAGAGGGCGGCGAAGGACATGAAGACGAAGAAGAGCGCGCCGAACACCCGTCCGCCGGGCATCTCGTTGAAGATGTTGGGCAGGGTGACGAAGACGAGGCCGGGGCCCTGCGCCGAGTCGACGCCGAACGCCGAGCAGGCGGGGAAGATGATCAGGCCCGCCATCAGCGCGACGAAGGTGTCGAGCAGCGTGATGCTGATCGACTCGCCGGTGAGGGAGCGGTCCTTGCCGATGTAGCTGCCGAAGATGGCCATTGCGCCGATGCCGAGGCTGAGGGTGAAGAACGCCTGCCCCATGGCGGCGGAGACGACGGTGGTGATGCCCTGGTCGGCCATCTTGCCGAAATCGGGCATGAGGTAAAACCGGAGTCCTTCGCCCGCGCCCGGCAGCGTGACCGAGCGTACGACGAGCACGACCATGATGAGCAGCAGGCAGCTCATCATCGCCTTGGTGATCTTTTCCACGCCGTTCTGCAACCCCATCGAGCAGACGCTGAAGCCGATCACGACGACGATCACCATCCAGATCATCATGAGCAGCGGGTCGCCGAGCATGCCGTTGAAGATGCCGCCGACCTCTTCCGGGGTCTTGCCGACGAACTCGCCGCCCGCCATCTTCACAAAGTAGATGAGCATCCAGCCGCCGACGGTCGTATAAAACATCATCAGCATGTAGTTGCCGAGCATGGCGCCGTATTTATACAGGTGCCATTTGCTGCCCTTGGGCTCGAGCACGTCGAACGAGCGGGCGGCGCTCTTCTGGCTGGCGCGGCCGACCGAGAACTCCATCACCATGATCGGCAGGCCGAGGATGACGAGGAAGAACAGGTAGATCAGCACGAACGCCGCGCCGCCGTACTGTCCCGTGATGTAGGGGAACCGCCAGACGTTGCCGATTCCGATGGCGCAGCCCGCCGAGATCAGCAGGAAGCCGAGCCGCGAAGAAAATTTTTCCCTTTGCACAAAAACACCTCCGTCCCGGCAGGTCCCTGCTCTGCCGGGGATTCCCGTTTGCGGGGTTTACAAATTGTTCATAAAGTTTATCATAAGGGATTTCCAACCAAATGTCAATTGATTGGCGGAAGAACTATTTCCCCAAACGCGCACATATACTTTTATCAAATCAGCACAAGGGGGAAGGGCCATGTTTTGCCGGATGGGGGACCTTCGGAACAAATATGTCATCAACGTGCGCAACGGCAGCAAGCTCGGGTACGTCTCGGACGCGGAGATCGACACGGCGGCTGCGGCGGTCACGGCGATCGTCATCCGCGGCAGGCTGCGCTTTTTCGGGCTGCTCGGCCGGGAGGAGGACACCGTCATCCGCTGGCAGGACATCGAGGTGATCGGGGAGGACACCATCCTCGTCAACCACACCCTTCCGGCGCAGGAAAATTCCACGGGCGGCCGCGGAAAGTGGTTCCGTATCCTGGAGGACGACTAAACGCCCCGAAACCGCGCAAAATATTGGTGCGGCGGGAAATTCATACTTGCATTTTTCCTCTCTTTGTGGTAATATATTACGGCTGGCATACTGCCGGTAACACACACACCGCGCGATCATCTGATCGGTGTCCCGGTCCGGGATGATGGGATGAGATGAACGTGGTGGCGGAATTTAACCGAAAGAGAGGAATTTATCATGGGCGTAGTATCAATGAAACAACTGTTGGAGGCGGGTGTCCACTTCGGCCACCAGACCCGGAGATGGAACCCGAAGATGGCCCGTTACATCTTCACCGAGCGCAACGGCATCTACATCATCGACCTCCAGAAAACCGTCAAAAAGCTGGACGAGGCCTATATGTTCGTCCGCGACATGGCCGCCAACGGCGGGAACCTCCTGTTCGTCGGCACCAAGAAGCAGGCGGGCGATTCCGTCCGTGACGAGGCCACCCGCGCCGGCGCTTACTATGTCAACGCCAGATGGCTCGGCGGCATGCTGACCAACTTCAAGACCATCCGCCGCCGGATCGACCGCCTCGCGCAGCTGCGCAAGATGCAGGAGGACGGTACCTTCGAGCTGCTCCCGAAGAAGGAAGTCAGCAAGCTCAACCTTGAGATCGAGAAGCTCGAGAAGTTCCTCGGCGGCATCAAGGACATGAAGAAGCTCCCGTCCGCCCTCTTCGTCGTCGACCCCCGCAAGGAGAAGATCGCCGTCGCCGAGGCGCGCAAGCTGGGCATCCCCATCGTCGCGATCGTCGACACCAACTGCGATCCCGATGAGATCGATTACGTGATCCCCGGCAACGACGACGCGATCCGCGCCGTCAAGCTGCTGTGCGCCACCATGGCCGACGCCCTCATCGAGGGCCGCCAGGGCAGCACCGAGGTCGCCCCGGAAGAGGCCGCCGCGAAGGAGAACGAGACCGACGAGGCTCCCGCCGACAAGTAATCCCGGCTTTTTGGACGAATAAAAGATATATGGAGGTTTCACGAATGGCATTCACTGCAAAAGACGTACAGGCGCTGCGTGAGCAGACCAATTGCGGCATGATGGACTGCAAAAAGGCTCTGACCGAAGCGGATGGAGATATGGAAAAAGCGGTTGAGATTCTCCGTGAGAAGGGGCTCGCCGCGGCCACCAAGAAGGCCGGCCGCATCGCGGCCGAGGGCGTCGTCCTCGCGATGGTCGACGACGACACCAAGGTCGGCGTTGTGATCGAGGTCAATTCGGAGACCGACTTCGTCGCGAAGAACGATAAGTTCATGGACTTCGTCAAATCCTGCGCCAAGACAGTCGCGGCCCACAAGCCCGCCGATGTCGACGCGCTTTTGAAGCTCCCCGCGGTCGGCATGAGCATGACCGTCGAGGAGGAGCTCCGCGACAAGATCCTCACGATCGGCGAGAACATGAAGGTCCGCCGCTTCACCTATGCCGAGGGCCCGCTCGTCACCTACGTGCACGGCGGCGGCCGCATCGGCGTCATGGTTACCTTTGAGACCGACGTCGCGGACAAGGAGGGCTTCCAGGCCTACGCGAAGGACGTCGCGATGCAGGTCGCGGCGATCAATCCGCTCTTCCTCGACGAGGCTTCCGTTCCCGCGGACGTCATCGAGAAGGAGAAGGAGATCCTCACCGCTCAGATCGCCAACGACGAGAAGCTCAAGAACAAGCCCGCCCAGATCATCGCCAAGATGGTCGACGGCCGCATCGGCAAGTACTACAAGGAGAACTGCCTGCTGGACCAGCCGTTCGTCAAGAACGGCGACATCACCGTGGCGCAGTACACCGAGGAGACCGCCAAGGAGCTCGGCGGCTCGATCAAGGTCACCGGTTTCGTCCGCTATGAGAAGGGCGAGGGCCTTGAGAAGCGCGAGGACAACTTCGCCGACGAAGTTGCCAGCATGATCAAGTAAAGATTTTCCCGTCGAAAGGCGGCCGGTTATCCGGCCGCCTTTTTTGTATGGGGAGGGGGGAAATTAATCGCGGCGCGCCCTTTACTTTGACGGGTGATTATTGTAAAATAGAAGGGATGTAATTTCCCCCTCCGGCCCGCGGGCCGGATTGCATAAACGGGGCGCGGAAGCGTCAAAAATAACCATTCCGGGAGGTCATGTATGCCACTGAAGTATAAACGGGTCCTGCTGAAGCTCAGCGGGGAAGCCCTCGCCGGGGAGAAAAAATTCGGCATCGATTACAGCGTCGTGCGCGGCATCTGCGAGAGCATCAAAAAATGCGCCTCGCTCGGGGCCGAGATCGGGATCGTGGTCGGGGGCGGCAACTTCTTCCGCGGCAGGGACGCGGGAAGCATGGACCGCACCCGCGCCGACCACATGGGGATGCTCGCCACCGTCATGAACTCCCTCGCGCTGGCCGACGCGCTTGAGGCGCTGGGGGTGCCCGTGCGGGTGCAGACCGCCATCACCATGCAGCAGATCGCCGAACCCTACATCCGCGGGCGCGCCGTCCGCCACCTTGAAAAGGGCCGGGTCGTCATCTTCGGCTGCGGCACCGGCAACCCCTATTTTTCGACCGACACCGCCTCTTCTCTGCGCGCCGCCGAAATCGACGCGGACATCATCCTCAAGGCGACGATGGTGGACGGCGTTTACGACTGCGACCCCAACAAGTTCGACACCGCCGTGCGGTATGACAACGTTTCCTTCCAGGAGGTGCTGGAGAAGGGGCTGGGCGTGATGGACAGCACGGCCGCCGCGATGTGCCGCGACAACCGGATTCCCGTCCTTGTATTCAGCCTCGCCGACCCGGACAACATCCTGGCCGCGATCGAAGGCAAAAATATCGGAACCATCGTGAAGGAGGATGACTCAGATGAATGAACGGCTGAACCCCTATAACGAAAAGATGGAAAAGACCATCCGCGTGCTGGAGGGCGAGTTCGCGACCATCCGCGCCGGAAGGGCCAACCCCGCCGTGCTCGACAAGATCACGGTCGACTACTACGGCACCCCCACGCCGGTCCAGGCGATGGCGGCGATCTCGGTGGCGGAGGCGCGCATCCTGGTGATCCAGCCGTGGGACAAATCCACCCTCAAGCCGATCGAAAAGGCGATCCAGGCCTCTGATATCGGCATCAACCCCACCAACGACGGTTCCGTCATCCGCATCGTTTTCCCGCCGCTGACCGAGGAGCGCAGGAAAGAGATCTGCAAGCAGATCAAGAAGCAGGGTGAGGAGGCCAAGGTCGCGATCCGCGCGATCCGCCGCGACGCCAACGAGAAGTTTAAGGCGCTCAAAAAATCGAGCGAGATCAGCGAGGACGACCAGAAGGACCTCGAGGAAGCGACCCAGAAGATGACCGACAAATTCTGCAAGCGGATCGATGAAATTGCCGCGAAGAAGGAGAAGGAAATCCTCGAAATCTGATTCCGGAACGGAGTGTATCCATGTCGAATACGCAGCCTGCCGGCGCCCTGCCCCGCCACATCGGCATCATCATGGACGGGAACGGGCGCTGGGCGAGCCGCCGCGGCCTTCCGCGCAGCGCGGGGCACAAGGCCGGGGCGGATACCTTTGGCAAAATCGCAAAATACTGCCGGGAGATCGGCGTCCCCTACCTGACGATCTACGCCTTTTCCACCGAAAACTGGAAGCGGCCCGCGGACGAGGTGGAGGGGCTGATGGACCTTTTGCGCAGGTACCTGAACGAGATGTTCAAGCATCGGGAGGAGGACGCGCGACTGTGTTTCCTGGGGGAACGCGGCCCGCTTTCCGACGATATCCGGGAGATGATCGCGCGCGCGGAGGCCGAGAGCGCCAAAAACACCGCGATCACCATCAACATCGCGCTCAACTACGGGGGCCGGGACGAGATCGTTCACGCGGCGCGCGCGCTTGCGCGCAAATGCCTTGCCGGGGAGCTTTCTCCCGACGAAATCGACGAGGAGGCGTTTGCCGGCGCGCTCTACACCGCCGGTCAGCCCGACCCCGACCTGATCATCCGCCCGAGCGGGGAACAGCGCACCTCCAACTTCCTGCCTTGGCAGGCGGCCTATGCCGAGCTGGTGTTTATGGATGTGCTCTGGCCGGACTTTACCCCCGGGCACCTCGACCGCGCTATCGCGGAATACCAGGGGCGGTCGCGGCGTTTCGGCGGCCTGTAATGTCACCCCGCAAAACGGCGGAGGATGGGAGAGTTCTATGAAGGTAAGAATCATCAGCTCCATGATCGGCCTTGTGCTGCTGTTCGTGGTCTTTGTCTTTTTCGATACGGTGCTGACGAACCTTGTGATCGCCTTTATCTGCGCGCTGGCGGTCTACGAGCTGCTCGCCGCGACCGGCTGCACCAGGGATAAGCTCGTGGCGGCGCTCTCGATCGCGTTCGCGGCGGTGATCCCGCTTTTTTCCGTGCAGTGGATCGCCCGGCACATCATGCCGATCTGCTACCTCTATGTGGTGGCGATCTTCGCCGTGCTGCTGCGCCGCCACAGCCTGCTGCGCATCGAGCAGATCGCGATGAGCTTCCTCTTCAGCCTGGTGGTGCCTTTTTCGCTGACCACGATGATCTACATGCGCGACCATTGGGGCAAGGCGCTGGGCATCTTCTACGTGCTTGTGACGCTGGGCAGCGCCTGGCTGAGCGACACGGGGGCCTATTTTACGGGGCGCGCATTCGGGAAGCATAAGCTCGCGCCCGTCATCAGCCCGAAAAAGACGGTGGAAGGCGCGATCGGCGGGATCGTCTTCGCCGAGATCGCCATGCTGCTTGTCGCGCTCCTCTACGGCGCCGTTTCGGGCTGGCTGGGCGTTCCCATCGCGGTCAACGTCCCGGCGCTGCTCTGCATCGTGCCCTTCCTGTCGGCGGCAAGCATGATTGGGGACCTGTCGGCCTCGGTCATCAAGCGGCAGTTCGGCGTCAAGGATTACGGCTCGATCATGCCGGGGCACGGCGGGATCATGGACCGGTTTGACAGCGTGCTGATGGTCGCGCCGCTGGTGTTCATCTTCAGCCAGCACGTCCATCTGGCGGCGTGAGTACATATCAATGAAGGCGGGGCAGAATTTGAAGAAAACAATCGCGCTTCTGGGGTCGACCGGTTCGATCGGCACCCAGACGCTTCGTTGCTGTAAAAATCTCGGATACGGGGTCGACGTGCTTGCCGCAAACAGGAACGCCGCCCTGCTGGAAACGCAGGCGAGGGAGTTTCACCCTCGCTGTGTTGTCGTTTCGGACAAAACGGCCTACGCAGACCTGAAGACCCGACTCGCGGATACCGATATCCGCTTGCTGGCGGGTGTCGAGGGGATGTGCGAGGCCGCTTCGCTTCCCGGCGTCGACGTGGTATGCAACGCGGTGGTGGGGATGGTCGGCCTGCGGCCGACGCTCGCCGCCATCGCGGCCAAAAAGACGGTCGCGCTCGCCAACAAGGAGACGCTCGTCGCTGGCGGACGGCTCGTGATGGACGCGGCGGAGGAAAACGGCGTGGACCTGCTGCCTGTCGACAGCGAGCACAGCGCGATCTTTCAGTCGCTGCAGGGCAACGACCGCGCGGCGCTCAAAAAGATCATCCTCACGGCGTCGGGCGGGCCGTTCCGCGGCAAAACCGCCAAGGAGCTCGAAGGAATGACCGCAGCGGACGCGCTCCGGCACCCCAATTGGTCGATGGGCGCGAAGATCACCGTCGATTCCGCAACGCTCATGAACAAGGGGCTCGAATTCATCGAGGCAATGTGGCTCTTTGGGCTGTCGCCCGACCAGATCGAGATCGTCGTGCACCCGCAGAGCGTCGTCCATTCGGCGGTGGAGTACGCCGACGGCGCGGTGATCGCGCAGATGGGCACGCCCGACATGGCGGTGCCCATCCAGTACGCGCTGACCTGGCCGCACCGCGCGCCGACCGATGCGAGGCGTCTGTCGCTCACCGACTATGGCAGTCTCACCTTTGAAAAACCCGACTGCGGGACGTTTGTCTGCCTGGACATCTGCATCGAGGCGGCAAGGCGCAGCGGGCTCTATCCCTGCGCGGTCAACGCGGCCAACGAATACGCGGTCGGGCGCTTTCTGGCCGGGGAGCTCAAATTCCTCGACATCGGGCGGTGCGTCGGGTACATATTGGAGAGTTTTTCCTGTAATGCCGATGAGCTTTACACACTGGAAGAGGTGCTCGAGGCGGAGGATGCCGCGCGCGCGCTTGCCGAGGCGTACTGCACGCGCCGGTAATCCGCCGGAATATTGCGCGCGGCGGTAAGAATACTATGATAGTAGCGCCGCCGTATTCGGGCGATTTTATGTGGATTGGAATGTGTTGCGTTCTATGAGTATTGTCTTTCAGGTCGTTGTCGCGGTTTTCGTCTTCGGGCTGCTCATCTTCATCCATGAGCTCGGCCATTTTACGGTCGGCAAGCTCTCGGGGATGCGGGTCAACGAATTTGCGCTCGGCATGGGCCCCGCGATCTGGTCCACCCAGCGCGGCGAAACCAAATATGCCCTGCGCGCCCTGCCGATCGGCGGCTACGTCGCGGTCGAGGGGGAGGACGAGGACAGCTCCGACCCGCGCGCCTACTGCAACGTGCGGCTGTGGAAGCGGATCCTCTTCGTCTGCGCGGGCGCGCTGATGAACCTGCTGCTGGGCTTTGTCATCCTGTCGATCCTCGTCGGGATGCGGCAGAGCCTGCCTACGACGGTGGTCGGCGGGTTCCACGAGGGCGCGCAGAGCAACACGCGGCTTCAGGCGGGGGACCGGATCCTCCGGGTCAACGGCAGCCGCGTCTTCACCTCCAACGACATCTCCTTCTCCATGGTGAGCGACAAGGACGGCGTGGTCACCTTTACCGTCCTGCGCGGCGGGGAAAAGCTCGAGCTCAGGGATATTGACTTCGGCATGCAGGTCATGGAGGACGGCACCAAGGTCATCAACCTCGACTTCTATGTCGATTCCGCGCCCAAAACCTTTTGGAGCAGCGTGCAATATACCATTTTATGGATGTTTTCAATTGTTCGTCAGGTGTGGATGTCCTTCATCAACCTAATCACCGGCAACTTCACCCTCGCGGAGCTCTCCGGTCCGGTGGGAGTTTCGACGGTCATCGGGCAGGCGAGCATGGCGGGGATCAAGACGCTTCTGCTGCTCGTGGGGTTCATTACCGTCAACATCGGCGTCTTCAACCTCCTGCCGGTGCCCGCGCTCGACGGCGGGCGGCTGCTCTTTTTGCTGATCGAGTTGGTGATCCGCCGGCCGGTCAACCCGAAATACGAGGGAATCATCCACACGGCGGGGTTCGTCCTGCTGATGGGCCTGATGCTGGTGGTGACCTTCAACGATATCCTGCGATTCTTTTAGACGGGACGTGAACGGATGACAAGGAAAGTGAAGATTGGGAATGTGACGATCGGCGGCGGAAGTCCCATCGCCGTGCAGTCGATGCTGAATGTGCCCGCAGGGGACGTGGCTGGCAGCGTCGCGCAGGCGCGGGCGCTCGAGGCCGCGGGCTGCGACATCATCCGCGCCGCCGTGCCCGACCGGGAGGCGGTTCGGCTGGTGCCCGCGATCAAGGCGGCGGTCTCCGTCCCGCTTGTCGCGGACATCCACTTCGACTACCGCATCGCGCTCGACTGCGTGGCGGCGGGGGTGGACAAGATCCGCCTCAACCCCGGCAACATCGGCGGGGAGGACCGCGTAAAGCAGGTCGCGGACGCGTGCAGGGCGGCGGGGGTGCCCATCCGCATCGGGGTCAACTCCGGCTCGCTGGAAAAGCACATCCTCGCGAAATACGGCGCGCCGACCCCCCAGGCGCTGGTCGACAGCGCCCTCTACCATGCGCGCCTTCTGGAAAAGTTCGACTTCACCGACGTCGTCGTGTCGATCAAGTCGTCGCATGTCCCGACAATGATCGAGGCCTACCGGCTGGCCGCGAAGCAGCTCGGCTGTCCACTCCACCTCGGCGTGACCGAGGCGGGCACCGCGCGCATGGGGCTCATCAAGTCGGCGGTGGGCATCGGGTCGCTGCTCTGCGACGGCATCGGCGACACTATCCGCGTCTCGCTAACCGCCGACCCGGTCGAGGAGGTGCGCGCCGCGCGCGACATCCTCAAGGCCGTGGGCAGGGGCAGGGGGCCGGAGATCGTCTCCTGCCCGACCTGCGGGCGCACGAAGATCGACCTCATCTCCCTGGCGGGCAGGGTGGAGGAGGCACTGGCGGACTGCCGCAAGGACATCAAGGTCGCGGTCATGGGCTGCGTCGTCAACGGGCCGGGAGAAGCGCGGGAAGCGGACATCGGCATCGCGGGCGGAAACGGGGAGGCGCTTCTCTTCAAGAAGGGGGCGTCGGTCGGGAAATACCCCGAGGACCGGATCGTGGACGTGCTGCTTGAGGAGATTGAAAAACTGTAGGGTTTGAGGAGTTGTCTGTTTTGGCGTCATTCATCGAGATATTCGGCGATTACATAGAGCTCGTCCCCGGCTGCGCCGCCGCGCGCGGCGAAATCTGCGGGCTGCGGCTCGACCAGGCGCGGCGCGCGCTGACCGTCACGCTCGTGCTGGACGAGCTGGTGCCGCGCGGCGCCTTATCCGAGCTCGGCCGCAAACTGGAGGGCGCGCTTACCCTCGACACGGCGGCCGTCTGCCCGCGTTATCCGGGCGAGCTCTTTTCGAGCGACTACCTGCCCGAGATCATTGCCCGCCTCGGCGGCGAGGGGGTGCCGGTCAACGGCTTTTTCACCGGCAGCCGCGCTGACCTCTCGGGCGACACGCTGCGCGTCTACCTCAGCCACGGCGGCGGTCCCTTCCTCGAGGAGATCCACTGCGGCCAGAAGATCTCCGCCGTCATCCGCGAGGAGTTCGGACGGGAGGTACAGGTCCTCTTCGACGGGGTGCTCGAGGTCGCGCCCGACAGCGACATCTACCATGAAACGATGGACAAGGCGCGTCCGGCGCCGATCAAATATACACCGCCCTCGCCCCAACGGGCGGAAAAGAAGCTCGAAAACGGCGCCGTCGTTCCCGCGGCGGCGCGGCTCAGCTTCGACGCGCACGACCTGCCCTTCGAGCCCGGCTCGATGGTCGCGCTCTATGGCAACCCGCCCAAGGGCCGTCCGGCCGAGATGGCGGGGGTGAACATCGAAAGCGGCAACGTCACCGTCTGGGGGGATGTCTTCAAGATCGACCGGCGCACCAGCCGGGACGAAAAGACGCTCATCCTTTCGATCTACTTCACCGATTACACCGGCTCCTACTGCGCGAAGGTCATCGGGCGGATGGACAAGAAGATCAAGGCGCTCGACGAGCTCAAGGTGGGGGACACCGTCGTGATGTACGGGCTGATCGAGTACGACCGCTTCGACCATGAGAACGTCCTGCGCCCCGACAGCATCGCCACCGTAAAGAAGGTCCCCCGCCGCGACACCGCGGAGGAGAAGCGGGTGGAACTGCATATGCACTCCAACATGTCCGCGATGGACGGCCTGACCCCGGCGGACAAGCTCGTCCGCCGCGCCTACGAGTTCGGCCACAAGGCGGTCGCGATCACCGACCACGGGGTCGTGCAGGCATTCCCCGACGCGGTGAACGCCCAGAACGCGATCCGCAAAAAGGGCGGGGACATCAAGATCATCTACGGCGTGGAGGCCTATTTCGTCGACGACGTCGTGCAGGCGGTGAGCGGACATGCCGCCGGAGACTTCGACCGGGAAATCATTGTCTTCGACCTTGAGACGACCGGCCTTTCCGCCGCGACCGAACGGATCACCGAGATCGGCGCGGTCAAGCTGTCGGGCGGGGAAGTGGTCGACCGCTTCAACACCTTCGTAAACCCCGAGCGGGCGATCCCGCCCAAGATCACCGAGCTCACCGGCATCACCGACGACGACGTGCGCGGCGCGCCCTCCGAGGCGGAGGCGCTCGCCTCCTTCTACGAGTTCTGCGGCGGGGACGGAGCGGTGCTCGTCGCGCATAACGCCCCCTTCGACACGAGCTTCCTGAAGCAGGCGGCGCGCCGGTGCCACATGCCCTACCACTTTACCGCGATCGACACGGTCATCCTTTCGCGCTCCCTGTTCCCCGAGCTCAAAAAGCACAAGCTCGACCTCGTCGCCAAGCACCTCGGGTTGGGCGACTTCAACCACCACCGCGCCTGCGACGACGCGGAGATGCTCGCACGGATCTTCCTGAGGATGATCGACATCCTCAAATCCGAGAAGGGCTGCAAAAGCATCGACCGGATCAACACCTCGCTCGCGGCGGTCGACGTGAAAAAATCCCCTACATACCACCAGATCATTCTGGTCAAAAATCTCACGGGACTCAAAAACCTCTACCGCCTCGTCTCCCTCTCCCACCTTGACTGCTACTCGCGCCATCCGCGCATCCCCAAATCCAAGCTGATGGAGCACCGCGAGGGGCTCCTGATCGGCAGCGCCTGCGAGGCCGGGCAGCTCTACCGCGCGATCATCGAGGGCAAGAGCTGGGGGGACCTCTGCGACATCGCCAGGTTCTACGACTATCTGGAGATCCAGCCGCTCGGCAACAACGAATTCATGGTGCGCAACAACACCGTGCCGGATGAAAACGGCATCAAGGAGTTCAACGAGACGGTCGTGAAGCTCGGTGAAAAGCTGAACATCCCCGTCGTGGCGACCTGCGACGTGCACTTCATGGACGCGGGCGACGCGAAGTTCCGCGCCATCCTGATGGCGGGCATGGGCTTTTCCGATGCCGACCAGCAGGCGCCCCTCTACTTCCGCACGACCGATGAAATGCTCAGGGAGTTCGAATACCTCGGCTCCCAGAAGGCGCACGAGGTCGTCATCGACAACCCCAACCGCATCGCGGACATGATCGAAAGCGACGTCAAGCCGATCCCCAACGGCACCTTCACCCCGACGATCCCCGGCTCGGAGGAGGACCTCCAGCGGATCACCCGCGAGCGGACGATGAAGATGTACGGCTACGAGGGACAGGTCCCCGAGCTGGTGTCCAAGCGGCTCGAGCGGGAGCTCGGCTCGATCATCAAGCACGGCTTCGCGGTGCTCTATATGATCGCGCAGAAGCTCGTCGCCAAGAGCGAGGAGGGCGGCTATAAGGTCGGCTCCCGTGGGTCGGTCGGCTCCTCCTTTGTGGCAACAATGGCGGGCATCTCGGAGGTCAACCCCCTGCCGCCCCACTACTACTGCCCCAACTGCCGCCACAGCGAGTTCTTCACCAAGGGCGAGGTGGGCTCCGGCTTCGACCTGCCCGAAAAGAACTGCCCCAAATGCGGCACGAAATATAAGCAGGACGGCCACGACATCCCGTTTGAGACCTTCCTCGGGTTCGACGGGGACAAGGCGCCTGACATCGACCTCAACTTCTCGGGCGAGTACCAGAGCAAGATCCACAAGTACACCGAGGAGCTTTTCGGTCCGACCCACGTCTTCAAGGCGGGCACCATCTCGACCGTCGCGGAAAAGACCGCCTACGGCTTTGTGAAAAAGTACGCGCAGGAGCGCGGGCTCGTGATGACCCGCGCGGAGGAGGAGCGGCTCGCGCTCGGCTGCACCGGCGTCAAGCGGACGACCGGCCAGCACCCGGGCGGCATGGTCGTCGTGCCCTCCAACCACGAGGTGTTCGACTTTACGGCGGTGCAGCGCCCCGCCGACGACGCCAACTCGGACATCACGACCACTCACTTCGACTTCCATTCGCTGCACGATACGATCCTCAAGCTCGACGAGCTCGGGCACGACGTTCCGACGATGTACAAGTACCTCGAGGATATGACCGGCATCGACGTAAACGACGTGCCGATGAACGACCCGGAGGTCATGAGCCTTTTTTTGAAGCCGGACGCGCTCGGCGTCACGGCGGAGGAGATCGACTGCAACACCGGCACCCTCGGCATCCCGGAATTCGGCACCAATTTCGTGCGCGGGATGCTCATCGAGGCGCAGCCGAAGAACTTCTCCGACCTTCTCCAGATCTCCGGCCTCTCCCACGGCACCGACGTGTGGCTCGGCAACGCGCAGGAGCTCATCCGCAACAGGACCTGCACGATTTCCGAGGTCATCGGAACACGTGACAGCATCATGACCTATCTGCTCCTCAAGGGGCTGGAGCCCAAGATGGCGTTCAAGATCATGGAGATCACCCGTAAGGGCAACGCGCCCAGGCTGCTGACCGAGGAGCACATGATGGCGATGAAGGAGCACGGGGTGCCCCAGTGGTACATCGACAGCTGCCTCAAGATCAAATACATGTTCCCCAAGGCGCACGCCGCGGCCTACGACATCGCCTCCATCCGGCTCTGCTGGTTCAAGGTGCACCATCCGCTGGCCTTCTACGCGGTCATCTTCACCGTGCGCGGCGACGACTTCGACGCCGAGGCGGCGGTGCAGGGGAAGTCCGCTACCAAGCGCAAGATCCAGAACCTGCTCGCGATGGGCAACGACCGTTCCGCCAAGGACGAGGGCACGCTGACCATGCTGCAGATCATCCACGAGTGCCAGGCGCGCGGCTTTGAATTTTTGCCGGTCGACCTCTACAAGAGCCACTACAAGCTCTACGAGGTGGAGGACGGCAGGATCCGCCTGCCCTTCATGGCGCTCAAGGGGGTTGGCGAGGCCGCCGCCAAGAGCCTGTGGGAGGAGGCCAAATCCGAATCCTTCATCTCGGCGGACGACATCTCCAACCGTGCCGGGGTCTCCAGCGCCGTCGTCGAGACGCTGCGCGCCGCGGGCGCGCTCGGCGACCTGCCCGCGACCTCGCAGGTCACCTTCTTTTGAGTCGTGCCGGTGGGGGCTTTGTAGCGGGCGGGGCGCCCGGGGAGCGATAAGTGGACGTTTGGCGCAAAAACCGGGAGAATCTTTGTGCAAGGAGTTGACAAGAATATTTCACTATGCTAATATATTAGCAAGTTAAAGCAAGACGCAAAACGGGAGGTTCGCATGAAACATTACGATAAGGTCACCCCCGACGGCACCCGCGACCTGCTCTTCGACGAGTGCGTCTCGCGGGAAGAGGTGGTGAGCCGCCTCACGGCGATGTTCCGTTCGCGCGGCTACCGGCAGGTCATCACCCCCGCGATCGAGTTTTACGACGTGTTCGGCTCCTCCGCTGCGCATTTCCCGCAGGAGAACATGTATAAGCTTTCGGACACCCACGGGCGGCTGATGGTCGTGCGGCCCGACTGCACGATCCCGATCGCGCGGCTGGTGGCGACCCGCCTCACCGGCATGCCGATGCCGCTGCGCCTTTACTACTGCGAAAACGTCTACCGCGTCGAGCATACGATGCGCGGCAAACTGAGCGAGATCTACCAGGCGGGCGTCGAACTGATCGGCTCCAACTCCCTGCGCAGCGACCTCGAGATCGTCGAGCTCGCCGCGTCGGGGCTTTCGGACATCAACGGGGAGAGCTTCCGGATTGAACTCTGCCACATCGGCTATTTCAAGGCGCTGATCGATTCGCTCGACGCCGGCGCGGACACCAAGGAGGCTATCCGCCAGTGCATCGAGCAGAAGAACTACCCGGCGCTTTCCGACCTGCTCGCGCCCTTCGGCGACAGCCGCGCGGCGGCCGCGCTCGGCTACCTGCCCCGGCTGTTCGGCGGGGAGGAGGTCTTCGGGAAGGCGTATGAGCTCTTCTCCGAAAACGGCGCGCTCGAGTGCCTTGACTACCTGCACGGGCTCTACGAGGACCTCTGCCAGCTCGGGCTGGAGGACCGCGTGATCATCGACCTCGGGCTGGTCAACCAGGCGGAGTACTACACCGGGCTCATCTTCCGCGGCTATTTCGACGGCATCGGCGAGCCGGTGCTCTCGGGCGGCCGGTACGACAACCTCCTCGGCGAATTCGGCGCGCCGCTCTCGGCGACCGGCTTCGCGGTGAACATCGATCCGGCGGCTCAGGTCGTCGGGGAACCCGACCCGCAGACGCCCGACATCCTCGTCTTTTCCGACGAGCGGCACCTGCCCGAGGCGGTCAACTACATCAAATCGCTGACGGAGAACGGCCTTGTCGCGGAGAACTGCGTCTACGACGACTTCGACGCGGCCGCCGACTACGCGCGCAGGCGCGGCATCCGGCAGCTCCACGTCGTGGACGACGCGATCGAGGTGGTCGACGTCGAGACGCTGAAAGGGGAGGGCGCGCGATGATAAAACCCATCCGCATCGCCCTGACCAAGGGGCGGCTCGAAAAGGACACGGTCGAGATGTTCGAGCGTCTCGGCTACGACTGCACCGCCGTCCGGGAGAAGGGCCGCAGGCTCATCCTGCCGGTTGCGGGGACGAATCTCGAGATCGTGCTCGCCAAGGCGGCGGACGTCGCCACCTACGTTGACAACGGCGTCTGCGACATCGGCGTCGTCGGCAAGGACACGATCATGGAGATGGGCGGCACCTTCTACGAGGTGGCGGACCTCGGCTTTGGCAAATGCCGGTTCGCGCTCGCCCTGCCGCAGGGGGTCGACTTCTACGAAGGGTACCACACCCGGCGCATCGCCTCCAAATATGTGAACGTGGCGCGCGGCTTCTTTGAACGCAAGAACATGGATGTCAGCATCGTGAAGATCGAGGGCTCGGTTGAGCTCGCGCCCATTCTGGGGCTGTCCGACGCGATCGTCGACATCGTCGAGACGGGCACTACCCTGCGGGAAAACGGGTTGGTGGTCGCCGAATACATCTGTGATGTCAGCGCGCGGCTGATCGTCAACATCGCGAGCCTCAAGCTGCGCAAGGCGGAGATCGAGCCGCTGATCGCGCGCATCGAGGACTATCTGGCCGGGGAGGAAACGGAATGATACCGATTGTCAGGGCGGACGGCGCCGCCGAATGGGAGCTGCTCGCATCGCTGCGGCGGCGCAGCGGGGAAGTGGACCGGAAGGTGACGGCGGCCGTAACCGAGATCATCGACGCCGTGCGGGAGCGCGGAGACGACGCCGTGCGGGAATACACGGTCAAATTCGACGGGCGGTGCCCCGAAACCTTTGAGGTGAACCGCGACGAAATCAACGACGCGCTCACCCTCGCGGAGCCTGAATTCGTCAATGCGATGCTCTCCGCGATGGAGAACATCGCGGCCTTCCACAACCGCCAGAAGCAGCAGAGCTTCATCGACACGCAGGAAAACGGCGTCATCATGGGCCAGCGGGTGCGCGGGCTTTCCCGCGTCGGGCTCTACGTGCCGGGCGGCACGGCGGCCTACCCCTCGTCGGTGCTCATGAACTGCATCCCTGCGCGCATCGCGGGGGTGGGGGAGATCGTCATGGTCACCCCGCCGCAAAAGGACGGCACCGCCAACCCCGACATCCTCGCGGCCGCCGCGGTCGCGGGCGTGGACCGGGTCTTCCTGATGGGCGGCGCGCAGGCGGTCGCCGCGCTCGCCTACGGCACCGCGTCGGTGCCGCGCGTCGACAAGATCGTCGGCCCGGGCAACATCTATGTAGCCACCGCCAAGCGGCTGCTCTACGGCACGGTCGACATTGACATGATTGCCGGGCCGAGCGAAATCCTCATCGCGGCGGACGACACCGCGAATCCCGTCTATCTCGCGGCGGATATGATGAGCCAGGCGGAGCACGACGTGCTCGCCTCGTCGGTCCTGCTCACGACGAGCGAGCGGGTGGCGGAGGAGACGGCGGCGGAGCTGGAGCGGCAGGTGGAGCGCCTTTCCCGCGCCGAGATCATCCGCAAATCGCTCGCGGACTATGGCATGATCATCGTCTGCCGCTGCGAGGCGGAGATGATCGCGCTGGCAAACGAGCTTGCGCCCGAGCACATGGAGATCATGACGGCCAACCCGCTCGAATACATCGGGAAGATCGACAACGTCGGCTCCCTCTTTCTGGGGCAGCATTCGCCCGAACCGCTGGGGGATTACTTCGCCGGCCCCAACCACGTCCTGCCGACCTCCGGCACCGCGCGGTTCTTTTCACCGCTCGGGGTGGACAGCTTCCTCAAGCGGTCGAGCTTCCTCTACTACACCCGCGAGGCGCTCGCCGAGGCGCAGGTGCCCATCGTGCGCCTTGCCGACAAGGAGGGGCTCACCGCCCACGCAAATTCTGTCAAAGTGAGGTTCCCCGATGTCTGGTAACCGCTATGAGCTTCCCAAAAAGCTCCAAAACCTGACTCCCTACGATCCGCTGACCGGGCACTACCGCATCCGGCTCGATGCGAACGAGAGCTTCCTCTCGCCGCCGCCCGAGCTGATGGAGGAGCTCATGGCCGCGGTCATGGCGGTCGACTTCAACCGCTATCCCGACCCCTACGCGGTGGAGCTCTGCGAAAAATGCGCCGCCTTCTTCGGCGTTGATCCGTCGATGGCCGTCGCGGGCAACGGCTCGGACGAGCTGATCGGGCTGATCGTCAGTTGGTTCACCGAGCCGGGCGACACAATGGCGGTTGTGCGCCCCGATTTTTCGATGTATTCCTTCTATGCGCAGCCCTGCGGGCTGCGCCTGCTGGCGATCGACAAGGACCCGGACACCCTCGCGCTCGACGCGGACGCGCTCATCGCCCGCGCGAGGGAGGCGGACGCACGGCTGCTCATCTTCTCCAATCCCTGCAACCCGACCTCGCTCGCGGCGACGCGGGCGGACATCCTCAAAATCGTCGACGGGCTGCCCGGCTGCCTCGTTGTCGTGGACGAGGCGTATATGGATTTCGCGGAGGGCTCGATTCTGCGGATGGCGGGGGAGCACGACAACCTGATCGTGCTCAAGACCTGCTCCAAGGCGTTCGGCATGGCGGCCATCCGGCTCGGCTTCGCCGTCGCGAATCCGGTCCTGATCGGCGCCGTCAAGGCCGCGAAATCCCCCTATAACGTCAATTCGATGACCCAGGCGGCCGGGTGTGTGCTCTTTAACCATCCCGATTACCTCGCGGGCTGTGCGGATGAGATCAAGGCGTCGCGGGACACGCTCTGCCGGGAGCTTTCGGCGCTCGCCGGGGAAAAGGCCGAGATCCTCGACATGCGGCCCACCTGCGCAAACTTCGTGTTCCTGCGCCTGACCGACGCCAAGGGCGTCTATGAGGCGCTTTTGGCGCGCGGCATCGCCGTGCGGCTGATGGGCGACCGCCTGCGCGTCTCCGCGGGCGCGCCGATCGAAAACCGCGCGCTGCTTTCCACCCTCAGGGAAATTTTACGATAGGGGGCCAAACCGATGCGTGAATCCACCATTCGGCGCACGACCAGGGAGACCGATATCGAGCTGACGCTCAGCCTTGACGGCAAGGGGCGCTTTACCGGTACGAGCGGGATCGGCTTCTTCGATCACATGCTCGCCGCTTTCGCGGTGCACGGGGGCTTCGACCTTGCGCTCAACATGACCGGCGACCTCGAGGTCGACTGCCACCACTCGGTGGAGGACGTGGGCATCGTGCTCGGACAGGCGCTCCTGAAGGCGCTCGGCGGCCGGGACGGGATCGCCCGTTACGGCAGCTTCCTGGTCCCCATGGACGAGGCGCTCGCCTTCTGCGCGCTCGATATCAGCGGCAGGCCCTTCCTCGTCTTCGACTGCGCCTACCGGAACCCGTCGGTCGGCGCGTTCGACTGCTGCATGACGGGGGAATTCTTCCGCGCCTTCGCGCAGAACGCCGGGATCACCCTGCACCTGCGCGTGCCCTACGGAGAAAACGACCACCACAAGATCGAGGCCCTCTTCAAGGCGGCCGCGCACGCGCTTCGCATCGCGGTTTCCCCCGCGGGCGAAGGGGCGCTCTCCTCCAAAGGGGTGCTCTGATATGATCGCGATCATCGATTACGGCGCGGGCAACCTCTTCAGCGTCCAGAACGCGCTGACCTATCTCAACGAAACCTTCTGCATCACGCGCGACCCGGCGATGCTCGAGGGGTGCGACGGGATGATCCTGCCCGGCGTGGGCGCGTTTCCCGACGCGATGAAGCGCCTGCGCGCCTCCGGGCTCGTCCCGGTGATCCGGGACGAGGCGCAAAAAAAGCCGCTGCTCGGCATCTGCCTTGGGATGCAGATGCTCTTCGAGAGCAGCTTTGAATTCGGGGAGACCGAGGGGCTGGGGCTCATCCCCGGAAGCGTGCGGCTTCTTGACGCCGGCGGGCTGAAGATCCCGCACATGGGCTGGAACGATTTGACGGTGCTCCATCCCTGCGAGCTGACCGGCGGGACAAAGACGGGCGACTACGTCTATTTCGTCCACTCCTTCTGCGCGGACACGCCGGAGGAAAACATCTCCTGCCACACGGTCTACGGCGAGCGCGTCCCCGCGCTCGTCTGCCGCGGCAGCGTCTATGGCGCGCAGTTCCACCCGGAAAAGAGCGGGGAAGTGGGGTTAAACATGCTCAAAAACTTTGCGAGGTTGTGCCAATGATCATTTTACCTGCGATCGACATCAAGGACGGCTGCTGCGTGCGCCTGCGGAAGGGGGACTTCTCGACGGCCCACAAGGTCGCCGAAGACGCGGGAGAGACCGCCGCGTCCTTTCTCGCGGCGGGCGCCAGATGGATCCACATGGTCGACCTTGACGGAGCGAAGGAGGGCGAAGTGAAAAACGCGCCGCTCTTTCTGGAGATCGCCAGGACCTCCGGGCTCAAGGTGGAGCTGGGAGGCGGTATCCGCGACCGGAAAACGATCGAATACTACCTGGAAAACGGAATTTCCCGGGTAATCCTGGGCTCCATCGCGGTCAAGAACCCCGCCCTCGTGCGGGAGGCGGCCGCCGCCTACGGCGACCGGATCGCCGTGGGCATCGACGCGAAGGAGGGGATGGTGGCCACCGAGGGCTGGCTCGACACGAGCAGCGTCGGCTATCTCGATCTCGCCAAAGAGATGGAGCGGGCGGGTGTCAAGACGATTATCTTTACAGATATTTCCCGGGACGGGATGCTCGGCGGGCTCAATCTGGAGCAGCTTGCCGCGCTCGAAAACGCCGTCTCCTGCAACATCATCGCGAGCGGCGGCGTGCGGGACCTGCGCGACATCGAGGCGTGCGCATGCCTCGGCCTCCACGGGGTCATCTGCGGCAAGGCGCTCTATACGGGAAGCCTCTCCCTGCGGGAGGCAATAGAAACGGCGGGTGATCAACCATGTTAGCCAAACGCATCATCCCATGCCTCGACGTGCGCGACGGCGTGGTGGTCAAAGGGGTCAACTTCGTCGGCATCAAGGAGGTCGGTGACCCGGTCGACTGCGCGATCGAGTACGACCGGCAGGGCGCGGACGAGATCACCTTCCTCGACATCACCGCGACCCATGAGGGCCGCAGCACGATGATCGACGTCGTGCGGGAGACGGCGCGCAACGTCTTCGTGCCGCTCACCGTCGGCGGAGGCATCCGGTCGGTGGACGACTTTCGCGCGCTGCTGCGCGCGGGCGCGGACAAAATTTCGGTCAATTCCGCGGCGGTGCGGGATCCGAAGCTCATCAGCGAGGCCGCCGAACAGTTCGGCAGCCAGTGCGTCGTTGTGGCGATCGACGCGCGCAGGCGGCCGGAGGGGGGCTTCACCGTCGTCGTGAACGGCGGGCGGATCGACATGGGGATCGACGCCGTCGAGTGGGCAAGGACCTGCGAGCGGCTCGGCGCGGGGGAGATCCTGCTCACCTCGATGGACACCGACGGCTGCAAAAACGGCTTTGATCTCGAGCTCACCCGCGCGGTGTCCGACGCGGTGCGGATTCCGGTCATTGCGTCGGGCGGCTGCGGGAAGCTCGAGCACTTCTCCGAGGTCTTCGAGCACACGGGCGCGGACGCCGCGCTCGCCGCGTCCCTCTTTCATTTCCGCGAATTGACGGTCGGGGAGGTCAAGGACCACCTCGCCGCGAAAAATATCCCGGTCAGGAGGCAGCGCGATGCGTGATCTGGACGTCTATTTTCAGAAATCCGAGCTCATCCCCGCAATCGTGCAGGAGGCGGGCACCGGCGAGGTGCTGATGCTCGCCTACATGAACCGCGAGAGCCTGCAACGAACCCTCGAGACGGGGTATACCTGGTTCTGGAGCCGATCGCGGCAGGAGCTTTGGAATAAAGGCGCGACATCGGGGCATCTTCAAAAGGTGGTGGACCTGCGCGCCGACTGCGACGACGACACGCTGCTCGTCACGGTGGAGCAGACGGGCAACGCCTGCCATACCGGCGCGCACAGCTGTTTCTTTAAAGAGATCTGGGAGGGAAAAGCATGATGAACGACGTATTGAACGGCCTATACGAGGTGGTGCTCGACCGGCGCGACCATCCGCAGGAGGGCTCCTACACCTGCTACCTGTTTGAAAAGGGCCTCGATAAGATCCTCAAAAAATGCGGCGAGGAGTGCAGCGAGGTCATCATTGCCGCCAAAAACGGCAAAAACGAGGAGACCGAGGAGGAGATCTGCGACCTCATCTACCACCTGCTCGTGATGATGGCCCAGCAGGATATCCCGCTCGCCCGCATTGAGGAGATTCTGGAGGCGCGCCGGCAGAAGATCGGCAACCTCAAACAGTTCCACGAGAGCGACCACAACACCTGACGCAGAAAAACCCCCCGCAGCGGCAAAAGCTGCTGCGGGGGGTTTTGGTCTTGTCCCGATATCAGTCCGCTTTGACGCCGAATGCCTCTTCGAGCGCGCGGACCGCCTCGTCGCAGCTCGACTGCGGCACCAGCAGGGAGATCTCCACCTCGCCGGTGCTGATGAGGGTGAGCTCCGCGTCGGTCCCGGCGACGGCGGCGATCGCGGCGGAGGCCACGCCGTACCGCTCGCGCATCTCCTCGCCGTAGAGCTCGATCTTGCAGTTTCCGTTGCTCACCATCGGCTTGAGCTCGTGTGCCGCCTGGAATCTGGTGGCGAGCCCGAGCACCTCGATCAGTTGGCTGGAATGCAGCGTGAAGGAGATGTCGATCCGGTGCCCCTGGGGCGCCGTCTGGCTGATCATATCGAGGTTCACCTTTGCGTCCGCCAGCTGGGTAAAAATCGACGCGAGCACCCCCAGGTCGTTGGGGACCCTGCGGAAGGTGACGAGCGCCACATCCTCGGTCACGGTAATTTTCGATACGCCGTTCATATCCAATCCTCCATCCTTTTTACACCAGATCGCCCATGCTGTAAAGGCCGTTTTCCTTCCCGCAGAGGAAGAGCGCCGCGTTGATGCTCCCCGTGGCGAAAACCTCCTTGCTCATCGCCGAATGGGAGAGGGTCAGCACCTCGTCCCGCCCGGCGAAGATCACCTCGTGTTCGCCGACGATCGTGCCGCCGCGCACCGCGTGCAGGCCGATCTCGTTTTTGCCGCGCTTACGGCGCACCGCGTGGCGGTCGTAGACGTACTGCGGTTCCTCCGGGAGCACGCCGGAGATCGCGTCCGCGAGCATGAGCGCGGTGCCGCTGGGCGCGTCGATCTTCTGGTTGTGGTGCTTCTCGATGATCTCGATATCGAACTGCCCGCCCAGCACGGCCGCCGCCTTTTTGGCGAGCTCGACGAGCAGGTTCACCCCCAGCGACATGTTCGCGGTAAAGAAGAGAGGGACCCGCGCCGATGTCTCGCGGATGAGCGCGACCTGGTCGGAGGAGAGCCCCGTCGTCGCGATAACGGCGGGCGTGCGGGTGGCCGCGGCATAGTCGAGCAGGGGAGCGAGGGCGCTGGGGTGGGAGAAGTCGATGATGACGTCTGCCTCCACCTGGCACCCGGCGGGAGAGGTAAAGACGGGGAACGCGTCCAGCACCTCTCCGCTCACGTCGATGCCTGCGACGACGGTGCAGTCGTCGCGCCCCTTGACGCAGGAGGCGATCATCCGCCCCATCTTTCCGTTACAGCCCGATAGTACGATCCTTTTCATTTGAACCTCCAGATGCGCGGGACCTCAGATCAGTCCCGCGGCCTTCATTTCCCGTTTGAGCAGCTCACGGTTCTCCTCACCGAGCCCGGTGAGGGGCAGGCGGCAGGGGCCGGCCTGCCAACCCATCATCGCCACGGCCTCCTTGACCGGGATGGGGTTGACGTCGCAGAAGAGCGCGTTGATGAGGGGCAGGAGCTTCACCTGCAAATCGGCGCTCTCCCTGACCTTGCCGTCGAAATAGAGCTGGCAGATGTCGTGGGTCTGGCGCGGCGCGACGTTGGAGAGCACCGAGATGACCCCTTTGCCGCCGAGCGAGAGGATCGGCACGATCTGGTCGTCGTTGCCCGAATAGATGTCGAGCCCGTCGCCGCAGAGGCTGCGGATCATCGCGATCTGCGAGATGTTGCCGCTGGCCTCCTTGGCCGCGACGATATTCGGATGCTTCGAAAGTTCCAGGTAGGTCTTCGGCTGGATGTTCATGCCCGTGCGGCTGGGGACGTTGTAGAGGATGACGGGCAGGTCCACGGTGTCCGCGACCGCGAGGAAGTGGCGGACCAGCCCCGCCTGCGAGGTCTTGTTGTAGTAGGGGGTCACGAGCAGCAGCCCGTCGGCGCCCGCCTGTTTGGCCTCCTTGGAGAGCCAGAGGGAGTAGTCGGTGTGGTTGCTGCCGGTGCCCGCCACGACGGGGACGCGTCCCGCCGTGCGTTCGACGGCGTAGCGGATGGCCTTGACGTGTTCCTCGTCGGTGAGGGTGGAGGCCTCGCCGGTCGTGCCGACGATGACGATCGCATCGGTGCCGTTGTCGATCTGGTAGTCGATCAGTTCGCCGAGCAGCTCCCAGTTGATCGAAAGGTCGTCGTGCATCGGTGTGACGATTGCAACGCCAGCGCCGGTGAAAATGGTCTTCTTCATTGGTCCATCAGCCCTTCCGTTAAATTCAGTCAAAATAGCCCTTTGCTGCGAGCAGCTCGGCCAGCAGGACGCCGCCGCCCGCCGCCCCGCGCAGGGTGTTGTGGGAGAGGCACACAAATTTGTAGTCGTACTGGGTGTCCTCGCGCAGCCTGCCGATCGACACCGCCATGCCGTTTTCGAGGTTGCGGTCGAGCCTCGTCTGCGGGCGGTCCGGCTCCTCGAAGTAGCGCAGGAACTGTTTGGGGGCGCTGGGCAGGTCGAGCTTCTGCGGCTCGCCCGCGAAGGAGGCCCACTTTTCCTTAATCTCATCGATCGAGGGCTTTTTGTCAAAGCTCACGAAAACCGCCGCCATGTGTCCGTCCGAACAGGCGACCCGCAGGCACTGGGCGGTGATCGACGGACTCGCGACCGGCACGATCACGCCGTCCTTGACGGAGCCCCAGATTTTGAGCGGCTCCCGCTCGCTCTTTTCCTCCTCGCCGCCGATGTAGGGGATGACGTTGTCGACCATCTCCGGCCAGCGCTCGAACGTCTTGCCCGCGCCGGAGATCGCCTGGTAGGTGCAGACGAGGGTCTTCGTCACGCCGTAGTCCGCCATGAGCGGGTGCAGCGCGGGGACGTAGCTCTGCAGCGAGCAGTTGGACTTGACGGCGATGAAGCCGCGTTTGGTGCCGAGGCGCGCGCGCTGGTAGGGGATGACCTCCGCGTGCCCGGGGTTCACCTCGGGGATGATCATCGGCACGTCGGGGGTCATGCGGTGGGCGGAGTTGTTGGAGATGACGGGGCATTCCGCCTTGGCGTACGCCTCCTCGAGCGCTTTGATCTCGTCTTTTTTCATATCGACCGCGCAGAAGATGAAATCCACCTTTGAGGCGACCGCCTTTACGTCCGACGCGTCGAGCACGACCATCTTTTTGACGGCCTCGGGCATGGGAGTGGACATCGCCCAGCGGGAGCCGACGGCCTCCTCATAGGTTTTGCCCGCCGAGCGGGGAGAAGCCGCGAGCACCGCAACCCGAAACCACGGATGGTTTTCCAGCAGGGAGACGAACCGCTGGCCGACCATGCCGGTCGCCCCGACGACCCCGACCTGATACTGCTTCATAGGGAACAACTTCCTTTCCATAGCCGGCTGATCCGGCAATAAAAAAACCGGTTGAAAACCGGCATGAATTGCACTATAATAGAGAAGTTATCGGCGCGTGCGAACGCGCGGAATCCGCCGCGTCCAACCGCCCCGCCATAGCTCTCCATCACAGTTCAATGATGACAGTCGCATGCCTTTCGGCGATGCGCCCAGGGAACGGCCGCCAGGCGTCCCCTTCGGCGTCTGTCCCTTTCACACGGCTTTTCAACGACTCTGGCAGTCTCTTTCCGGCTACTGATGAAAGACGCGCCTCTACCGGCTCGGTTTATTACTAGTTATATTATCATCGAAGCCCTCTTATGTCAACAAATTTTGATGATTTACCGCAATAAAACCAATGCCTATCCGGCAATGTCGGAAAAATGCGTTGAATCTGTCAGGAAGGATCCGCCCCATGCTCAAGACATCCGATTTTTACTTCGACCTGCCGCAGGAGCAGATCGCGCAGACCCCCATCGAGCCGCGCGACCACTCGCGCATGCTCCATCTCTTCCGCGAGACGGGGGAGCTCGAACACCGGCATTTTTACGACCTGCCCGACTACCTGGAAGCGGGGGACACGCTCGTCATCAACACCTCCCGGGTCATCCCCGCGCGCCTCTTCGGCGTGAAGGAGGGCACCGGCGGGCATATGCAGTTCCTCCTGCTCGACCAGAAGGAGAAGGACGTCTGGGAGGTCATGGTGAAGCCGGGGAAAAAGGCCAGGACGGGCGCGCGGTTCGTCTTTGGCGGCGGGCTGCTCGTCGGGGAGATTCTCGCCACCGTCGAGGGGGGAAACCGCCTCGTGCGGATGCACTACGAGGGGACCAACATCTATCCCATCCTCGAAAAGATCGGCAATATGCCCCTGCCGCCCTATATCACCGCCGAGCTCGAGGACAACGAGCGCTACCAGACCGTCTATTCCAAGCAGCTCGGATCCGCCGCCGCGCCCACCGCGGGGCTGCACTTCACCACCGAGCTGATGGACAAGCTGCGCCACAAGGGCGTCAACATCGCGGAGGTGATCCTCCACGTCGGCATCGGCACCTTCCGGCCCGTCAAGGTGGAGGACGTGACCAAGCACCACATGCACTCGGAGCACTACCATCTGCCGAAGGAGACCGCCGATCTCATCAACGAGACCCACGCGCGCGGCAAACGGGTGATCGGGGTGGGCACCACGAGCTGCCGCACGGTGGAGTCGGTCGCGACCAAGCTCGGCGAGGTCCGCGAGGACGACGACGACACGAGCATCTTCATCTATCCGGGCTATCGGTTCAAGGTGCTCGACGGGCTCATCACCAATTTCCACCTGCCCGAAAGCACCCTCATCATGCTGGTGAGCGCTTTCGCGGGCTATGAGCACACGATGCGCGCCTATGAGACTGCCGTGAAGGAGAACTACCGGTTTTTCTCCTTCGGCGATTCCATGCTGATCCTCTAAGGGAAAACTTTTGTAAAAGTTTTCCCTTAGAACCTTTTCAAAATTTCCGGCTCAGACCGGCCGCCGCGAGTGAACGCGTGCGCCGTCCGTGAGGCGAAGAATTTTTCCGGAGTGGAAAGCGCCCGCGATTACGGGCGGCGGACGGCCCGGCAAAAGATTTCTGGGCCCGGGGGACTTTTCCAGGGCCCTCATGCAAAGTTTCCGGCGCGGAAAGCGCCTGTGGTTTCGGGCGGCGGACGGCCCGGTAAAAGTTTTCGGGGTCCAGGGGGGCTTTTTCAAAAGCCCTCCCTGGGAAGGAGGAGCAACTTGTATACCTTATTAAAGCAGGACGGCCACGCCCGGCGCGGGACCTTTGAGACGGTGCACGGCGCCGTGCAGACCCCCGCCTTCATGAACGTCGGCACCTCAGCCGCGATCAAGGGGGGCATCTCGTCGACCGACCTCGTGGAGCTCAAATGCCAGGTGGAGCTCTGCAACACCTACCACCTGCATGTGCGCCCGGGCGACGACGTCATCCGCGCGATGGGCGGGCTGCACAAGTTCATGAACTGGCATCGCCCGATTTTGACCGACAGCGGCGGATTCCAGGTGTTTTCCCTCGCCAAGTTGCGCAAGATTAAGGAGGAGGGCGTCACCTTCGCCTGCCACCTTGACGGCAAACGGATCTTCATGGGCCCGGAGGAGAGCATGCGCATCCAGTCGAACTTTGGCTCGACGATTGCGATGGCCTTCGACGAGTGCATCGAAAACCCCGCGCCCTACGACTATACCGAGCGTTCGATTGCCCGCACCACCCGCTGGCTCGTCCGCTGCAAGGAGGAGATGGCGCGCCTGAACGCCCAGCCCGACACCCTCAACCCGCGCCAGATGCTCTTCGGCATCAACCAGGGCAGCACCTACGCCGACCTGCGCGTGCGGCACATGCAGGAGATCGCCGCGCTCGGGCTGGACGGCTACGCGATCGGCGGACTTGCGGTGGGGGAGACCGCGCAGGAGATGTACGACACGATCGAGGCGGTCGAGCCGCATATGCCCGCGGACAGGCCCCGATATCTGATGGGGGTGGGCACGCCCGTCAACATCATCGAGGGGGTCTACCGGGGCATCGACCTCTTTGACTGCGTGATGCCCAGCCGCAACGCGCGGCACGGGACGCTTTTCACCTGGGACGGTATCCGCATCCTGCACAATGAAAAATACAAGACCGACGAGAGCCCTCTCGACGAGCACTGCGGGTGCCCGACCTGCCGGAATTTTTCCCGCGGCTACCTGCGGCACCTCTTCCGCGTGAACGAGATGCTCGGGATGCGGCTGGGCGTCCAGCACAACCTCTACTTCTACAACACGCTGATGGAAAAGATCCGCGAGGCGATTGAGCAGGGGACCTACGACGCCTTCCGCCGGCACTGGGTGCCCATTCTGGGACGGCGCATCTGAAGGGATTTATCTGTATCTTTATACAAATTTTCCTTGCAAGACAGGCCCGGACACGCTATAATAGTACAAGTATCCTGAAAGAGAATTTTGGAGGTATTACCATGAACGAACAGACGATGGCCACCCTTGGCAGCTTTTTGCCGCTGATTTTAATTTTTGTAATCTTCTACTTTATGCTCATCCGTCCGCAGAAAAAGCGCGACAAGGAGACCCAGCAGATGCGCGCCAACCTCGAGGTGGGCGATGAGATCGTTACGATCGGCGGCGTGATCGGCACCGTCGTCGTCATCAAAGACGATTACCTCCTGATCGAGACCGGCTCCGACCGCAGCAAAATCCGCATCGCGCGCTGGGCCATCCAGGCGAACAACACGCCGCACGAGTCCGCCGCTCCGGAGAAGAAGGACAAGAAGAAGGAGAAGTAAGCCGTGCCCGGCATATTGGGCGGCTTCCCTGAATATCCTGTAACAGTAAAGGGGGAGTTCAGGTGAGACAGCCCGACGTTCACGGCGCGAAGCGCTTCATCCGGCCGGTCACTTACGGCATTTTATTCGGTGCAGGCGCGTGCTTCCTGCTACTTCTGATCATGTCCGCCGTGATGGGGCTGCGGGATATTCCGCAGTCGGCCGTCTCGCTGATCGCCACGCTGATCTTTGTGCTCGGCGGGTTCGTCGCGGGGTATGTCTCCGCCGCGTTCGCGCGCGAAAAGGGCATGCTGCTCGGGCTCTGCTGCGGCGCCTGCCTCTTCGTGATCCTGAGCCTTGCGAGCCTCGCCGTCGACGGCGGCGGGTTCGGCATGGTGGCGCTCACAAAGCTGGCCGCGGTTTTGCTCGCGGCGGCGCTCGGCGGCATCATCGGTGTCAACCGGCGTAAAAAATTCCGCTGAAAACGGGCCGGCTGGAACCGATTTCCGGGCCTGCCGGCTTGAATTACCAGCGGGGATATGCTATACTTGTTGGCAGAAATCAAAAGAAACGAGGGGATACCAATGAAACATATCAAGACGATCAACAGCGCGAACCTCAAGGAATCCGCCGTCAAGGGCGGCTGCGGCGAGTGCCAGGCCTCCTGCCAGTCGGCCTGCAAGACCTCCTGCACCGTCGCCAACCAGAAGTGCGAGAACAAGAATAAGTAAAAAAGGCATGGCAGTTTTTTAACTGCCATCCTTTCTTTATCGCGGTTTTGGGCAGTCGGACGACTGCCCTTATCTTTATGTGGGGAGATTGGAATGATACACCAGTACAGACTCAACGGCTACAATATCGTGCTCGACGTCAACTCCGGCGCGGTGCACCTCATGGACGACCTTTCCTTTGATCTGCTGGACATGCTTGGGGATCCGATCCCCGAAAGCTGTCCCGGGGAGGTCTTCGACCGCTTTACGCCCCAATACGCGCGGGAGGAGGTCGAGGACGCCTTCCGGGAGCTGCTCGCGCTCCAGAAAGCGGACCAGCTCTGCTCGAGCGACGACTATGACCAGTTCGCAAAGCTCATGACCCCGTCGCCCGTCAAGGCGGTGTGCTTACATATCGCGCACGACTGCAACCTGCGGTGCAAATACTGCTTCGCGGACACGGGCGAATATATGGGCCACCGCGAGCTGATGTCCCTGGAAGTAGGGAAGGCGGCGATCGATTACCTCATCAAGCACTCCTGCGGCCGCCACAACCTCGAGGTGGACTTCTTCGGCGGCGAACCGCTCATGAATTTCGAGGTGGTCAAGGAGATCGTCCGGTACGCCCGCTCGCTCGAGCAGGAGCACAACAAGCTCTTCCGGTTCACGATCACGACCAACGGCCTGCTGCTCGACGACGACAAGATCGATTTCATCAACCGGGAGATGTCCAACGTCGTGCTTTCCATCGACGGGCGCCGGGAGGTCAACGACCGGGTGCGGGTGCGCGTCGACGGGCGCGGCAGCTACGACAGCATCCTGCCCAAGTTCCAGAAGCTCGTCGAAAAGCGCAGGAACGGCCCCTACGAGCAGTACTACGCGCGCGGCACCTTCACCAAATACAACAAGGATTTCGCGGAGGACGTGCTGCACCTCTCCGACATGGGCTTTGACCAGGTGTCGGTCGAGCCGGTCGTCACCGATCCGGCGGAGCCCTACGCGCTGACCGGGGAGGACCTGCCTGAGGTGTTTGCCGAATATGAGCGGCTCGCGAAGATCATGATCGAGCGGCACGGCACGCCGCAGGACTTCAACTTCTTCCACTTCATGCTCGATCTCGATCAGGGTCCCTGCGCGATCAAGCGGCTGCGCGGCTGCGGCTGCGGCAACGAGTATGTGGCGATCACCCCGTCGGGCGACGTCTACCCCTGCCATCAGTTCGTCGGCCACGACGGCTGGAAGATGGGCAACGTCTTCGACCAGTCGCTCGATTTCGACCTCAAGTGCAAATTTGCCGCCGCGACCGTCTACGGCAAACCCGAGTGCAAAAACTGCTGGGCCAAATTCTACTGCTCGGGCGGCTGCAACGCCAACAGCATGCAGTACAGCGGCGACATTCTGAAGCCCTACAAGCTCTCCTGCGAGCTGGAAAAAAAGCGGTTGGAGTGCGCGATTATGATCAAAGCGGCGACGCTTTAAGAGGGGAGGACCTCCTGTGGACTGCAAGATCGGATTTATCGGCGCGGGCAACATGGCCGGCGCCATCATCGACGGCATCACCGGCTCGGGGATGCTCGCACCGGCACAGGTCGCCGTCTACGATATCCGCGAAAGCCAGCGGGAACACTACGCGGCGCGCGGGTTCAAGGTATCTGCGAGCGCGGCGGCGCTCGTGGACGGCTGCGACTATGTCGTACTGTCTGTAAAGCCCCAAAACTTTGCGGATGTACTGGCCGAAATCAAAGGCCATCCGCGCCCCGAAACGGTGTTCGTCACGATCGCGGCAGGCATCAGCGCGGAATTCATCAAGGAGGCGCTCGGCTGCGACGCAAAGGTCGTGCGGGTCATGCCCAACACGCCGCTGCTCATCGGCTGCGGCTCCACGGCGATGAGCCGGGTCGCGCCCGCCACCGAAGAGGAGTTCGCGTTCGTCAAGTCGGTCTTTGCGTCGGCGGGCGGCGTCGAGGAGATTTCCCCGGACAAGATGAACGAGGTCATCCCGCTCAACGGCTCGAGCCCCGCGTATATCTACCTCTTCGCGAAGGTATTCGTCGACCGGGCCGTCGAGCTCGGCTTCGACGCGGACGTGGCCAACCGGCTCTTCTGCAACACGCTGATCGGCTCGGCCAGGATGATGCTCGAGTCGGGGAAGAGCCATCAGGAGCTGATTGACATGGTCACGTCGCCCAAGGGGACGACCTTCGAGGGGCTCGCGGCGCTCGAACGCTGCGGCTTCGACAAGGCGCTGATCGCCTGCTTTGACGACACGGTGCGCCGCGCCTATGAGCTCGGGAAATAACCGGGCGGGGGAGGCATAAAATTTAGCGAAATCGCATATCCTTTCCTGAGGCAAAAAGGAAAGGATGGTTGCAATGAGCTTTACCGCCGCGGATTGGGACAAGATTTTACAGCAGCAGAGGACCGCACATGGACTTCCGCCCCTACAGCCGATGCGTCCGGCGTCGGAGGGGCGGGTTTCCATGCGGTCCTCTTTGTTTTCCTCGCGCAGTTTATCCACCTGGGCGCTGGGGCTCTGCTTTCTGGCGGGCCTGCTCATCGGCACGTTGCTTGTCAGCCGGTCGGGGCCGGACACCCGCGCGGCCCTTCAGGTGATCCTCGGGGGCTATGTGGAACGGCGGCAGACGCTGGCGTTCGCCTCGATCGCCGCATCGACCTTCTGTTCGACCTTTGCGGCGCTGGCGGTGCTCTTCTTCTGCGGTTTCTGCACGATCGCCCAGATCATCATCTTTGCCGTGCCACTTTTCAAAGGACTCGGGTATGGATTCTCGATCGGCATGCTCTACGCGCAGTACGGCACGTCCGCGGTCCGCTACGTCGCGTTCCTGCTGCTCCCCACGATGTTCCTGAGCACCCTGCTGCTGATCCTGGCGAGCCGCTCGTCGCTGCGTCTGTCGGTCACGCTGCTGCGTTCGGCCCTCGTCGCGCCCGATGAAAACGGGTCGCGAAGAATCAAACGTTACTGCGTAAAGTATCTAATCTTTACAGGAATATGTTTGTTGATCGCGCTGTTCGACGCGCTGATCGTGACCCGCTTTGGCGGGCTATTCGTCCTCTGAATCCGGGACCTTCGGCACCTTTGACTTTTTCTTTGGTGCGACCCCCGAAAGCGGCGATTGTTTCGCCGCTTTTTCCATCTGCCGGTCGGAGACGTGGGTATAGATCTCGGTCGTGGAG
The DNA here is from genome assembly GCF_024461615.1 of Anaerotruncus sp. DFI.9.16. Taxonomy (NCBI): domain Bacteria; kingdom Bacillati; phylum Bacillota; class Clostridia; order Eubacteriales; family Oscillospiraceae; genus Anaerotruncus; species Anaerotruncus sp. DFI.9.16. Next base: position 303,223 of record NZ_JANFZX010000001.1, read on the forward strand.
AGGCTCACATGCCCGAGGATCTCCTTGAGCACGCGGATATCCACGCCACCGTGCTGGTACATGAGCGTCGCGGCGGTGTGGCGCAGCTTGTGCGGCGAATAGCCCTGGCCGGAAAGCCCCGCATTGCGCAGGCATTCCTCAATGATCTGCTCGACCCGCCGGGGCGAAATCCGTGTTCCACGGGAGGAGAGGAACAGCGCGTCGCGGTCTTTGACGCCCTGCGCCGGCTTCCGCTTCACAAGATAGGCGTCCAGCGCCTTTCGACAGGCGTCGTTGAGGTAAATCACGCGTTCCTTGTTGCCTTTGCCGAGCAGCTTGATCGTGTCGTCGCGGATGTCGTAGAGGTTGATGCCGACCAGCTCAGAAAGCCGCATGCCGCAGTTGAGAAAGAGGGTCACGATGCAGAAATCCCGTTCGTAGCTCGGCGACGCCGGGTCGACGTGGGTCAGCAGCTCGAGGCTCTCTTCCAGCGTCAGGTATCGCGGCATCGACTTGCGCACGGACGGCACCTCAAGGTTTTCCACCGGGTTCGTCTTGAGCACGCCCGATTTGACCGTCAGGTAATTGAAAAGAGCCCGGATGGACGATACCTTGCGCGAGCGGGTCTTGGCGTTGTTGTCCCGGTCGGAGGCCGCGTAGTTGAGGAACTGGTAGACGTCCGAGAGGGTAATGGAGGCGACCGTCTCGAGCGGGATATCCCTGATCGAGAGTTGGTCGAAGAACTCCGGGTCGTCAGGGTTGCCGTTCACGAGCTTGACGCACTTGATGTAGCGCAGAAAGGTGCGCAGATCGATATAATAGGCGTCGACCGTGCGCTGGGAACGGCCTTTGATCGTCAGCATATAAAACAGGAATTCACTGAGATAGTTTGGGCAGTCGGCGTAGTTGGCCATTGTGAAACCCTCCAGTCTTTTAGGAGACTTCGCGAGCGCCGCGAAGGCGGAGCCCGCAGCGCGGGCGGAGCCTTTGGGTGCCCCGAACTGCGCTAAATTTTTATTTAGCGAAATAACTTCCGTTAAAAGAATACCACATCCCCATCGGAAAGTCAAGGTCTCCTCCGCACATCTTCCTCCAACAGCGGCAGAATGGACCCCACATCGTAAAGCGGGCCGTCGGTCAGCTCAAGCGGCTCAACGCCACGGCTATGTAAAAATTCCTTGATCCGTTCTCCGTCCGGATGCGCGCTGAGCGAGCCGGTGAACGCCAGCAGCTTCCTCCCGAGCAGACCGGAACAGCCTCCGATAAAGCCGGTGTCATAACCCGGCAGCAGAATCCGCCCGGTTTGGATCTTCAGCACGTTCAGGCCTTGCCGCCTTGCCGCTTGCGCAATTGACGGGTCCTGGGTGATGATCGAGCGTTCGTCCACGGCACAGACGGAGCATTTGGCATAGCCTTGATTCACCGGGACCAACGTGATCCCCGCTTCCCCACAGTAATTTGTGATTATTTTATCAATCTTATCCTTGCCGCCGATGCAGACCTTCCCGACAACCGCGCAGTTGAGCGGCACGTCCCCCGGATAGTCCGGCGCGAGCGGCCCTGCGGCTTCAACGGAAAAGCCCCGTTTACGCAGGGCCTCCAAAAGGCCGTCCCTGCCCCGCCCTGCCGCCACGGCAATACGCGCCCCGCCGAGGTGGCAGAGCTGTAAATCCGCGTGGCAGGCGACCGGCGCGGGAAGGCCGGGATCTTCCGGTACCCGCAGGCAGGCGATCCCGCGCGCTTCGAGCGCGGCGATCAGCATTCCATACCGCTCCCCCACCGCGCAGAGACGCACCGGCCCCTCCGGAAGATTGCTATTCTGGACAAACCGCATGGTTCCACCGTCCCACAGGTCTTATTCGGTGCGCAGGGCGTCCACCGGGCGCAGACGCGCGGCGACCGTCGCCGGGTAGACGCCGAACACCACGCCGATGCCGACCGTAAGCGCGACGCTCACAGCGATGAGCGCCGGGTTTACCGACATGGCCACCCCGATGAGGGCGCAGCCGGCCCAGACGAGCGCAAGGCCCGCCGCCACTCCCATGATACTCCCGATCAGCGAAATCGTAAAGGCCTCGATCAGGAATTCGAGCAGGATGGTCCGGCGGGTCGCACCGATCGATTTTTTGATGCCGATCTCGCGGGTGCGCTCGTTGACCGACACGATCATCACCGTCATGATGCCCAGGCCCGCCACCACGAGCGACACCGCCGCAATCGCCGAGAGCACGATGGTCACCACGCCGAGGAGGTTGTCAAGGGTATCCTTCTGCTTGGAGATGTTCTCCGCCTTAAAGCCGCGCTCGATGTTGTGGAACCGGTTGACCGACGCGCTGAGTTGCTCGGCCGCCGCATCGATGTCCGCCGAGTCCCGCAGGGTGACGGCGATCTGTCCGAAGGAGTCCTCCCCCGTGTACCGCTGGACGGTCGTATAGGGCAGGTACGCGAAGGAGGGGATCACGTCCCCCACCATGTTTTGCAGGATGTTGCCACCCGACGAGGCGATCCCGACGATCTCAAGGCGCACATAGCTGCCGCCGATCATCGCGTCAAGGGATTTCCCGACGACGTTGTCCCGCTTGTAGAAGAGCTCGGCCACGTTGCTGTCGATCACGCAGACGTCCGCCGCCCCGGCGATGTCCGCGGCGTCCAGCATCCGCCCGTATTTCGGCGTGAGGGAAATCACCTGGTTTTTCCCGTCGTCCACCCCCCACAGCACCGCGTTGGCCACCAGCCCGCGCATCCGGATGCTGCTGTAGCTCACGACGATCGGCGTGGCGCTCTCCACCTGCGGGCTTTTGCGGAGCAGCGCGAGGTCCTCCTCCCCCATTTTGAGGCTGGTAAACTTTTTGTCGGCGCTCACCGTGACGCTGCCGAGCCCCAGCGAATTGAGCTCGTCGGTGATCGCGCCCTTGCCGATCTCCCCGATCGAGCCAATCAACACGACCGAAGCCACGCCAATTGCGATGCTCGCGATCGTCAGGAAGCTGCGGAACCGCTTGCGCCCGAGATTGCGGATGCTGCACACGAAGCTGTCAAAGAACATCCTGACGCTCCCCCCTCTGCAGGTTTACAAGGGCGCCTTCCTTCCCCGCCGCTGACGCGTCGGCAAGCAGCACGTCCGCGGGGCCGAGCCCTTCGGTCACCTCGACTCCCTCGAGCAGCTCGACCCCCGTCTGGATATCCCGCCGCACGGCGCGGGAGCCCTCCGCCAGGTAGACGTATTCCACGTTGTTTTCGTCCTGCCGCACCGCCTCATACGGCACCGTCAGCATCGTGCGCCGGGTGTCCGTGACGATCTCCGCGCGCGCGGTAAAGCCAGCCTTGAGGTCGTTATCCGGGTCGTCGATCGCGATCTCCACGTCGACCACCGTCTCTTGCGCGGTGCCGCCCGTCAGCTTGCGGGCCACCGGGGCGATCTTCCGCACGTGCCCCGTATATTCCCGCCCGGGAAAGCCGGTGCCCGTGATGACGGCCGGGTCCCCGACCTTCACGTCCGAAATGTACGATTCCCCCACCGTGACCATCGCAGCGAAGCTGCCGGTGTCGGAGATGGTGACGACCGGCTTCGCGGTCCGGGAGAGCACCCCGCTCTTGATGCCCACCTCGGTCACGACGCCGTCCATCGGCGCGGTGATCGTCTCGGGGACGTAGAGGTAGGGGTTCTGCTCGACCGGGACGCCTCCCGCCGCCTCATAGACCTCCTGGAGGCTGCCGAGGTCCAGCCCCGTGCCGAAGGCGGAGGATTGCAGCGCCGAATAAAGCCCCGCCAGATCCGCCGTCTCCTGCGAAATCGCACCCGCCGCCATACCCGAGACGAGGCTCGACGCGGGGATGCTCTGTTCCAGCACGCTCTTGGTGGTGTCCGCGTCGATGACGGCAAGCACCTGGTCCTGCCGCACATAGTCGCCCACCGAAACGTTCACCGCCTGCGCGATGACCGGCGTGTCGAGGTAGACCTCACGCACATTCTGCGCTTCGATGGTGCCGGTGGCGTTGATGCGCTTTTCATAGAGCGTCTCCCGCGGCGTGATGCACGCCACCGGCGGCACGGCGCGCAGGACGACACGCGGCGCGGCCGCGGCCGCGCCGAACGAGCCGGCGGCCAGCAGCAGCGCGGCGATACGTTTAAAAATCAATGGCGAAACCCCCATCACGGACGAACATCCGATCCAACTTCATCAAAATTACGAAGTTAGTGTTCGTCCGCAACGGGGGTTTTATTCTCCGCGCCCGGAGGATTTGCCGTGCTTAATCGGCGCGGAAATGGTGATACTAATGGCTGCCGCACCGCTGCGGAAACGGCGCGGCGCGCAAATGAAGAATCTGTGTTTGGAGTGTGAGTTTCATGGCAAGTCCCAAGGAACGAAAGGTGCGGCTCATCCCCTGCGACAAGGACTGTTACTACCAGCAGCAGGGCTACTGCTCGCTCGACGACATCAGCTACATCACCAGCTGCGACGGAAACGGATGCGGCTATTTTACCCGCACCGACCCCTATGCCGAACTAACGGATGACCGCGATGGCCTGTGAAAGATTCTGCACCCCGATCAGGTTGAGCTCGGGCATCCCGCGCAGGTCGATCTGCTTCACGCAGTGCTTGGGCACCACGCAGGTGGTGAACCCGAGCCGGTAGCTCTCGCTGACCCGCTGCTGGATGCTCCCCACCGCGCGCACCTCCCCCGCGAGCCCCACCTCGCCGAAGGCGGCCAGATCGTCCGGCACGCCCTTGTCGAGCAGGTTGGAGATGAGCGCCATCGCGACCGGGAGGTCCGCGGCGGGCTCGTCCAGCCTGAGCCCGCCGACCACATTGATGTACGCGTCGAGATTTCCGAAGAAATACCCGCAGCGTTTTTCCAGCACCGCGATGAGCAGCGCGGCGCGGTTGTAATCGAACCCCGCCGCCTGCCGCCGCGGATTGCCGAATCCCGTCTTGGAGACGAGCGCCTGCACCTCCGCGAGGATGGGGCGCGTCCCCTCCATCACGCAGGCCACGCAGGTCCCGGACACCCCCTTCGGGCGGCCGGAAAGCATCATTTGGGAGGGGTTCGGGACCTCTCGCAGGCCGTCCTGCGCCATCTCGAAGACGCCGATCTCGTTGGTCGAGCCATAGCGGTTTTTGACCGCGCGCAGGATGCGGAAATTCTGCTGGCGCTCCCCCTCGAAGTAGAGGACCGCGTCCACCATGTGCTCGAGCACCTTCGGCCCTGCGATCGCGCCGTCCTTGTTGACATGCCCGACGATGAACACGGGCACCTCCATGCTTTTGGCAATGCCGATGAGCACCTGGGTGCACTCGCGGATCTGCGTCACGCTGCCCGCCGACGAGGTGAGCGCGGCAAGGTTCATCGTCTGGATCGAGTCGATCATCACCATGTCGGGCGACAGCCGCCGCACCGTCTCGAGCACGCTTTCGATGTCGGTCGTGGCGCAGATATAGAGGTTGTCGCTCGCAACGCCCAGCCGGTTGGCGCGCAGTTTGAGCTGGCGCGCGCTCTCCTCCCCCGATACATAGAGGATTTTGAGTCCCTCGCAGAGATACTCGCAGATTTGCAGCAGCAGCGTCGACTTTCCGATGCCCGGGTCGCCCGAGAGCAGCGTCACCGAGCCCGCGACGATCCCGCCGCCGAGCACTCGGTCAAGTTCCCCGACGCCGGTGACGTACCGCTGGCTGTCGTCCGACGAGATCTCCGAGAGCTTTTTCACCGTGCTCTCCCGCACCGCGGGCGCGCTCCCACCGGCCGAACGGGACTTCGCTGACGAGACCTGCTGGCGCACCTCCTCGGTCATCGAGTTCCACTCGCCGCAGTCGGGGCAGCGCCCGTACCACTTGGCCGACTCGTAGCCGCAGCTCTGGCAGACGTAGACGCTCTTATTCTTGGTTACAGCCATCCTTCACATTCCTTTTTATTCGAGTTCCCGGTAGACCGCCATCTCCGCCGGAGTCTGAAGTCCGAGGTATTCCGCCGTCGAGGAGAAGATCGCAAATGCAATCTTTTTCTGATAGTCCGCGTCGATCAGCTTGTAGGCGTCGTCCGGATTGGAGAGGAACCCGCACTCGATCAGCAGCGCGGGCATCGGGGCATTGTAGATGAGGTAGACGCTGTCCCCGCAGGGCTTATACTGGCGGGTGTTCTCCGGCTGGAGCATCTCCACCATCCGCCGCTGGGTGATCTTCGCGAGCGCCTCGCTCTGCGGATTTTTCGGCCCGTAGAAGACCTGCGCGCCGAAATACTGCGACTGCGGGAACTTGTTCTGGTGGATGCTCAGCAGGATGCAGTTGTCGTAGCTTTTCGCAAGCTCGAGGCGGTTGTGAATGTCCGAATTCTTCCGCTTGCGGATGGTCGTGAGCGACGGGTCCTCAAGCGTCTCGTCGCTGTCCCGTGTGAGCACCGCGTCGAACCCGTTCACGGTGAAGAGGTCGTAGAGCTTGCGGGCAATCGAAAGGTTCAGATCCTTCTCGACGATCCCGTCCACGCCCGTCGCGCCCCCGTCGAAGCCGCCGTGCCCCGCGTCGATCACGATGGTGGGCAGCCCCTGTTCCTCCCCGGCAAAGACGGGCGTGACCGCCATGATCTCCGACACCGAATGTACCATTAGGGAAACCGCCGCCAGCCCGAAGAGCAGGACCGCCGCGGCAGTCGATTTTTTCCATTTCATGCGCATCCCCCCGCTCCAATCTATGCGGAGGGACCGGGGCATTATGCCGGACAGCGGCGCTCGAGCGCTTCGATGAGGTCGGCGAGCGCGCCGTCCTCACAGCGCCCGAAGATGCCCCGGCAGAGATAGCGCACCGCGTCGGGAGCCTCGGCCGTGGTGGCGGCAAAACCGGCCGCCGCGAGCATCCCGGCGTCGTTGTAGTAGTCCCCCATCGCGACCGTGCGCGCGGGAGGAATCCCAAGCAGGTCCATCAGTTCTGTCAAGGCTGTCCCCTTTTCAGCTTCGGCGGGAAGCATTTCGACAAACGGACGGCCCGTCCGGAAGAACCGCACGTCCTTCCAGCCCTGCGCATTGCCGAACTCCTCGACCCGCGCGGTCCATTCGCAAGGCATCGCCATGACCGCCTTGAGGAAGGGACCGCGTGCCTTTGTAAGCGCCTCTTCGAGGATCGGCATGTTTTCCCGGCCGAGGTATTCGCGGACATAACCGGGCCCGGAGAGCGCGACGATCTCCCGCTCCCGCATCAGTGCGAAGCCCGCGTCGGGAAATTCCCGCATCAGCGCGGACAGGTAACCGGGATAGCTGTCGGGCAGTTCATGCGCGCGGAGCACCTTTTCGGCGGCGAAATCATAGATCGCGCAGCCGTTGTAGAGGATGCAGGGCGCATTCACCGGAAGCTGCTCCACATAGGGGCGCGCCGAGGCGATCGAGCGCCCGGTGGCGACGGAAAACCTCCCGCCGGCGGAAATAAACCGACGCAGAGCCTCGATGTTGCGCGGCGGGATGGGTGCGGGAAAGTTCATCAGCGTCCCGTCGACGTCGCTGACGAGCAGCAGATCGGAAAGCTTTGTCAAGGATGGTCCCCCCTCAGGCTGTCGAGAAACGCGGTGTAATAAGCGGGAAGCCCGCTTGTGAACTCGAGATATTCCCCTGTGCGCGGATGGATAAAACCGATCGCGCGGGCGTGCAGGCACTGCCCGCCGAGCCGCGCGATCACCTTTTTCGGCCCGTAGACGGGGTCCCCCGCAACGGGATGGCCGATGTGCGCCATGTGCACGCGGATCTGATGGGTGCGCCCCGTCTCGAGCCGCAGCTCCAGATCGGTGAACCCGGTAAACCGCTCCCGCACCCGGTAGTGGGTCACGGCGGGGCGGGAGTTCCGCTCGGTCACGCACATCTTCTTGCGGTCGGAGGGATTCCGCCCGATCGGCGCGTCGACCGTTCCCTCCCCGGTGGAAAAGCCGCCGTAGACGACGGCGTTGTAGATGCGTGTAAAGCTGTGCGCCTTGATCTGCTCTGCGAGCAGATTGTGGGCGAAATCGTTCTTGGCGACGATCAGAAGTCCGCTCGTATCCTTGTCGATCCGGTGGACGATCCCCGGACGGATGACGCCGTTGATCGACGAGAGCCGCCCGGCGCAGTGAAAGAGCAGCGCGTTCACGAGCGTGCCGTCCCAGTTGCCCGGCGCGGGATGCACGACCATCCCCTTGGGCTTGTCGACGACCAGCAGGTCGTCATCCTCGTAGACGATGTCGATGGGGATGTCCTGCGGGACGACGTCGAGCGGCTTTGCGTCCGGCACCTCGACGGCGAGCTCCTCGCCGCCCCGCAGCCGGTAGTTCTTCGCGATCGCCTTTCCGTCCGCGAAGACGGCGCCGTCGTCACACAGCCTCTGCACGACCGAGCGGGAGAGATCCTCCGCCGCCTCGGCAATCCAGCGGTCGACCCGCTCCCCCGCGTCCGCCTCGTCGGCGGCGAAATAGCGCCTATTCAACGCTTCCGCCCTCCGGGGCTTCCGGAGCGGGCGGGACCTTTTTGTCCCTGCCCTCAAGGAAGAGCAGCCAGACCGCCAGCAGGATCGTCCCGACGACCACGCAGCAGTCGGCAAAGTTGAAGACCGGGAAGTGGAAGAGCGGCGACACGTCGAGATAGTCGACGACAAACGCCCGGAAGATCCGGTCGATCAGGTTGCCGAGCCCGCCCGCGACAATGAGCCCCACGCTCCACATGGCGAGCTTGTGGCGGATTTTTCCGCTGACGAGCAGCCATACGGCCACCGCGATGACCGCGAGGGTGACGATGGAGAGGAGCCCCACCCGCCCCTGGAAGATGCCGAACGCGGCTCCGCGGTTCTCCACGTAGGTCAGTTGGAGAAGGCCGGGGATAAGCGTCACCGACGGCGCGCCGGGCAGGGCGGCCAGCACCCACAGCTTGATGAGCTGGTCGGCGAGCACGAGCAGCGCGGACACGATCAAAACAATTGCTGTCATAAAATGTCCTCCAACAGAAATTTGCGGCGCTTAAAGGAATTTAAGCGCCGCAAACTGATTTCTAACCGTGTTTAACCAACGATCCCGGCGCAGCGCGCGCAGAGCTCGGGATGCTTCGCGTCGGAACCGACCGTGCCACTGTAAGCCCAGCAGCGCGGGCAGTGCGCCCCGTCCGCATGGGCGACGGTGACGGAAAGCCCTTCGACCGCGCCCTTGAACGAGCCTTCCCCGCCCCGTTCGAGCGAAACGGCGGAGACGATGAAGACAGGCGCGAGTTCGTCCATGACCGAGGCGAGGAAATCGTAGAGCTCCCCGTCGCAGTGGAGGGACACCTTCGCCTCGAGCGACTTGCCGATCGTCTTGGCGGCGCGGGCCGCCTCGAGCGCGCCGAGCACGTCGTCGCGCACCAGGTGGATGCGGTCCCACTTCTCCATGAACACCTCGTCGACCATGCCGTCGACCGCCTTGGCCATCTCATTGAACATGACCGAGCCGGCGTCATAGCCGGAGTCGGCGGGCAGGTAGCTCCAGATCTCCTCCGCGGTGAAGGGAATGATCGGCGCGATGAGCAGCGTGAGCCCACGCAGGATCGTGTAGATCGTCGTCTGCGCGGCGCGGCGGTCGGCCGAATCGGCCGCCTCGACATAGAGGCGGTCCTTGATCACGTCGAGGTAGAAGTTCGACATATCGATCGTGCAGAAGTTGTGGAGCGCGTGGTAGATGATGTGGAATTCAAACCGGTCGTAGGCCCCGGCACACTGCTTCACGAGGTCGTTGAAGCGGGAGAGCGCCCACAGGTCGAGCCCGGACAGCTTCTCCTTCGCAACAAGGTCCCGGTTGGGATCGAAGTCGGAGATGTTGCCGAGGATGAACCGCGCGGTGTTGCGGATTTTGCGGTAGACCTCGGAAAGCTGCTTTAAGATGTCCTTGGAGATGCGGATGTCCGCGTGGTAATCGGCGGAGGCGACCCACAGGCGCAGGATATCCGCGCCGTACTGGTCGGTGATCTCGCTGGGCTCCATGCCGTTGCCGAGCGATTTGGACATCTTGCGGCCCTCGCCGTCGACCACCCAGCCGTGGGTGCAGACGGTCTTGTAGGGCGCGACGCCCTGCCACGCGACCGAGGTCAGCAGCGACGACTGGAACCAGCCGCGGTACTGGTCGGTGCCCTCGAGGTAGAGGTCGACCGGCCATTCCAGGCTGGGATTGTCGTGGATGACCGAGGCATAGGACGTGCCGGAATCGAACCAGACGTCCATGATGTCGGTCTCCTTGGTGAACTCCTCGCTGCCGCAGTATTTGCACTTGGTGCCCTTGGGCAGGATGTCCTTCGCGTCGGTGGTGTACCAGGCGTCCGAACCCCCGTGCGTGCGGAAAAGCTCCGCGACGGCGGCGATGCTCGCCTCGTCGACATGGTATTTGCCGCATTTTTTGCAGTAGAAGATCGGGATCGGAACACCCCAGGTGCGCTGGCGCGAGATGCACCAGTCGCTGCGGTCGCGGACCATGTTGATCATGCGGCCACGGCCCCACTCGGGGATGAAGTTGACCTTTTCGATCTCCTCCACCGTCTGCTCCTTGATGTCGTCGACCGAGCAGAACCACTGCTCGGTGGCGCGGTAGATGATCGGCTCCTTGCAGCGCCAGCAGTGCGGGTACTGGTGGATGATCTTCTCCATCGCGAAGAGGTTGCCGGTGGATTCCAGCTTTTGGGCGATCGCCTTGTTGGCGGCGTCGGTCGAAAGGCCCGCGAACTCGCCCGCGAGCTCGGTCAGCTTGCCGAACTTATCGACCGGCACGACGACTTCGATCTCGGGATAGTGCTGCGCGCAGACGTCGAAGTCCTCGACGCCGTGGCCGGGCGCCGTGTGGACGCAGCCTGTGCCGCTCTCGAGCGTGACGTGGTCGCCGAGGATGATCGGCGACTGCCGGTCGAGGAAGGGATGCTGGTAGGTGATATACTCGAGCTCCTCGCCCAGGCAGACGCCGAGAATCTCGTAATCCTCGATCTTGGCCGCCTTCATCGACGACTCGACCAGCTCCTTGGCCATGACGTAATATTCCCCGCCCGCCTTCACGACGCAGTACTCAAACGCCGGGCCGACGCAGATGGCCATGTTGCCGGGCAGCGTCCAGGTGGTCGTGGTCCAGATGACGATATAGGTCTTGGAGAGATCCTCCGCGCCGAGGCGCGCGAGCACGCCCTTCTTGTCGTCGACGACGTTGAATTTCACATAGATCGAACGGCAGGGGTCCTCCTCGTATTCGATCTCCGCCTCGGCGAGCGCCGTTTCGCACTGAGGGCACCAGTATACCGGCTTGAGGCCCTTATAGATATAGCCCTTGTTGGCCATCGCGCCGAAGATCTCGATCTGGCGCGCCTCGTATTCGGGCTTCAGCGTCAGGTAGGGGTTGTCGTAGTCCGCGAGGGTGCCCAGGCGCTTGAATTCCTGCTTCTGGTTCTCGACGAAACGCAGCGCGAAATCGCGGCACACCTTCCGGAGCTCGACCGGGGTGATGTCGCTCGAAACGCCCAGCTCCTTGATCGCCTTGAGCTCGATGGGCAGGCCGTGGGTGTCCCAGCCGGGGGTGTAGGGGGCCTTGTATCCGGACAGGTTTTTCTGGCGAATGATGATGTCCTTGAGCACCTTGTTGAGCGCGGTCCCGAGGTGGATGTTCGCGTTCGCATACGGCGGGCCGTCGTGGAACATATAAAGCGGCTTGCCCTCGTTCTTTTCGATCATCTTGTCGTAAAGGCGCTCACGATCCCATTTTTCGACCATGCCGGGCTCCTTCTGCGGCAACCCGGCCCTCATCGAGAAGTCGGTCTTGGGAAGGTTTAATGTTTTGCTGTAATCCTGTTCGGACATTGGGCTGTTCTCTCCTTGTTTTGTCTATTTCATCTTGACGGAAATTATTTCCTGCGCTTGTCGTCGTCGCGCTTGATGTCGAATTCCTTGCCGAATTTGAGCGGGCCGAACCGCGATTCCCTTTTGGGCGCGGGCGCCGGGTCGGATTCGTAGGCGTCCTCGCTGTATTCAAGGCGCTCCTCCGAATAGCTTAACGGAGCGTCCACCGGCAGCGGGATCGAATACTCGTCCACCGGCTCGACAGGAGGCGGCAGCTCGTCGACAGGCTCCTCAAAGGCGGGCTGCTCCGGCTGGGGCTGGGGTTCCGGCTGCGGGGTGCTCTTCTTCATCGCCGCTTCCACGATGTTCTCGTCCACGGGGATGGAACTGATGAGTTCCAGATGCTGTTTATAGACGAGCTGCAGCTTGCTCTTGAAGGTCGCGACCTCCCGCTGCAGCCGGACGAAGCCCTGCTGCTGCCGCTCGATCTCCTTCTTGGCGTTCTCCACGAGCTGCACGGCCTGCGCCTCGGCGTCCTCAAGGAGCGACTGTGCCTTGGCCTTGGCCTCCCGCACCACGCTGTCGCCCAGCTTCTGGGCGCCGAGCAGCGCCGCGCGCAGGCTCTCCTCGTCCTCCTTGTACTCCTCGAGCTTGTCCGCGAGGACCATCATCTTCTTTTCTAGGTCCCGCTTTTCCTCTATCAGTTCACCGATGTCGCTGGCAATCTGCCGCAAATAGCTGTCGACTTCCTCCGCGCGGTAGCCCCGCCCCTTGGAAAACTGCTTGTTCGCGATCTCGTTTGGATTGAGCACAGTGGAACATCCCCCTTATATCATTCATCGGAATCGTACCGGATCATACATATTTTTTGCAGAGCAGGTGCAGCCGCCCCTTTTTCGTCTCCGAAAGCACCTGCGCGACCAGATATTTCCCATAGCCGCGGACGCTCAGCACGTCCCCCTCGCAGAGCATGTGGGAGACCTCCTGTTCGGGCGCGCCGTTGAGGGACACCGCCCCCGAGCGCACCGCCTGCGCGGCCTTTTCGCGGGAGAGGTGGAGCAGCGCCGCGGCCACGCAGTCGAGCCGCAGGGCGCTCACATTGATGGGGACGTCGGCATAGCGGTGCAGCGCCGGCAACGCGCCGGGAAGCCCCTCCCGGACCCTGACGCCGCAGCGTCCGACCTTGGCAAGCTCATTCAGGACGACGGGCGCGACCGCGTTGGTCACGAAGCAGACGGCGAGCCCCTCCCCCATGAGGATGTCCCCCACCGCCTCCCGGCGGATCTCCAGCCCCGTGAGGGAGCCCAAAATATCCCGGTGGCCGATGGGGTCCTCCGCCCGGAAGGTGAGCGTGAGCGGGACGATCGGGAACGCCGCCTCGTCCGGCTCCTCGTATGGGGCGAAAACGCCGAGCATCACCCGTTCCCCGCCGGGATGCCCGCCGAAAAACGAGTGATTCGGATACGCACAAGACGCGGCCGCCCGCCGCGCCAGCGCGAGCTGGTGCATGTCCAGGAAGCCGGTGAAGCGCGTCACGTATTTTTGCTGCGCTATGGTAAACAGGTCAAGGATGTGGGCGGTGAACGCCTGGTCCTGCCTGTCCGCCGCGAAAGCCATCAGAAGAAGACGCCGTTGCTCTCGAGCTCGTCGAGCAGGTCGCCCATGATGTCGACATTGTAGGGAGTGATGATGTAGGTGCTGTTGGCGACGCGCTTGATCTGGCCGTTGTTGGCGTAGGCCACGCCCGAGAGGAAATCGATCAGCCTGCGGGAGACGTCCTTATTGGTCGACTCGAGGTTGAGCACGACGGTGCGCTTGTCGTTGAGGTGGTCCGCCACGGCGGAGGCGTCGTCAAACCGCTCGGGCTTTACGAGCACCACCTGAAGCTGGGTGGTCGCGTGGATGTTGACAACCTTGTTGCCGCGCTTCTCTCCGTGCACCGCGGGCTCCTCGCGGACGGGATCGGGGCGGGGATTGTCGTTGGAGATGAAATCCACGTCCACGTCCTCGTAGTACTCGTCCTCCGGAATCCCGATGAAGTTCTTGAACTTATCCATAAGTCCCATAAAAACATCCCTCTCAGTTTCTCATTGATGGCCGGCATAGGCCCTGCGCCCAAACAGCGCGGTTCCAATCCGAACAAGGCTGGAGCCGTGCTTGATTGCCAACAGGTAGTCGTCCGACATCCCCATAGACAAAAAATCCATACTGATATTATCTATTTTTTTCTGCCCGATGTCAACAAATAGTTTATACAAACTGGAAAAATAACGTTCTCTTTCGAGATCGTTTTCGCAGACCGGCGGGATCGACATCAGTCCCCGCACACAAATCCCGCCAACCGAGGAAACCTCTTCCAGAAATTCCGGAAGCGCTTCGGGCGACACGCCGGATTTTGTCAGTTCGCTTCCAATATTTACTTCCACCAGGCAGTCCATCTTTTTTCCGAGCTTTGCGCACTGTTTTTCGATCTCCCGCGCGAGCGGGAGGCTGTCCAGCGACTGGATCATCGTCACCTTGTCCGCGATCTGCCGCACCTTGTTGGTCTGCAAATGCCCGATGAAGTGGATCTCCACCCCGTCCTTCCGGTAGTCGTCGTATTTGGAGAGCAGCTCCTGCGCGCGATTTTCCCCGAGCAGCCGCACCCCCGCGCCGATCGCCTCGTTGACCCGCGCGGCCTCGACCGTCTTGGTCACCGCCATCAGCCGCACGTCCGCCGGGTCTCTGCCGCATTTCGCGCAGGTCTCGGCTATACGCTCGGTAATATCCCTCACCGTCGCGGCGACGGCCCTTTCGTCAGGCCGGTTTTCCGTCATAAAGCTGCGCCCCCTCGATGACCACATCGTCATATTGCTGGAGACAGTCGGGCTCGGCCTCGGGATTGGCTTCCCGGCAGACCACGAACCCCGCCCCCTCGTAGAGCACATCCACCGGGCGGAAGGCGAGCTTTTCGCCCCGGATGATGTAAACGCCCTTCTGGATGCCCTCGAACCGGATGGCCGAGCTGCTCACCCGCAGCCCGGAGATGGATTTGAATTTAACGTCCGCCTGCGCGGTGCGCAGGTTGACGAGCGCCTCGTTGATATAGTCGCTGCGGAAGACGACGACTGCGCCGCCCTTCTCCTGGTCCTTGTTGACGTTCCACACCACCGCCTCCACCGGGCTTGTCCCGCTGAGGTGGAAATCGAGGGTGACGAGCGCGCCCTCCCGGTATTTGGAGACATCCTCCTCCGGGACGGCGGCGGCAAAGTACCAGTTGTGGCCGAGCATCAGCTTGCCCACCCTTGTGGAATTGGTCTTGACCGGCGTGTTCATCAGCCGGGCCAGATCGTCCGGGAGCAGCTCGTCGAGGTTTTCAAGGTCCGCCTTGCCCTCGAGGCCGTCGATCGTCCGGATGAAATACCCGGGGCGCGGGGCCGTGATCGTCTCGGGTTCCTCCTTGATCTGGGAGGAGTAGTACCGCTCCTCCGATTCGAGCCGCTCGATCTCGCCGGCAAAGCTGCTCTGCTTTCCGGTCGCGACCTGCTTGGTGTTGAGCAGCAGGAGCAGGTTATCCGCCCCGCCGGAAAGCTGGGAAAAGCTGTTGCCGTCCACCTGGCGGATGATGCCGCCCAGTTCGCTGAAAATCTGCCGGTTGAGCACATCGGTGTGCGCATAGGAGGTGGTGCCGGGGTCCTGCGCCTTTTCGAGCTGTTCCCGCTGGTGGGAGAGTTCCCGCACCATCCGCACGTTTTCCGCGTCCTTCTCGCTCCGGTAGACCTCGGCGATCGCGGTGCCGTTGGAGACTTTGGTGCCGTCGCTCGTCAGGTAGGTCGCCACGCCCTTGCCGATCCAGTCGTCAAGCAGCTGTTCCTCGCGCAGGGCGATGCCCGTGATCCCGGCGGTTTCCGCGACCGTGTAGGTATACACCGTCTCGGTTTTGTACTGGGAGGTGAAATACCGCCACGCCTGATAGCCGACGTAGCTGAGCAGGAAAAGCGCGAGCAGCCCCATCACGAGCCTTTGGGTCAACGTATTTTTCATATCCGGTGTTCCGCCTGATTTCTATTCGTTCTCTTTGTCGCCCTCGACCGACTCCAGGATGCTGATCGTCTTGGAGGGAATGATCGTGGAAATCGCGTGCTTGTAGACCAGGTTCTGACGTCCCTCGCAGTCGAGGATGACGGTGAAGGAGTCGAAGCCGCGCACGACCCCCTTGAACTGGAAGCCGTTGGTCAGGTAGATCGTCACGGTGATCTTCTCGCGGCGGGCCTGGTTGAGGAAAACATCCTGTAGATTCAGCTGTTTCATGGTACCTCCCCTGTTGCAAAGCAACAAAATCAGTGTTGTGTCCGTTTTCTCTTTCTGTATCGTGTCTTTGCTTTCAGAATATTATATCACAAAAGAATGCTGTTGTGAACCAGTTCGGCCGCCTTTTGTGCCAGCTCCGCGGGGGAGGAAAACTCGTCCGCGCAGAGCCACCGGATGCGTCCGTCCCGCCGAAACCAGGTGAGCTGCCGCTTGGCATAGTTGCGGGTGGCCTGCTTGAGCCGCGCCACACACTCCTCAAGCGGCGCCCGCCCCTCCAGATAGGGCTGCAGCTCCTTGTAGCCGATCGCCTGGCGGGCCGTCCCGCCGTAGCGGCTGCTGACCTCCCGCGCCTCGTCGAGCAGGCCGCGTTCCATCATGAGGTCGACGCGCCGGTCGATCCGCTCGTAGAGCTTTTCGCGGTCGCGAAAGCAGATGCCGAGCATGCAGGGCTCATAGCGCGCGGGCGTGAGCCGGGAACGGCGCTGATGCTCGCTCATCGGGATCCCCGTCACCCGGTAGACCTCCAGCGCGCGCAGCACCCGTCCGAGGTTATTGGGGTGCAGCCTTTCCGCGAGCGCGGGGTCCACCCCGCACAGCTCTTCGAGCATCGCTTCGCCGCCGCGTTCCCGCGCCTGCGTTTTCAGTTCCTCCCGCACCTCCGGCGAGGCGGGAATCTCCCCATAGTCGAGGTTGTCGACGACCGCGCCGATGTAGAGCCCCGTCCCCCCGGCGAGGATCGGCAGCCTCCCCCGCGCGGCGATCCCGTCGATCGCCGCGTGCGCGAGCCGCGCGTAATCCGCCACCGAGAAGGCCGCGCCGTCCGGCTCGATGAAGTCGATTAAATGGTGCGGAACCCCCTTCATTTCGGCTTCGTCCGGTTTGGCGGTCGCGATGTCCATCCCGCGGTAGACCTGCATTGAATCGGCGGAGACGACTTCCCCGCCGAACCGGAGCGCCAGCTCGACGGCCAGGGCCGTCTTGCCCGACGCGGTCGGGCCCGCCACCACGACGAGCGGAAGCTTTCCATCCTGTCTTTCCATATCAGCCCAGCCTGCCAAATTTCTTTTCGATCTCGTGCCGCCGCATACGGACGGACACCGGCCGCCCGTGCGGGCAGTGGTCCGCGTCGCCGTCCTGCCGGAGCATTTCGATGAGCTCCGCGAGGCTTGGCGCAGGGGTCCTGTCGTGCGCCTTGATCGCCGCGCGGCAGGCGACCGTGTGGTAGAAGTCCTCGAGCTGGCGCGGCAGCAGCTTCCCGCCCCCGCGCAGCAGCTTGTCCGCGCATTCGGAGACGATCCCCGCGATGTCCGCGTCCGCGAGGATCGGCGCGACCTCCCGCACCAGCACGAACCCGTCCCCGAAGTCCTCGACGGGGATGCCCGCGCCCGCCAGCAGCGAAGCGTTTTCCAGCACCGCCGCGTGCTCCTCCGGGGAGAGCTTCACCGAGACGGGGGTAAGCAGCATCTGCCGGTCCTCCCCGACCCCGCCCGCCACGATCCGGTTGAAGAGCAGGCGTTCGTGCGCGGCGTGCTTGTCCACGAGCACCAGCTCCTCCCCGCGCTCGAGCAGCACATAGGTGCCGAACAGTTCCCCGATCACCCGCGCGTTCTCATAGGGATCGGGCGGCACGGCGGGTCCTTCCTCCGGGATGCCCAAAGAGGCGGCTTCCGCCGTCTCCGGCGCCGGCTCCTTGTCAAAAAAGAGGGTCACCGGCTCGGCGTGAAAGGTGAGCGCCGGCGGCGCCGTCCCCACGGCGGGCGGCGGGCTCTCCACCGACAGCGGCGCGTCATAGTCGGAGGGCGGCGGCACGTCCGCGCCCGCGCGCACCGGCGCGGCAGGCGCGGGGCGGTAGGTGTATTCGAGCACGGAGGGGGCCCGCTCCGCCTTGAGCCGCTTTTCAAGCAGCTCCTTATATTCGCCGACGCTCAGCCGCTGCTGTGCCGGCGCGGCCTGATCCAGATTCGCCGCAAAGGGATTATACTTTACATCCTCCGCCCTGATCTCGGGCGCGAGCCTGTTCGCGCCGAGCGCCGTCTTGCAGCCGTAATAGACAAGGTCAAAGATGCTCTTTTCGTTTGCGAAGCGCACCTCGATCTTCGCGGGGTGCACGTTCACGTCGACCGCTTGGGGCGGGATCGTGAGGTTCAGCACGCAGGAGGGGTATCGCCCCACCATCATCGTGTTGCGGTAGCTCTCCTCGAGCGCGGCCATGCAGGTCTTCGAGCGCACGAAGCGGGTGTTGATGAAGAAATTCTGGGGCCCGCGCGAGCCGCGCGCGAAGGAGGGCCTGCTGATCACACCATCGAGCGTGAGGCCGTTCGCCTCATAGCGGACGGGGATCGCGTTTTCGGAAAACTCCCGGCCGAGCACGCACCGCACCGCCGAGAGCACCTGCCCGTCCCCCGGCGTCTGCAGGCGCACGACGCCGTCGCGCAGGAACTTGAAGGCCACGCCGGGATTGCCGAGCGCCGCCTTTTCGACGGCGGCGGCGACGCTGTTGCCCTCCGAGACGTCCTTTTTGAGGAACTTCATCCGCGCGGGGGTGTTGAAGAAGACGTCCCGCACGGTGATCGTCGTGCCGGTCGGGCAGCCCGCGTCGGAGAGCTCCCCCGGTTCGCCGCCGGAGATCGCATAGCGCGTCCCGGCAATCTCCTCCGCCGTGCGGGTAAGCAGCTCGACCCGGCACATCGCCGCGATCGAGGCGAGCGCCTCGCCGCGAAACCCCATCGTCATGATGCGGGTGAGGTCCTCCTCGTTTTTCACCTTGCTCGTCGCGTGGCGCAAAAAGGCGTTCTCCACGTCCTCCCGCGCGATGCCCGTGCCGTTGTCGGTCACGCGAATATACCGGATGCCGCCCCCCTGGATCTCGACAGTGACCTTGGTCGCCCCCGCGTCAACGGCGTTTTCCACCAGCTCCTTGACGATCGACGCGGGGCGCTCCACCACCTCGCCCGCCGCGATCAGCTCGGCGACCTGTTTATCCAGCACGTTGATCTTTGCCACTCCGCGTCCCCCCTTTCGTCCTAATCCTTGAGCAGAGATTTCAGTTCATAGAGCTTGTTGAGCGCCTCGATCGGCGTGAGCGTGTTGACGTCAACCTGCCGAAGCGCCGCCTCGACCTCCGAGGGAATCACCGCCTCAAAGGAGATCTGCGGCCCTTCCACGGCCTCGGCGCGCTTCTTCTTCGCGGGCGAGACCTCCTTGCCCTCCTCGAGCTGGCCGAGCACCTGCCGGGCGCGCCGGATGATCCAGTCGGGCACGCCGGCGAGCTTGCTGACCTCGATGCCGTAGCTGTCGTCCGCGCCGCCCGGCACGATCCGGCGCAGGAAGGTGAGCTCGTCCCCCCGCTTTTTGCAGGCGATGTTGTAGTTCTTGACGCCGGGCAGCTCCGATTCGAGCTCGGTCAGCTCGTGGTAGTGGGTGGCGAAGAGGGTCTTGGCCCCCACATGGCGCTTGTCCGCAATATATTCTATCACGGCGCGCGCGATGCTCATGCCGTCAAATGTCGAAGTTCCACGGCCGATCTCATCCAAAATGAGCAGGCTCTTGGGGGTGGCCTCCTTCATGATCTGCGCGACCTCGGTCATTTCGACCATGAAAGTCGACTGCCCGGACGAGAGGTCGTCCGACGCGCCCACCCGCGTAAAGATGCCGTCCACCACGCCGATCGACGCCGACGCGGCGGGTACGAAGGAACCCATCTGCGCCATCAGCACGATGAGCGCCGTCTGACGCATGTAGGTTGATTTACCGGCCATATTGGGGCCGGTGATAATTGCGATCTGCTTGTCGGTGTTGTTGAGCGCCGTGTCGTTGGCGACGAAGGGCGCGCCGTTCATCAGCTGCTCGACGACCGGGTGCCGTCCCTCGCGGATACAGATTTCATCGGAGAAGTTCACATCGGGGCGGCAGTAGCCGTTCGCCTGCGCGACCGCGGCCAGCGCGCAGTAGACGTCGAGCCGCGCCACCGCGGAGGCGGTGGCCTGCACCCGGTGCAGCTCCGCCGACACGGCCTCGCGCACCTCGTCGAAGAGCTTCGCCTCCAGATAGGTGATCCGCTCCCCGGCGGTGAGGATTTTTTCCTCGAGTTCCTTGAGCTCCTGGGTGATGTAACGCTCGCCGTTCGCAAGCGTCTGCTTGCGGATATAGTCGTCGGGCACCATCGACGGGTTGGATCTCGTAACCTCTATGTAGTAGCCGAACACCCGGTTGTAGCCGATTTTGAGGTTCCTGATGCCGGTGCGCTCCTTCTCCCGTGACTCGATCTCCACAAGCACCTGCTTGGTGTTGTGCACAAGGGAGCGCAGGCCGTCCAGCTCCTCGTCGAAGCCCTCCTTGATGACGCCGCCGTCCTTGAGCGCGATGGGCGGCTCGTCGACGACCGCGCGGGAGAGGAGCCCGCAGACGTCCTCGAGCGGATCGATCCGGTCGTGGACCTCCTTTAGATAGGCGCTCGCGCAGCCGGCAAGCCGCTCCCGCAGGCCGGGCAGCGCCCGGCAGGTAAACTCGAGGGATTTGAACTCGCGCGGCGTGGCGTTGCCGTAGATGACGCGGGTCATCAGCCGCTCGAGGTCGAAGATGCCCGAAAGGGCGTCCGCGATGTCGCAGCGCAGGATCGTGTCGTCCACGAGCTCCTCCACCGCGTTAAGGCGCTTATTGATGGCGGCGGGATTCACGAGGGGCTTGTCGAGGTAGCTGCGCAGCAGCCGCTTGCCCATCGCGGTTTTGGTCTTGTCCAGCACCCAGAGCAGCGTCCCGCGCTTTTCGCCCGTGCGCATCGTCTGGGTCAGCTCGAGGTTGCGCCGCGCGGTCAGGTCGAGCACCATGTACTGCTCGGGGTTCACATAGCCGACGTCGGTGATCCGTTCGAGCCCCTTCTGCTGCGTCTCATAGAGGTAGGAGAGCAGCGCGCCGAGCGCGCGGACCGCGCTCTCCTTCCCCTCGAGCCCCAGTTCCTTCGGTTCCCTGGAAAAGTGCCGTTCAATGAGCGCTTCGGCCTCCCGCGGCTCGAACCGCTCGGAGTCGCACAGGTCGGCGACGCAGTGGAGCTTCTCCTTGATAAAGGAGGTGACCTCCTTCTTGTCGAGCAGCCCGTCGTTAAAGATGATTTCGCTCGGGCTGTACCGCCCGAGCTCGTTGATCAGCTCGCCCTGCGCCCCCGCCTCAAACTGGGAGACAAAGAGCTGGCCGGTCGAAATATCGGCGCAGGCCAGCCCCCAGCCGCCCGCGTCGCAGAGGATGCAGGCGATGAAATTATTCGTGTCCTCCGAGAGCATGTTGCTCTCGATGAGGGTCCCTGGCGTGACGACGCGGATGACGCTGCGCTTGACGACGCCCTTGGCGTCGGCGGGGTTTTCCATCTGCTCGCAGATGGCCACCTTGTAGCCCTTTTTGATGAGCCGCGAGATGTACGCGTCACAAGCGTGGTAGGGCACGCCGCACATCGGGGCGCGCTCCTCCTGCCCGCAGTCCCGCCCCGTCAGGGTGAGCTCGAGCTCCTTCGACGCGAGGATCGCGTCGTCGTAAAACATCTCGTAGAAGTCGCCGAGCCGGAAGAAGAGGATATGGTCCTTGTGCTGTTCCTTTACGGCGAAATACTGCTGCATCATCGGGGAGAGCTTCTGCATATCAACGTTCATCCACGCCGACCTCCGGTGGTTATTTTGTCAGTGGTTCAGTGGCAGCCGGAGCAGGAGGAGCAGCTGCCCGAGCATCCGCCGCTCTTCTGTTCGATCTGGTCGGGGTCCTCGCCGTCGAGGCTCCCGCGCAGAATCTGCATGACGAAATCGACCAGCCCGTCGACCTCGTTTTTGGCGTCGTTGTAGGCGCTCATATTCTTGTTCGCCATGATCTGCGCGTAGAGCTCCTTGACCTCGCCGTTGATCGCCGTGATCTTCTCCTGGTCCTTCTCGCTCTTGTTGATCTCCCCATTGAGATCGATCCGCTTGAGGTTGAATTTGCCGATGAGCGACTGGAGCTCCTCGTCCGAATCGTTCATCTGCTGCGCCACCATGAGGCGTAGATACCGCTCGTCCTGCTGAATCGCCTTTCCGAGCTGGCGTGCCGTTGCAATAACATCCATTGTTTTTTCCTCTGCTTTCGATTAAAATTTTATTTATGCGTGTTCCTTGCAGGAGAGGGTCTCCACCTCCAGCTGAAAAACACAGACCGCGTTGAGCATCGCGTCGGGGAAATCCCAACCGCCCTTTCCCGTGCTGTGGAGCATGAACGCCTGCAAAGCGGCCCGCTTTTCCTCCGGGGCCTCGATGACCGAGACGAGCCCCGTCCCGACGACGCTCCGGTAGCGGGCGGAGTTCCTGCACGCGACCTCCGCCTCGATGAGCTCGTAGCCGGTATCCAGTTCGAACCCGGCCCGGGGGGACCTCAGGATGCAGTCCATCTTCCGGCCCTCTTTGGCCCCGTGAAAATAGAAGGTCCGTTTTCCCTCTTTTTCATCATAACCAAAATCGAGCGGGACGATGTAAACCTCCCCGTTGTCATAAAAACCCAGTCTGCAGCAGTGGCAGGCGCGGATGATCGCGTCGATCCGTTCTGGATCGGTCACTTCCCTGTCTTTCCTTCTCATGGTTCCTCCCCGCCTCATGTCACGCCAGGCTTCCGAAGAGCGCCCAGTTCAGCGCGCGTTCGATCTTGACGTTCACGAACCGGCCGATCGCCTCGCGCGGGCCGGTAAATTCGACGATGTCGTTGCTTTCCGTGCGCCCGGAGAGCCAGCCCCAGCCGGAGCGGCCCTCCCCCTCGGCCAGCACCCGCACCGTGCGACCGACCATCCCCGCCTGGATTTCCCCGCGGATTTCGCTCTCCGCGTCGAGCAGCTCGCGGAACCACCGGGATTTTTCCTCCGCGGGGACCGGGTCGTCCATCAAAGCGGCCTTCGTCCCCGTGCGGGGAGAAAAAAGGAAGGTGTAGAGGGTATTGTAGCGCACCCGCCTCACCAGCGCGAGGGTCTCCTCAAAGTCCTCCCGCGTCTCGCCGGGAAAGCCGACGATGATGTCGCTCGAAAAGGTGACGCCGGGGATCGCCTCGCGCGCGTAGTCGATGAGTTCGAGGTAGCGCTCCGCCGTATAGCGGCGGTTCATCGCCGCGAGCACCCGGTCGCTGCCGCTCTGCACCGGCAGGTGGATGTGGCGGCAGACCTTTTCGCTCGACGCGATCGTATCGATCAGCTTTTTCGTACAGTCCTTCGGGTGGCTCGTCATGAACCGCAGCCAGAAATCCCCCTCCACGGCGTCGACGCGGCCGAGCAGGTCGGAGAAGTCGACCGGCTCGGAAAGCCCCTTGCCGTAGGAGTTGACGTTCTGGCCGAGCAGGGTGATCTCCCGGTAGCCGGAGGCGGAAATCTCCCGGGCCTCCCGCAGCACGTCCTCCGGATTTCTGCTGCGCTCCCGGCCGCGCACATAGGGCACAATGCAATAGGTACAGTAATTGTCGCACCCGTACATGATCGGCAGGTTCGCCTTGATGGCGCCGTCCCTGCGCAGCGGCAGCCCCTCGATGATCTCCCCGTCCCCCGGCGCCACCGAAAACTGCCGCCGCTCCCCCGAAAGCCGCCGGAAGAGCAGCTCGGGCAGCGTGTGCAGCGCGTGGGTGCCGAACACGAGGTCGACGTAGGGGTAGCTCGCACGAATCCGTTCCGCGACCGCCTGCTGCTGCATCATGCAGCCGCAGAGCCCGATCAGCATGCCCGGGCGGGCGCGCTTGACCTTTTTCAGGGCGCCCACGTTGCCGAACACCCGGTCCTCGGCGTTTTCCCGGACCGCACAGGTGTTGTAGATGACCAGATCCGCGCAGCTTGGGGAATCGGTGAAGCCGTAGCCCATCTCCGCGAGCATCCCCGAGAGCTTTTCGCCATCCGACTGGTTCTGCTGGCAGCCGAACGAATGGACGAACGCCGCCGGGGGATGATCGTAGCGCCGCGCCAGAAGCTCCCGCACCTGTCGGGCGAACTCCCGCTGCCGCGCGATCTGTGCGGACGATGCCGCCGCCTGTTCCGTTGCCAAAACGCGTCCTCCCCGAAATCAATTTGCATACCGTATTATCATA
Organism: Anaerotruncus sp. DFI.9.16; assembly: GCF_024461615.1. Taxonomy (NCBI): domain Bacteria; kingdom Bacillati; phylum Bacillota; class Clostridia; order Eubacteriales; family Oscillospiraceae; genus Anaerotruncus; species Anaerotruncus sp. DFI.9.16. Next base: position 327,336 of record NZ_JANFZX010000001.1, read on the forward strand.
TCATTTTCGACGGTTTTTTTCAAGGGAAGGAAACAGGAAAGGAGGGATTCCGCGGAATCCCTCCTTTCTGACCGTACACGTTACAGCGACTCGCCGAACGCCTTGCCGAGTTCCCTCGCCTTGGCGAGGTCCTCCTCCGAAGGCACGAAGCAGACCTTGTATCCCTCGCCGAAGAGGCTCATCTTGAGCCCTGCGAGGCGGGCGGACAGGTTGGGCACCGCCTCGCCGCTCCAGCCGTAGGAGCCGAAGACGAGCACCGGCTTTTTCTTGTTGTTGACCGCGTCGACGTGGGCCAGCAGCATCCAGGCGGGCGGCACCGCGTCGCCGTTGATCGTCGGGCTGCCGAGCGCGAACGCGTCGGACGAATTGAGCAGCGCAGCCAGCCTGCCCATGTCGTGTTCGATGATGTCGAAGCAGTCGACCGCCGCGTCCGGCTTCGCCTCCAGGATGCCCTCGCGGATCGCGGAGGCGATCTTGCGGGTGTTGCCGTAGGCGGAGGTGTAGAAGACGGGCACCGTCAGGCGTTCGTTCTTCTGCGGCTGGCTCCACGCGGCGTACCGTTCCTTCGCGTACTCGAGGCGGCAGCCCTTTGTGAGGACCGGGCCGTGGCTGTTGCAGCAGAGCTCGACCGGCAGGTCCTTGATCTTTTCAAGCCCCGCGAGCACATAGGGCTTGAAGGGCCCGAAAATCGCGTCGTAGTAGTTTTTGAAGGCCGCCTCGTACTTGGAGGGATAGGCCATATTGTAATCGAAGGTGTAGGGCTCGCAGTAGTGCGCGCCGAGGAAGTCGCAGGAGAAGAGCGCCTTCTCTTCCTCCACCCAGGTGAACATCGAATCGGGCCAGTGAAGGAAGGGCGCGTTGATGAAGCGCAGCGTCGCCCCGCCGATGTCGATCGTGTCGCCGTCCTTGGCGGCCTGCACCGAAAGGTCGCCGCGGTTGGTGATGTTCTTCAGGTAGATGCTCCCCGCTTTGGACGCGACGATCGTCGCGTTGGGGATGTATTCGAGCAGCTGCGCGAGGCTGCCCGAGTGGTCGGGCTCGTTGTGGTTGAGCACCACGTAGTCAATCTTTTCGGGGTCGATCACCTCGCGGATGTTGGCCAGGTACTGCTTGAAATAGGTCTTGTGGCACGCCTCGACCAGGACGTTCTTCTTGTCCCCCTTGATCAGGTAGGAGTTGTAGGACGTGCCGTAGTCGGTCGTCATGACGATGTCGAACACCCGCATGTTGGGGTTCAGGATTCCGACGGAGTAGATGCGGTCGGTAATTTTCACTGCTGCCATTTTGGTTTCCTCCTGTATACAAACGAGGTGACCATTTGACAGGTCAAATGGTCACGCGTCGTTCCTTATTCCGCTTCAAACTGCTCTTTGCCGACGCCGCAGAGCGGGCAGACAAAGTCGGCGGGCACGTCCTCCCACTTGGTCCCGGGCGCGATGCCCTCCTCGGGATAGCCCTTCTCCTCATCATAGACGAACCCGCAGATGCTGCATACATACTTTTTCATGTCACAAAACTCCTTTATACCGGTTTTCAGCGGTTCCCGCTGTTTCTGCCACAAATATACCATATTGGTGTACTATTTGTAAAGCCCCAAACCGCACAAATTTGATAAATTTATAACATTTTTTTTAGGTATTGCCCCGTATAGGACTCCGGAACCTTGCAGATCTCCTCCGGCGTGCCGGCCGCGACGATGGTTCCGCCCGCATCGCCTCCCTCGGGGCCGAGGTCGATGATGTAGTCGGCGGTTTTGATCACCTCTAAATTATGCTCAATTGTGATGACGGTATTCCCCGCGTCCACCAGCGTCTGCAAAACGTCGATCAGCTTGTGCACGTCGGCGGTGTGCAGGCCGGTCGTCGGCTCGTCAAGGATGTAGACGGTGCGCCCGGTCGGCCGCTTGGAAAGCTCGGTCGCGAGCTTGACCCGCTGCGCCTCGCCGCCCGAAAGGGTCGTCGCGGGCTGGCCGACCTTGACGTAGCCGAGCCCCACGTCGTAGAGGGTCTGGAGCTTGCGCGCGATCTTGGGCACGTTTTTGAAGAACGCGAGCGCCTCCTCGACGGTCATCTCGAGCACGTCGTAGATCGATTTTCCCTTGTATTTCACCTCGAGCGTCTCGCGGTTGTAGCGGCGGCCCTTGCACACCTCGCAGGGCACGTAGATGTCCGCCAGAAAGTGCATCTCGATGCGCACGATGCCGTCGCCCTCGCACGCCTCGCAGCGGCCGCCCTTGACGTTGAAGGAGAAACGGCTGGACTTGTAGCCGCGCATCTTGGCGTCTGCCGTCTGCGCGAAGATTTCGCGGATGTCGGTGAACACGCCGGTATAGGTCGCCGGGTTGGAGCGCGGGGTGCGCCCGATCGGCGACTGGTTGATGTCGATCACCTTGTCGACGTTCTCCATACCGAGGATGTCCTCGTGCCTGCCCGGCTTGACGCGCGGATTGGTGAGCTCCCGCGTCAGGCGCTTGAAGAGCACCTCGTTGATCAGCGAGCTCTTGCCCGAACCGGAGACACCCGTCACCACCGTGAAGATTCCGAGCGGGATCTCCACGTCGATCTCCTTGAGGTTGTTTTCCGCCGCGCCGACGATTTTGAGGCTCTTCCCGTTGCCCCTGCGGCGCTCCGCGGGCACTTCGATCCGCTTGGCCCCGGAAAGGTACTGCCCGGTGATCGACCGGGGGCAGGCCTTGATCTCGTCCACCGTGCCCGCGCAGACCACCTCGCCGCCGTGGATCCCCGCGCCGGGGCCGATGTCGACGATGTAGTCGGCGGCGTACATCGTGTCCTCGTCATGCTCGACGACGATCAGTGTGTTGCCGAGGTCGCGCAGCCGCTTGAGGGTGGCGATCAGCTTGTCGTTGTCCCGCTGATGCAGGCCGATCGACGGCTCGTCGAGAATGTAGAGCACCCCCATGAGCGACGAGCCGATCTGGGTCGCCAGCCGGATGCGCTGGCTTTCGCCGCCCGAAAGGGTCCCGGCCGAGCGCGCCAGCGTCAGGTATTCCAGGCCGACGCTGCGCAGGAATCCCAGCCGCTCGCGGATTTCCTTGATCACGAGCTCGGAAATCATCTGCTCGCGCGGGGTGAACTCGAGATGGTCGAGAAAGTCGAGCGCGCCCACGACCGACAGCCGGCAGAACTCGCTGATGTTGAGCCCGCCGACCGTCACCGCGAGCACCGTATCGTTCAGGCGGTTGCCGTGGCAGACGGGGCACTCGACGCTGTTCATCCAGGTGGTGATCTCCTCGCGCATCCACGCGGAATTCGTCTCGCGGAAGCGGCGCTCGAGGTTGTTGACGATCCCCTCGAAATCGGTGTAGTAGGAGCCCTTCATCGACCCGCCCTCGCGGTGCATAAGGATCTTTTCCCCCTTGGTCCCGTAGAGCAGGACCTCCACCGCCTGTTTGGGCAGATCCTTCACCGGCACGTCGAGGGAAAAGCCGTAGTGGGCGGCGAGCCCCTCGTAGTACATCTGCGCGATGCCGCCCTCGGCGTAGTACCAGCCGGAGGCGCGGATCGCGCCCTCCCGGATGGTCAGGCGCTTGTTGGGGATGACGAGTTCGGGGTCGACCTTGAGGAAGGTGCCCAAACCCGTGCACTTCTCGCAGGCGCCGTAGGGGGCGTTGAAGGAGAACATGCGCGGGGTGAGCTCCTCGATGCTGATATCGTGGTCGGGGCAGGCGTAGTTGGAGGAGAAGGTCATCTCCTCCCCTTCCGCGTCTACGATCGCGATGCCGCCCGTCAGCCCGACCGCCGTTTCGAGCGAATCGGCCAGGCGGGAGCGGACCCCCTCCTTGATCACGAGCCGGTCGACGACCACCTCGATCGTGTGCTTCTTGTTCTTTTCGAGCTTGATCTCCTCCGAGAGGTCGTAGAGGTTGCCGTCCACCCGCACGCGTACATAGCCCGAACGCCGCGCGGCGTCGAACTCCTTGATATGCTCCCCCTTGCGCCCGCGCACGGTGGGCGCGAGCACCTGCACCTTCGTCCCCTCGGGCAGCGAGAGCACCCGGTCGACCATCTGGTCGACCGTCTGCTGCTCGATCGGCCGGCCGCAGACGGGACAGTGCGGAACGCCGATGCGCGCGTAGAGCAGGCGAAGGTAGTCGTAAATCTCGGTGACGGTGCCGACCGTCGAACGCGGGTTCTTGGAGGTGGTCTTCTGGTCGATCGAGATCGCGGGGCTGAGCCCCTCGATGCTGTCGACGTCCGGCTTCTCCATCTGCCCCAGAAACTGCCGCGCGTAGCTCGACAAGCTCTCGACATAACGCCGCTGCCCGTCCGCGTAGATGGTATCGAACGCGAGCGAGCTCTTGCCCGAGCCGGAAAGCCCTGTAAAGACAACCAGCTTGTCACGCGGGATCTCAATGTCGATATTCTTGAGGTTGTGCTCCCGGGCACCCTTGATGACGATTTTATCCAAAGCCATAGTCTATCTTCCGTTTCCTTTATTTTGGCAGCCTGCTGGGGCGGGCGCGCTCGTCCTCCGCCCTGAGCTTTGCAATCTTGTCGCGCAGGTAGGCCGCGTGCTCGAACTCGAGGATCTTCGCCGCGTTCTTCATCTCGAGCGTCAGCTTGGAGATGAGCGCCTCCCGCTCCTTGTGGCTGAGCTTCTTTCCGCGCTTGCCCTTTCTGCCTTCGACCTCGTCCCTCGTCGAGATTTCGAGGATGTCGCGCACGTCCTTTTTGATCGTCTGCGGGGTGATGTGGTGTTCCCTGTTGTAGGCCATCTGGATTTCCCGGCGGCGGTAGGTCTCGCGGATGGCGTTCTCCATCGACTCGGTGACGCTGTCCGCGTACATGATGACCCTGCCCTCGGAATTTCGCGCCGCGCGTCCGACCGTCTGCACAAGGGAGGTCTCGCTGCGCAAAAAGCCCTCCTTGTCCGCGTCGAGGATCGCCACGAGCGACACCTCCGGGATATCGAGGCCCTCGCGCAGCAGGTTGATGCCGACCAGCACGTCGAACTCGCCCAGGCGCAGGTCGCGGATGATCTCCATCCGCTCGATCGTGTCGATGTCGTGGTGCATGTAGCGGATGCGCACCCCCATGTTCTCCATGTAGGCGGTCAAATCCTCCGCCATCTTCTTGGTGAGGGTGGTGACGAGCACCCGCTCCCCCTTCTGGGCGCGCTGATTGATCTCCGAGAGCAGGTCGTCGATCTGCCCCTCGACCGGGCGCACCTCGATCTCGGGGTCGCAGAGCCCCGTCGGACGGATGACCTGCTCGACGATCTCGGCGCTCTTCTGGCGCTCAAACTCGCCCGGCGTCGCCGAGACGAAGACGACCTGGTTGAGCTTCTGGTAGAACTCGTCAAAATTGAGCGGCCGGTTGTCGAGCGCCGACGGCAGCCGGAAGCCGTATTCGATCAGGCTCTGTTTGCGGGAGCGGTCGCCGCCGTACATGCCGCGCACCTGCGGCAGCGTGACGTGGCTCTCGTCCACGAAGAGCAGGAAATCCTTCGGGAAGTAGTCGAGCAGCGTGTAGGGCGTGCTGCCCGGCGCGCGGCCCGAAATGACGCGGGAGTAGTTCTCGATCCCCTTGCAGAAGCCGATCTCCTGCATCATCTCGATGTCGTAGTTGGTGCGCTCGGCGATCCGCTGCGCCTCGATCAGCTTGCCGCGCTCCTTGAAATAAGCCACCCGCTCCTCGCTCTCGCGGCGGATCTCATCGATCGCGGCCGCCATCTTCTCGGGCGGCACGATGTAGTGGGAGGCCGGGTAGATCGCCACATGGCTGACGACGTTCTTGACCTCCCCGGTCAGCGTGTTGATCTCGGTGATGCGGTCGATCTCGTCCCCGAAGAATTCGACGCGCACGGCGGTATCCCCCGAATAGACGGGGAAGATCTCCACAACGTCGCCGCGGACCCGGAACTTGTTGCGCACAAAGTTGATGTCGTTGCGCTCGTACTGGATCTCCACCAGCTTTTTGATTAGCTCGTCCCGTTCCCTGTGCATTCCCGTGCGCAGCGAGATGACCATGCTGTGGTAGTCGATCGGGTCGCCCAGCGTGTAAATGCAGGAGACGCTCGACACGATGATCACGTCCCGCCGTTCGCCGAGCGAGGCGGTCGCCGAGTGACGGAGCTTCTCGATCTCGTCGTTGATCGCAGAATCCTTTTCAATATAGGTGTCCGTGTGGGCGATATAGGCCTCCGGCTGGTAGTAGTCGTAGTAGGAGACAAAATACTCCACAGCGTTGTGCGGGAAAAATTCCCGGAACTCGCTGCAAAGCTGCGCGGCCAGCGTCTTGTTGTGCGCCAAAACAAGCGTCGGGCGGTTGACGTTTGCGATGACGTTTGCCATCGTGAACGTTTTGCCCGAGCCTGTGACGCCCAGCAGGGCCTGTTCCTTCCTGCCCGTCAGCACGCCTTCGGTCAGCTTTTCAATTGCCTGCGGCTGGTCCCCCGTCGGTTTGTAGGGGGCGACCAGCTCAAATTTTCCTTCTTCCATATACCTCCCCCGCTTTGGGCCGTCAGATCAATCGATTGACGCGTTTAAGAGAACAGATGTTCGGTTTATCTAGTGTAGCTTCTTTTCCATCAAAAGTCAACAGTTTATTTTACCACAGATTCGACATGATTTCAAATGCCCGCCGCCGAAAGATTCTGCCAGCCGCGCGGCGCGCAAAGGGCGCTTCCAAAGCGGAAGCGCCCCGTCGTTATCCGTTTTCTGTTTTGTCCGCGGATTCCCGCCACCGGCCCGGCTCGCCGGGCGCGCCGTCCTGGGAGAGCGCGTCCTCCATCAGCGAGATCAGTTCGAGCGTGCTGCGGAACCGCTGGGTCTGGTCCCGGTTGAGCCAGCGCACCGTCCCCTGCCAGGTGGCGTTCTGCCGGAAGAGCACGCTGATCACAAACGTCGCCCGTTTCCCGGGCTCCTCCATGCCGATGCGGGCGAGCATCTCCTCCAAATCCCCGCGCTGTTCCGCCGCCGGGACAGACGGCTTTTCCTCCGCCGTTTTTCCCCGTTTCTTCTTATGGAACGAGCGGATCTGCATGGAGCTCTGCGGGAACCGTTTTTCATTATAAAACTGCTCCATGCGGGTGATCAGCGCAAGCACCCCGGAAAACGTCGTAATACCGAAGGCCGGAGAGGCCAGCCGCCCGTTCAGGTCGTGGTCCTCCGTGCTGTCAACAAATACCCAAACGGAGGTTGGGCTGACCGCCCCCAGGTTTCCTGACACCATCTGTGGTCCCTCCATCTCACAAAATTTAGAATAAGCCCTAAGGCCGCTCAAAGGAAAAGAAACCGGAATCGCGCATCGAAACGTAATCCGACCCTGCAAAAATCAGGTGGTCGGCAAGACGGATTTTCGCCGCCGCCAGCGCGTCAAAGACCGCGCGCGTCGCGAGCATGTCCGCGTTGGACGGAAGCGCGAGCCCGCGCGGATGATTGTGCGCGAGGATCACCGACACCGCATGGCGGCGCATCGCGGCCTCGAGAATGTTGCGGGTGTACATCGGCGCGGCGTTGATGCTGCCCTCTGCGATGAAATCGCCGTAGACGACGCCGCCCCGGCTGTCCATGCAGAGCAGGAAGATCATCTCGTTGTTGCGCCCGATGAATTTCGGCCGCAGGAAGGTCCCCACCTCTTCGATCGTGGCGAGAACCACTCCGTTTTCATCATAGTCGTCGAGGTACCGGCGCGAGAGCCCGGGCACCAGCTTGAGCAGCGTCGCGACGTTCGCGCCGACCCCCTCCACCTGGCAGAGTTCGTCGAAATCCGCGTCCAGCACGCCGGAAAGCGATCCGAAACGCGCGAGCAGACGGTGCGCCAGCTCGTTGGTGTCCCGCTGGGGCACCGCGTAAAAGAGGAGCAGTTCAAGCACGTTGTGCGGGGCGAAGCCGTCCAGCCCCTCCTTTAAGAAGCGGTCCCTGAGCCGCTGCCTGTGTCCCTCGTGCACATTCGCCATCCGCTCTTCACCGCCCGCGTTTCCAGTATCTTAGTACATATTATAACAAAATAATTCCTGTTTGCCTAGACCCCGTCGATTTTTCCCGACTTTCGCCGGCGGAGCTTGTGTGCTATAATAAGCGCGGGGAATCCGCTCACATCCGGTCGCCCCCGCCGCGGGCGGTTCAACGCCGCGCGGCCATTGATTTACAGGCCCCCTTCGACCATCGGGGCCGCGGAGGTTCGCCATGAGGGAATTCGTCATCAACCAAAACGACGCGGGCCAGCGTGTGGACAAGTTCGTGACCAAGGCGGTCCCGCTGCTGCCCCAGGCCCTGCTCTATAAATCCATCCGCACCAAGCGGATCAAGCTCAACGGCAAGCGGTGCGAGATCTCCACCCGTCTGTGCGAGGGGGACCGGCTTTCCCTCTACCTGAACGACGAGTTTTTCGGCGGCGCGCCCGGCGCGCCCGCCTTCCTCTCCGTCCCGCCCACGGTCGACGTCCTCTACGAGGATGAAAACATCCTCCTCGCGGACAAGCGCCCCGGCCTGCTCGTCCACGAGGACGAGGGCGGCCAGACAGACACGCTGATCAACCGCATCCTCCACTACCTCTACCAAAAGGGCGAGTACGACCCCGCCCGGGAGAACAGCTTTACGCCCGCCCTCTGCAACCGGATCGACCGCAATACGGGCGGCATCGTCATCGCGGCCAAAAACGCGCCCGCCCTGCGGGTGCTCAATGAAAAGATCAAGGCCCGCGAGCTGCAAAAGCTCTATCTCTGCGTCGTGCACGGCACGATGCCGCGCCGGTCGGACACCCTCAAGGGCTTCCTCATTAAGGACAGCGCGGCGAACACCGTCACCGTCTGCGACCATCCCGTTCCGGGCGGCCGCACCATCCTCACCCACTACCGCGTGCTCGGCGAGAACGGGCGCTTCTCCCTGCTGGAGGTCGACCTGCTGACCGGCCGCACCCACCAGATCCGTGCCCACCTCGCCTCCATCGGCCATCCGCTGCTCGGCGACGCCAAGTACGGCCGCAACCGCGACAACCACGGCACCGGCTACCAGTTCCAGGCCCTCTACTCCTACAAGCTCACCTTCCGGTTCCAAGGCGGCGCGGGCCCTCTCGACTATCTGAACGGCAGGAGCTTTGAGGCGAAGAAGGTGTGGTTCCGCGACGAGTTCCTCTCCGGGAAGCTCCTGTAGCACTTTTTTTTGAAAAGTGCTTGACAAATTATCTGTAATGATTATAATTACAGATAGAAGAAAATAAACCGGAAAGGATGATTATATGAATATCTTAACGATCACAGCGGACAATTTTGAGGCTGAGGTCCTGAAATCGAGCGAACCCGTTCTCGTGGACTTCTGGGCGCCCTGGTGCGGCTACTGCCGGATGCTCGCCCCCATCTTCGACCAGCTCGCCGCGGCCTACGAGGGCAAAATCCGGTTCGCCAAGGTGAACATCGACGACGTGCCCTCGCTCGCACAGCAGTTCTCGGTGATGACCATCCCCACCCTGCTGCTCTTCCGCGGCGGCAAGGAGAACGAACCGCTCGTCGCCGCCAAATCCAAGTTCCAGATCGAGGAGTGGCTCAAGCAGTCGGGCGCGATCTGATACCAGAAGGCTGAAAGGCCCCGCCGGCACCGCCGGCGGGGCCTTTTTCGCGCGCATCCGTCTCCCTTGAAAAACGTTCTTGACAAACGGAACCGGCCTGCTATAATGGAATTCCATTCACCAACTCCGGAGGACCCGCCGTACGGTGCGGCGGGCCGTCTTCTGACCTCGGACGCAAACACAGCCGGGCGGGCGCGTGTCTGCGTCTTTTTGACCGTCCGGCAAATAAAAGGAGGTTTTATGGAACAATCGAAGCCCCACGGCTGGAAGCGCGGCTTCTTTACGATCGCGGCCGGGCAGACCGTCTCGCTGATCGGCAGCAGCGCCGTCCAGTTCGCGCTGATCTGGTGGCTCGCCAGCGAAAGCTCCTCCCCCATGACGATGGCGCTGGCGGGGCTCTTCGCCTTCCTGCCGCAGCTGGTGCTCGGGCCGTTCGTCGGGGTGTGGGTCGACCGTCTCAAGCGCAAGACGGTCATCATCTCCGCGGACCTCTTCATGGGCCTGGTCGCGACCGTTTTCGCGGGCGTCTTCCTGCTCGGCAGGCCGCCCTTCTGGTCGGCCTGCCTCGTGCTGGGCATCCGGGCGGTCGGGAACGTCTTCCACACCCCCGCGATCCAGGCGGCGATCCCCATGCTCGTGCCCCGGGACCAGCTCGTCCGCGCCAACGGCTGGAGCCAGTTCATGCAGTCGGGCGCCTTTATGCTCGGGCCGGTGCTCGGCGCCGCGATGTACGCCGCCCTGCCGCTTCCGGTCATCCTGCTCTCCGACCTGGTGGGCGCAGTCGCGGCGAGCGTCACGGTCGCGGTGGTGAAGATCCCCGATCCCCCGCGCTCCGGGCAGGAGCTCCCGCATTTCCTGAGGGAGATGCGGGACGGCGCGGCCGTCTTCCTGCGCGACCGCAGGCTCTTCACCCTCACCCTCTGCGTGTGCGTGGGGATGATCTTCTACATGCCGCTCTCCTCCTTCTATCCGCTGATGACGAGCGATCATTTTCAGGCGACGGCCTGGCACGCAAGCCTCGTCGAGCTGCTCTACGCGGCGGGTATGATGCTCAGCGCCGCAGGTCTCGGCGCGGTGGGAACGATCAAAAACAAGTTTTCCGTCATCCACCTCGGCCTGCTCGGTTTGGCGGCAAGCACCCTGCTCTGCGGAATCCTTCCAAGCGACATGGCCTTTTTCTGGCCCTTCGCGATCTTCTGCGCCGTCATGGGCGCCAGCGGGAACCTCTACGGCATCCCCTTCATGGCCTACATGCAGGAGTCCGTCCCCCACGAGGCGCAGGGGCGCGTCTTCTCCCTGCTGGGCAGCATGATGTCGCTGGCCATGCCGCTGGGGCTTCTGATCGCGGGGCCGGTCGCCGAACGCTTCGGCGTGCCGCTCTGGTTCTTCCTGTCGGGGATCGTGCTCTTCGCCGTCACCGGCGTAAGCGCCCTCCTCACCCTGCGTCCGCGCGGACGCGATCTGCAATGAAAAAAGAGCGGCTGGAAATCCAGCCGTTCTTTTTTGATACGGGCCCGGCGCAAAGGCCGGAAAGGACCGTTTCTATTCGCTCGTCAAAAGCTTGCTGATCTCCCGTTTCATTACGGTGATGTCTAGCGGCTTCGCCAGGTGCCCGTTCATCCCGGCCTCCCAGGCGGCGGCGATGTCCTCCACAAAGGCGTCCGCCGTCATGGCGACGATCGGGATCGATGCCGCGTCGCCGCGCGGCATCGCCCGGATCAGCCGGGCCGCGGCGTATCCGTCCATGACGGGCATCTGGATATCCATCAGGATCAGGTCGTAATACCCGGCCGGGGACGCCCGGAACCTCCCCGTTCCCTCCCTGCCGTCGCCGGCGCACTCCACCTCCGCGCCCAAATCGGCCAGCAGCATGGCGGCTACCTCCCGGTTGATGTCGTTGTCCTCCACAAGCAGGAACCGCCTGCCGCTGAAGTCCCAGCTCTGCGGCTGCTCCAGCGCCTCCGGAAGCTGCCTGAGCACATATCTCCGGAGTCCGCGGTAGAGGGTGGACGGGAATACCGGCTTGGACAGGAAGCCGTCCACGCCCGCGGCCGCCGCCTCATCCATGATATCCGTCCAGTCGTAGGAGGAGAAGATCAGGATGGGGAGCCCCGGTCCAAATTCGCCGCGGATCTGCCGCGCGGTCGTGATGCCGTCCTGTCCCGGCATCTGCCAGTCGAGGATCACCGCGTCGTAAGGCCTTCCCGCCTCTTTCGCGGCCCGCGCCATCTCCACGGCCTTCTTCCCGGAATCCGCCCACTCGCCCTCGACGCCCAGTTCCCGCAGGGCTTCCACCGTATACTCCCGCACCATGCCGTCGTCGTCGGAAATCAGGATCCGCAGGCCGCAAAGATCGGACGGCCCCGGAGCCTCATCCCCCGGGGCGTCCACGATCCGGAAGGGCAGGCACACGGTGAACGCCGACCCCTGCCCGACCCGGCTTTCGACCGCAATGGTCCCGCCGAGCAGGTCGACCATCTTTTTGGTGATGGCCATCCCGAGACCGCTTCCCTCGGTCTTGTCCGTCCGGCTGTCCTGCGCCCGGATGAACGCGTCGAAGATGCGTGAGAGAAATTCCGGCTTCATCCCCACGCCGGTATCGCTGATCGTGAACCTGTAGTCGGCGAACCCCGAGGAGAGGAGTTCCCGCTCCTCCACCTCCATCGTCACGCTGCCGCCGGCGGGCGTGAACTTGGAGGCGTTCGACAGGATGTTGATCAAAATCTGACGCAGCCTCAGCGCGTCGCTGGAGACATACTCGTGATGGATGCCGCGCAGGCGGATGGAGAACTTCTGGCGCCGTTCCTTGATGCTGGGCTGGATGATCGCCACGGTATTCTCCATCACCTCCGCCAGGGACACCACGTCGTCGCTGAGGACCATTTTCCCGCTCTCGATCTTGGACATGTCGAGGATGTCGTTGATCAGCCCCAGCAGGTGCTTGCTGGAAAGCGTGATCTTGTCGAGGCAGTCGGAGACCTTTTTCGTATCCCCCAGATGGTTCGACGCGATTTCCGTCATGCCGATGATGGCGTTCATCGGCGTGCGGATATCGTGGGACATGTGGGAGAGGAAATCCGACTTGGCGCGGGTGGCGGATTCCGCCAGGGCCAGCGCCTCCCGCAGCTGCTGCGCCTGCTCCTCGAGCTCCCGCTGCATCTCCTTGAGGTCGGTCAGGTCGGTGATGTCGATGAAGATGAACAGGTAGACCGGGTCGCCGCCCATCCAGTCGACACATTCCCCCTGCGTCTGAAGCCAGGCGGTCTGCCCGTCCTTGCCGTGGAGCTTCAGCAGCATCCGGACCGGATCGCCCCGTTCAATCTTCCGCCGGTGCTCGACGACCGCCCGCTCGTTCGCCTTCAGCTCCCTTTTCAGCAGCGCCTGGAACGCCCCGCAGTCCTCGGGCGAGCCAAAAAAGCCGTTGAACTGGTCGTTGGAGTCCCAGACGTCGATCTCGTGGTTCCGTTTGAACCGGAACCGAGCGGCAAAGCCGGGGAGGCTGTTGTAGGTGATGTCCTGGTCCTGCTGGACGCGGACCAGGTCGTCGATGTTGGTGATGGAGGTGTACGACACCCGGCAGTCGTTGATGTATTCGTTTGTAAAGGTGGCCACAAAGCGGACCCAGATATGCCCGCCGCTTTTGACCGGCATGCGGGTGGTGAGAGAGTATCCCGAACGGCCGCCGGCCAGCATCTGCGTAACGGCGGCCACGATCTTTTCCCACTCGTCCCGGTACCCGTGGTAGGGGTAGTAGAGGTCCGGGCGGTTATGGAACAGGCTTTCGTATTCCTCCCTGGGATACTGGATCATCCTGTAATAGAAATCGTTCGCCCAGATCAGCGTGTAATGCTCATCCATCAGGTGCTTGCTCACGCTGGTCTGGAGCATGCTCATCAGGGTGTCGTACTCATAACCCATATGGGCGATCACGAAATCACCCTCCCGATTTTCCTGCTGCAAATATTCCGGCTCCCGTTCCCGCATGAAACATCCCTTCCATCCAACGAATTTCTTCCAAAGTGACGAAACCTGTCCGGGTGTCTGGCGGATTCCACGCCGCTATGATAAAATAGAACCGAGGTGAGTTCATGGAATTCGACGTCGGGGTATACAGCCTCATCTACGAATATTACGAAGCCAGGATCCTCTGCGGGTATTACCGCTTTGACGACCGTCTCCCCTCCATCCCCAGGATCAGCGCCTTTTTTCAGGTCGCGCCCGCGACCGTGCGTAGCGCGCTCTCCCTGCTGGAAGAAAAGGGATACGTCGCCGTCAACGCCAAAAAGGCGGCGCGGGTCACCTATCGCCCCGATCCCGCACGGTACCGGGAAAACGCCGCCCTTTATTTCGTCCCGCGGGAAAGCGGACTTGCGGATATGACGCAGGGCGGCCGCCTGATTCTCGAGCCCTGTTGGGAGGCCGGACTGCTCCAATGGGGAAAATCCAGCTGGCAGGAGCTGCTGCTCCGGCTGGATACCGACCGGCCGGGTTTTTTGTCGATGCGGATCGCCTTTTATATCCTGGCACTCAGCGCGCTGGACAACCGCCTGATTCTCAATCTCTACTGGGAGATCATCCGCTACCTGCGTTTCCCGCTTTTGATCGAGAGGCCGGTGGTGGACGTCGAATCGGCGCGCGGCGGCCCAAACCCGGAGAACGTCTTTGCCCAAATCAACGCGGTCCTTGTCGATACCTACGCGCAGGCTTCCTCCGAGCTGTTCGCCTTTATCCAAAAGGCGCGCGAAGAGTATTCGCTGGAAAACGCGCCGCAGATTCCCTTCCGGTGGCACATCTACCGGCAGCGGCCCCAAATGCGTTACTCGCTGGCGTCCCGCGTGATCCGGGAAATCCAGCGCGGGACCTATTCGGCGGGAGACAGCCTGCCCTCCCTCTCGGAGATGTCGCGGCGGTACGGGGTCTCCCTGAACACGGTACGCCGGATGCTCAGCCTGCTGAACGAGTTCGGCATCACCGAATCCCACAAGGGCAGAAGAGCCTCCGTCCGCATGGAACCCGTCCGTTTCGACCTCACCAAATCCGAACACCAAAACGGCCTGCGCCTCTATCTGGAAGCCCTGCAGCTGCTGGAATTGACGATCCCGCGTGTCATGCGGTTTACTTGGGAAGCGGTTCCTTCCGAACGGCTGAAGCAGATGCAGGCCGATCTGGCCGTTCTACGGCAAAAGGAAACATGCGAGCTCTGTTTTGAAATAGGCTTCACATTTGTGACCGAACAATGTCCGCTTGCGGTCGTTCGGGAGTGTTACGGCCAGTTGCTCGAACTGCTCACATGGGGGTATCCCCTCGCGATGTTCCGCCTGGGGACCCGTGCCATCCATCCGGAATACGCGGATTTTGTGGAACGGCTGGAACGCTGCCTGCGCAAAAACGATCCGGAGGGCTTCTCTCTTGCATGGAAAACCCAGATGGAGCGGGAATACGGTCTGGTCCGCGCCTTCATCGAAAAAGAACGGGCCGGCCGGGAGGCGGCTCTGGCCGGACCTGCGTAAACGATCCGGCCTCCGTGCGTTCCGTTTAAAATCTGAACCATATATGGACAACGTTTGGATTCTAATATACCATTTTTCCCGCACAAAGGCAATAGAACGTACGATTTTTCCCGCCGGTCCGCCGTAGGGTTCCAAAAAGGGCCTGCTTTTGACCTTGGTCAAAAGCAGACTCTTTTATAACTTTGCAAAATGCTCCGACATCTACCCGGGTGCCGCCCTGGCACAAAAAACCCGGCCCGTTTCAAAAACGAGCCGGGATTTTGTCTTTGGCGGACAAAAAAGATGCTAACGAGTTAAACATTGTAGGGACTCGAACCCTCGAATCGAAGTTCTCATTTACTGTCATAGTTCAGAACGTCGTTTGAGCAGTATTGCTTGAGCGCAGGGATGTCTTCTCCAATGGTTTTCCAGGTGAATTGCACATTGAGTCTGCCAATAGGCATGGGCGACAATATTCCGCAGCCCACGAATGCCCTGCCAAGGAACAGTATGATGGGTTTGTTGGAAGTCATCTGAAAGATGCCTCGCCAATTCGCCAATTTGGAGAATGCACAGCGCGTAGGGGTTATGGTAGACAAGATGCAGATGGGTTTGACTTGAACCCTCGAGGTTTTTCATGATACATATAGAATTTCAAAAACCAAATGGCAGTATACCATGGTCTTATTGTTAAGCATCATATAATTGAAGCCCGGAGTAGCCTAATGAATGTGAAGCATTGGTGGTTACTTCTGTAATTTTTTTTTCTAAACATTCAAGCAGATTTATTTTTTTGTTTAGTAATTCCTCCAGTTCGGCTAAACAAAATCGCACGATAATAAGATCATCTTTTAAGAAAATATGATTAACATTTTCTTTGAATGTTCTAGGTTCACTCTGCTTACTAACAAACACACCAAATTTCATTCCGGCATCATGTAAAATTCCCCGAAATTTCTGTAAGTAATCTATTGACGGTGTTTGGTTTTCATTTTTACATTCAATATAAAAGCTACTCCCAATTCGGTTAAGTAGCATACAATTACTTAGCCATTTTACTCTAACCATTGTGTCAATTTGATTTGTCTGGGTTCTTTGCCCTGTTGTGGCACGGAATAAGACACACTGCGAAAACAAAGTGCATATAAAATATTCAAGAGAAGCACCTTGCTTGGTTGTTGTATCATGGATTCCTTTTACCTGATCTAACTGATACCTCAGTTTATCAAAATTTTGTACACAGAACAGGTCATCATAAGCCGACCTGCTTTATAAAACTGCGTATAACAGGAATAACTAGATACTCCTCATGGATATCTCGAAAAATTGATGAAAGTTTAAACATTCGGTTGCCTCCCCACACTATATTGTCAGATTGCATACTAGATAATTAAACTGGAAGTTACTTTATAATACAATTATACACCGCTCTTACACTTACCGCAACCTTTGAATGAAGTTCTGACATACCCTGTCTGGAAAGGCACTCTCCCTTACTGATAGATAGTTCTCCTTAATAAAAAGGCATCGATTTCTGTGAGTCTAACAATCGCTGATGTCCCTATGTGATAAAAGACAAAGACGGGTTTATGCTGTATAGACTTGAACCCTCGAAGTTTCGTTGATACATATAGAATAATGGCAATTTCTATACCATGAGAAGAAAAATTTCCTCTATACAAATGTCAGTGTACTACGAATTGTAAAATGCGAAAGAAATCAGTCGCTTTTTACAGCAACTGACTTCTTTCGACAAAATATGGCGGAGATGGAGAGATTCGAACTCTCGAGGAGCTTTTGACCCCTACACGATTTCCAGTCGTGCGCCCTCGACCAGCTAGGCGACATCTCCAGACTTGTCCGCGCGATTGGCACCTGATTATTATACTACGCAGATCGCAAAAAAGCAATATGTTGTCCTAAAAAATTTTGCCAATTTTTTTGCATGAAAAAACCGCCCGACAATGCGGACGGTTTCAACCCCCTCAGGAGTCCGTTCCCATCTTAATGCGCACATATTTGTGCTCCCGCACGGTCAGCACCACAAAGACCACCCCGACGAGGATATCCATCATGGTGCCGAGGATGAGAAGATCGAGCGTGGCGATCTCCGCGCGGCTGAAGATTTTCATAAAGATCAGGTTGAAGAAGACGGCGGCCGCTGACAAGCCGTAATAGGATGCGAGCTCTTTCCTGCCGACCCGCTTCACAATGTTTTTGCAGATCAAAAAGAGCCCAAAGAGTACGACGACCCCGGTCGAGACGTACACCGCCACCGGAAGCCGTTCAATATCTGTCGTAAACACATATGCCAGCGACGCGAACTTGACCGCCGTCGCCAAAACCATCAGATAGAGCATCAGCTTTCTGAGCAAAAACTTCCCCCCGTTTCCAATCAGATTTTTGCGTAAAATTTATTGTAACCGATTCTGTCGTTTCTGTCAAGTTTTGCCCGTCTGATGCGGCTTCGCGGGGTTTACTCCACGTCGTCCAGCAGCGCGCCGACGTTCTCAAAGCTGCCCGTCAGGGAGGCCACGACCCCTTTATAGACCACGATCGGGTCGTCCAAAAACCGCTCCCTGATCCGCCCGCAGGTCTCCTCATCGGGCAGAAGGATGGTCAATTTCAGCAGATCGCTGCCCACGTCGGTGATCGTCAGCGTCAAAAGGTACCCGTCGTCCGCCTTTTGGACCTCCGCCTTGTTGTGCGCGCGCCGTTCCCTACGGATGAAGTAGCGGTTCGCGGCGTCCACCGCCTTTTCCCGCACGCTGAGCGGAAGCGTTTTCTCAAACGTCCCGGCGGCGCTCTCTCCCAGGTCGGTCAGGGTGTAGCACTTTTCCCCCTCGCAGCCGCCGATGGCAATATGCCCGCTTTTGACGAGCGCGGCCGCCGCGCTCGCCGCCTCAAAATAGTTGCCGATCCCCTCGCCCACGAACAGTTCGATCAGGGCGGAAACGGGCATCGGCCGTTCGATATGCTTGAGGACGTGGCAGATCAGGATCTTGATCTCATAGTCGGTGGTCAGCCCGCCCGGCTCCACGCCCGCCCGGAATCCTTCGTACAAAATTCCCACCCCACAGTCGTCGATTTCCATTCCCTATGATACAATATTTCGGAGGAAAAAGCAAAACCTATTGCCTGACCCGTTTTTCCACGCTTCCCGCAAAATTTACAATCCTGAAACAGCTTTTCCGCGCAAACATGTTATATTGGTGTTGAAACCGGATTTCCCATCCGTTTGAAGCGGAGGGGCGGGGAATCTCGTTGGATAGGAAAAGGAACTTTCCGGAAAAAGAGATGTGACGATGAAAAACCTTACCCCAGAAGAAAAAAAGCAATACCGAAAGCTGATCGCGGCCGCCGTGGGCTTCGTCCTGGTCATCGGGATTCTCTCCCTGCTCTGCATGCCCCTCATCCGGCGCCTCTCCGACCCCGGCAACCAGGAACAGCTCCGCGCGTGGATCGATTCTCTCGGCTTCACCGGTTGGCTGATCCTGCTCGGCGTCCAGATCCTGCAGATCGTCATCGCCTTTATCCCCGGCGAGCCGGTCGAACTGCTCGCGGGCGCGCTCTACGGCGCCTGGGGCGGCCTCTTCACCTGCCTGCTCGGGATCGTGATCGCCTCCTCCGCTATCTTCTTCCTTGTGCGCCGGTTCGGCTACCGGCTGGTGGCGCGCATCTTCGGCGAGCAGAAGCTCAGCGAATTCAAGTTCATCAACAACACCAAAAAGGTGGAAACCGTCACCTTCATCCTCTTCCTCATCCCCGGTACCCCGAAGGACATGCTCACCTATCTGGCGGGCGTCAGCAAGATCAGGCCCGCGCAGTTTTTGCTGATCTCCACCTTCGCACGGATCCCCTCGATCATCACCTCCACCTGGATGGGCGCCTCGGTGAGCCGCGGCAACTGGGGGATGGCGATCGTCGTTTTCCTGCTGACCGCGGCGATCGGGCTGGTCGGCATCCTCTATAAGCAGCGGGTCATGGACTGGCTGCACAGGCTCCACAAGGAGCATTGACCTGAAAAGAAGAGCCGGCGCTTTGCGCCGGCTCTTTTTGTTATTCCGTCTATCGGATCAGCTGCGCCCGCAGCGCAAGCTGGGTGCAATACATGGCAAAATAGCTCGTGAGTTCGCTGCCGTACCGGACAAAGACCGGGTCGTCCTTCCTGCCGCAGAGGCGCGCGAACACCCTGCCGACCGCGCCGATGTCGTCCGGCGAGGAACGCCCCGCCAGGATATAGAGGGAGAGCGCCGCCGAATCGCTGACGAGTCCGTAGGTCTCCCCGGAGACCCGCTGGAGCTCGTCATAGTAGGCGGACATCGCGGACTGCGCCACGATCGAATTGGGCGCCATATCCTCGATCACCCGGCCGACGAGATAGGAAAAAAGCACCTTGCGCTGGGAGAGCGTCTCGGCGCTGTCGAACGCACCGATGCCGAAATAGACGATCCCCCGTTCGTCGGCGGTCAGCTCGGCGGCAAACTGGACCCCGAGCGCGCGCGCTTTCTCCATATTGCCGTTGGCTTTTTCGCGCGCGAAAGCCGCCGCCGCCCCCTCCGAGGTGTCGAAGACCTCCGAAGGATCGTCCGGCGCTATTTTGATATCGCTGTCGTCGAATCGCATGGGAAACACCCTCCCTCCTGTGAAAACGGCCGCCGCTTCCTATTCCCGCGCCTGCTCCAGCGCGAGCGCGAGCTGGTCGGGGCAGGAGGTCGCCTTCATACCGCAGCGGATGCCGCCGAGCAGCTTCACGACCTCCTCCACCGGGCGGCCCTCCGCCAGCCGGCTCACGCCCTGCGTGTTGCCGCTGCAGCCGCCGATGAATTCCACGGATTTGACGATACCGTCTTCAACCTCTGCATGTATCATACGCGAGCAGACGCCTTTTGGTTTATAGCTGATCTTCATACCGGTCCTCCGTCAATCAAATTCTTGCGACGCCCGAGGCCCGGGCCTCGTCCGCGACCGCCTCGGCCACCCGGTCGGCGACCCGCTTGTCCAGCGCGTCGGGCAGGATGCGATCGGCCGAAAGCTCCCCGTCCGGCACCATCGAGGCGATCGCCTTCGCGGCCGCGACCTTCATCTCCTCGGTGATCTCCCGCGCCCGCACCGCGAGCGCGCCCTTGAAGATGCCGGGGAAGACGAGCACGTTGTTGATCTGGTTGGGGAAATCCGAACGCCCCGTACCGACCACCGCCGCGCCCGCCGCTTTCGCCGCGTCGGGCATGATCTCGGGAGTGGGATTGGCCATCGCGAAAACGATCGGGTCCTTTGCCATCGAGGCGACCATCTCCCCTGTCACGAGGTTCGGACGGGAGACGCCGATCATCACGTCCGCCCCCTTCAGCGCGTCCGCGAGGCTTCCCCGCAGCCCGCGGGGATTCGTGATCCTCGCCATCTCCGCCTGCGGCGGGGTGAGCCAGTCCGCGCCCTCATGGATGATCCCGCCGACGTCGCACATCACGAGCTCTCCGAAGCCCATCCGGAGCAGCAGCCTGCCCACGGAGATGCCCGCCGCGCCCGCGCCGTTTAAAACGATGCGCAGGCTCCCCATCCCGCGTCCCGTGACCCTGCAGGCATTGAGGAGCGCCGCGCAGGCGACCACCGCGGTGCCGTGCTGGTCGTCGTGGAAGACGGGGATCTCGCACTCCTCCTTGAGCCGCCGTTCGATCTCGAAGCAGCGGGGCGCGGAGATATCCTCCAGGTTGACGCCGCCGAAGCTCTTGGAGAGGAGCTTCACCGTGTTGACGATCGTATCGGGGTCCTTGCTGTCGATGCAGAGCGGGAAGGCGTCCACGTCCGCAAACGCCTTGAAGAGCGCGCATTTGCCCTCCATGACCGGCATCGCGGCCGCCGGGCCGATGTCCCCGAGCCCGAGCACCGCCGTGCCGTCGGTGATGACCGCGACGAGGTTCCCCCGCCGGGTCAGCGTGTAGGAGAGGGACTCGTCCCGCTCGATCTCGAGGCAGGGCTGGGCCACGCCGGGCGTGTAGGCCAGCGCGAGGTCCTCGCGGCTTTCGATCGGCGCGCGGGAGACGACCTCGATCTTTCCCTTCCAGTCGTAGTGCTTTTGCAGAGCCTGTTCCTTGATGTCCATGCGTCCTCCGTGATTCCTGTTATGATCTGCTCTTTGCGAGCTTGAAAATCCGTTCCAGCGGCTCCTGCATCGTCAGGCAGGTGCCGAGCGGATTGGGATGGTTGGTGTTGCCGCCGTGGAAGTCGGTGCCGCCCGTGGCGATGAGGCCGTACCGCTCGATCACCGCGTCGATCGCGGGGATATCCTTCTCCTTGACGCGCGGATGGTACCGCTCCACCCCGTCGATCACGCCCGCCCCGGCGAGCTCCGCCATCAGGTCGATCGAATCGTACTCGGACGGGTGCGCCAGCACGCAGACGCCGCCCGCGCTTTTCACCAGCTTCGCCGCCTCCCACACGTCCGGATAGGCGTGCGGGACGAAGCAGCTTCCCGTCTTTTCCGCGAGCAGCTGGCGGAAGAGGCTGCCGTAAAGGCTCTCCGCATAGCCGAGGTCGGCGAGCGCGAGCATGATGTGGACGTTATAGAGCGCCGCCGAGCCCTTGGCGCAGCGCAGGACGTGCTCCTCCGTCACCGGAAAGAGCTTCATGACCCTGCGCATGCTTTCCCGGATGGCGCGGTCCCGCCCCTCGAGGGTGTGCTTGAGCATTCCTTCGAGCCGGTCGGGCACCTTGGGCTGGTAGCAGAGCAGGTGGACCTTCCGGTCCCGGGCAAAGTCCCGCGTCGAAATCTCCACACCGCCGATCACCCCGATGCCGTAGCGCTTGCCGAGCTGCTCGGCGCGGCTGACGCCCGCCATCGTGTCGTGGTCGGTCAACGCGACAAAGTCGAGACCGGCGCGTTTGGCATAGAGGATCAGGTCATCGATGCCGAGGGAACCGTCGGAAAAGCGTGTGTGACAATGCAGGTCGCCGATCATCTTTGTCGCCTCCTGTCTTTGGAATCATTCAAATAATTGTTCTTATTATACACCGGGCCGGCCCCGCCGCGCAACTTCTATTTTGAAAATTCGGGAGGCTGTGCTATAATATCCGCAGGGCAAACCGCTTTGCGTTTTGTCCCCGCCAGAGGCGGGAAGCGCCGCTTTTCCGCATGCCGCGGGGCTTTTTCCGCTTCCGGGACCGGAGGCGCCGGCTTTCGCCGGGCACGCCTTTTTCCAACATTTGAATTCGAGGAGTCCGCCATGTCCTATTTGATCGATTCGGGCATCTGGTCGTCGGTCTTCGCGGTGCCGACCGCGGTCGTAGACGACCACATCAAGATGTGCTCCCCCCTCTCGCTGAAAATCCTGCTGCTCATGCTGCGCCACCCGGGCACTCCCGTCGATGTGCAGTGGCTCTCCGAGCGGCTTTGCATCCCCGCCGGCGACGTCGCCGACGCGGTCAACTACTGGGTCGGCGCGGGCATCGTCCGCGAGAGCGGCGCGGCGGCAAAACGCCTCGCCGCGCGCCCGGCCCCTGACGCGGAGACCGCGCCGGTCCTCCCCGCCCCCGCCGTAACGGAAGAAGTTTCCAGCGAGGGGCAGCGGATCGTCACCATCTCGGCGCGGCAGAAGATCTCACGGGCGGACATCGCCGAAATGGAGAAGGCGGATGGCGCCATCGGGGAGCTCCTGCGGGAGGCGCAAAATATCCTGGGTGCCCCGCTCACCCCCGTGGAGAGCGAAATCCTCGTCGCGCTGCACAGCTACTACGGGCTGGACACCGGCGCGGTGCTCATGCTGCTCCAGTACTGCGTGGAAAGCGGGCACCGCAGCATGAACTACCTCGAGAGGACGGCGGCCGCCTGGATGGAGCGGGGCATCTCCTCCCACGAGCAGGTCGAGCAGGAGATCGTCCGCCTCACCCGCAGCGGCGAAAACGAAAAGAAGGTCGTCAAGGCGTTCGGCATCTACAGCCGTTCCCTGACTTCAAAGGAACGCGGCTACGTTGAACGGTGGTTCTCCCTCGGGCTGGATGAAAAGCTCATCTTCCTCGCCTGCGAACGGGCGGTGGAGAATACCGGGAAGGTCTCCTTCGCCTATGCCGACAAGATCCTCTCCTCCTGGAAGACGAAGGGGATCGCGACCGTCAAGGCAGCGGTGGAGGACCTTTCCGCGGGCGCGGCGCGCCGCGCCGCGACGCAGAACAAGTCGGCGCAGACGGGGCGCGACTCGTCGCTCGATATGGACAAGCTGCACGCCCTGCTGCACCGGCAGGCGGACGATTAGGAGGGGCCCCATATGGGATACGCAAAGGAAATTTACCAGAAGGCGCAGCGGGCGCTCGATGAATCCCGCGCCGCCGCGCAGCAGGACGCCCAGCGGCGGCGCGCCGCCCTCTATGCCGAGCTGCCGCAGCTCGGCGAGATCGAACGGGAGCTTTCCGCGACGGGGCTTGCCGCCGCGCAGGCCGCGATCGGCGGCGGAGAGGACGCCGCAAAGCTGATCGAACGGCTGCGTGCCCGCAATCTCGCGCTCCAGGAGCGCCGCGCCGAGATCCTCCGGAACGCCGGCAGGCCGGCGGACGCGCTTGCGGTGCGCTACGCCTGCCCCGTCTGCCAGGACACCGGCTACATCGGGCAGAAGCAGTGCGCCTGCCTCCAGAAGCTGCTGCGCGAGCTCGCCTGTGAGAGCCTTGGCGACACGAGCGGCATGCGCGACTGCCGGTTTGAAAACTTCGACCTCGCCTACTACCCCGTCGAACCCTGTGGGCCCTACAACGTCGTTCCCCGCCGCGCGATGGAAAAGGTGCTGTCCACCTGCCGCGAATACGCGCGCACCTTCTCCCCCAAGAGCGAAAGCCTGCTCTTCCTGGGCGGGACGGGGCTCGGGAAGACCCACCTCTCGCTGGCGATCTCCTATGAGGTCGTCCGAAAGAGCTATGGCGTCGTCTATACGACGGCTCCCCGCCTGCTCGACAAGCTCCAAGCGCAGCAATTTTCCCGCAATGGCGGCGACGATACCGACTACCAGGCGCTGGCCGGGGAGTGCGACCTTCTCGTCATCGACGACCTCGGCGCGGAGTTCTCCACGAGCTTTTCGGTCGCCGCGCTCTACAACCTCATCAATTCCCGCATCATCGGGCACCGTCCGACCGTGATCAGCACCAACTTCGACGAACAGGTGCTCCGCGAACGGTACGGCGACCGCATCCTCTCCCGCCTGCTCTGCGCCTACCGGCCGATGCAGTTTTACGGCGAGGACATCCGGATGCTTAAACGGTACGGGTGATAACCGGAAAAAGAAAAGGGGCCGTTGGCAAATGCCAACGGCCCCTTCGCATCTCATTTCAACTGGTTTTTGAGGTAGCCCATATAGCTCGCGTAGTGGGCGAATACGATGCCCGGCTCCTGCAGGTCGGGGCACCAGCGCTTGAGCCATTCGAGGGAGACAAAGCCCCGGTATCCGTGGTCGGACAAAATTTTCAGCGCGTCGAAAACAGGGACGTCGCCGTAGCCCATCATGCGGTAGACGAGTTTGCCGTCCTGCATCGCGGAATCCTTGACGTGCAGGTAGCGGACCCACTCCCCGATGTTCTCCCACGTTTTGGCCGGGGACTCGCCGAAGAAACGGTAGGGGTGATGGAGGTCCCAGAGCACGCCGCCCGTCTCGAGGTCGACGTCCCGCATGAATTCGCGCATCTTGGAGGAGTCGGCGAGCTCGCCGCTCGTCTCGAGCAGCACCGCGACGCCCGTGCCCTTCGCGTAGGCGCACAGCTCGGTGTAGAGGCGCTTGACCTGCAGGATGTTCTCCCCCTCCATCGGGGCCGCGTTCGGCGTGATGATCACACGCACATAGGGGGTTCCGAGCTTTTTGGCCAGGTCGATGTAGGCCTTCGCCTCGTCCATGTAGCGGCCGTAGTCGCCCGACAGGCCGAGGCAGGCGCCCGAGGTGAGCATCGGGATCTCCATGCCCGCCTTTTCCAGGCGCGCGCGGGTCTCGTCGAGGTGCTTCTCATTGAACGCGCGGATGGAGGGCGCAAACATCTCGTTTTCCACGCCGCGCACCTCGATGCCGTCCAGCCCCAGGTCTTTCGCGGTGGCGAAAATCTCGTCCCACGACCAGCCGGGACAACCCAAAGTCGAAAATGCAGTTTTCATCTTATCGCTCCATTCCGCCGCCAAAACGGCTGACTCATTCCCAAAAAGCCTTCCCTACTCCTCCCTCGGCTTGAGGCGCCGGGAGGAATCCGAATCCGTGCTGCTCTTGCGGGAGGTGATGACCCGCGAGGCGGACCGTTCCCGGTCGTCCCGCTCGTCCTCCGAGCTGCTGCTCTCCTCCATCACGACCTTGCGGATGTAGAGGAACACGGTGTCCTTCTCCTTGTTGAGCTGGGTGCCCGGCTCCGGCTCGGCGCGTTCGATCACGTCGGGCTCGTAGCTCTTGTCGTAGACCTCGATCACCTGGTAGTTGAGTTCCAGGTCGGTCAGCGCCATGATCGCGTCCTCGATCGGCATCCCCACCACCGTGGGCATCTCGATCAGCTCGGGGCCCTTGGAGACGTAGATGGTCACCTGGCCGCGGTTGGGCATCTTGGTGCCCTCGACCGGCTGCTGGTCGCAGACCACGCCCGGCTCGTAGACATCGTTGAACTTTTCCTCGAACACAAGCTCGTACCGCTCGCTCAGCTGCTCGTTGTTCCGAAGGGAATCGGCGTTGATCCCCACAAAGCGGGGCACCTTGTCGTCCTCCCCCGCCTCGTCGCCCGAATAATCGGTGCCGCCCTGCATCGAATGTTCGCCGGTGCGGCTACCCTCGCTTTCCGCGGGGGCGATCAGATCGGTGAGGTAGTTGGTCGCGAACCAGTACATCGCGCCCGCGAGCAGCGCCGTGGCGACGAACGCCGAGAAAATCAGCATCAGTACGGGATGGGAGCGTTTGCGTTTGGGGCGCTTTTCGCGCCGGTCGTCTTTTCGCGCCGGCTTGGGCTGCTCGGGCTTGCCGCCCGGAGGCGGAATCAGGTCGATGCCGCTCTGTTCAAAGCGTGCCGCCGTGCGCGGCGGCTGCTTTTCCCGCGCCTCCCGTTCGGCGGCGGCGCGGCGGATCTCCTGCCGGTAGGCGCTGTCGTCGGGCGTCTCGTAGGATTTGCGCGGCGCGGCGGTGTAGACCGCCGTGTTGGAGCCCGCGTCCGCGAGCAGCCCGGATATGTAGAGCTCGGCGGACTGGATGCGGTCCTCTACCTCGACCGCGAGGGCGCGGTTGATCGCGCTCACCACGTTTTCGGTCATCTCGCCGCTGATCATCTGGCTGTCGAGCAGGTCGTCGCCATAGACGCGGTCGAGAGCGGCGGGCGGGTTCTCCCCCGTCACCGTCCGGTAGGTGATCGCGCCCAGCGCGTAGACGTCGGTCCAGTTGCCCTGCCAGCTGTTGAGCGCGTACTGCTCGGGGGCGGCGTAGCCCTCGAAGAGCTGTGCGCCCGTCTCGCTCTTGTTGGTGCGGGCCGCCGCGATCGAAAAGCAGGTCACCCACAGGGCGCCCGACTGGTCAAGGTGGACCGTCCGCGGGGAAAGCCCCCGGTGGATGAGTCCCGCCTTGTGAAAGTTGACGACCGTGTGGAAGAGGGGCATCAGCAGCTTTTTGGCGTGTCTCCAGGGGATCTTGCCGCCGCTGCGCGCGAGGAAGGATTCCAGCGAAATCGTCTTGATATAGCGGTATACCGCATAAATCGTGTTGTTCTCATAGAGCAGGTCGGTGACGGGGAGCACCTTCTCCCCCGCGGGCAGCGCCATGATCGACCGGCACAGGTCCTCAAAGTCGGACATGAGCGCCTTGTACTGCGCCTCCGAGCTGGCCAGCGGCTGCACGCTGAAGTTCTCGTGGTCGCGGCGGGTGATGCAGCCGGGCGCGTACTCACGCAGCCAGACGCGCACCTCCTCCCTGCGGTCGTAGCCGACGTACCAGACGCCCTCCGGGTCGTCCGCGACCATCTTTCCGACGAGATACCGCCCGCCCAGCCCGCTGCCGGGCTGCAGGTAGTTCAGGTCGGGCGACGCGTCCGCGTGATATCCGCAGACGCTGCACGTCTCCCCTTCGAAGAGAGGGGACATGCAGCCCATGCACAGGTTCAGTTCATTTACGGCCATCTGGCGGTTCACTCCTATTCGGGGTCATGGCGAAACGGACGCGCCGTCCCGCCAAGATTCGGGGCAGTCCCGGCTCAGGCGGTCTCGACCGCCGCGTCGTCCTGCAGGCCGAACTTTTCGATGCCCATCTCGCGCAGCTTGAACTTCTGGATCTTGCCGCTGGCGGTCATCGGGAACTGATCCATAAACAGGACGTACTTCGGGACCTTGTGGCGCGCCATATTCTCGCGCACCGCGCGTTTGATCTCTTCCTCGTCGAGCCCGTCCTCCCACGCGCGCGGGATGACGCAGGCCATGATCTCCTCGCCGTACTGCTTGCTCGGCACGCCGACCACCTGCACGTCGCGCACAAGCGGGTGGGTGTAGAGGAACTCCTCGATCTCCTTGGGGTAGATGTTCTCGCCGCCGCGGATGATCATATCCTTGATGCGGCCGGTAATCTTGTAGTAGCCGTTCTCGTCGACCATCGCGAGGTCGCCCGTGTGCAGCCAGCCGTCCTCGTCGATCGCCTGGCGGGTGGCCTCCTCCATCTTGTAGTAGCCGCGCATGACGTTGTAGCCCCGCGCGCAGAACTCGCCCTGCTGGTAGGGGGGCAGCGTCTCCCCCGTCTCGGGGTCGACGATCTTCGTCTCGACATGGGGCATCGCGCGGCCCACCGTCGCGACGCGCAGGTCGAGACTGTCCTCGGTGGTGGTCATCGTGCAGGCGGGCGACGCCTCCGTCTGGCCGTATGTAATCGTGATTTCCCTCATACCCATCTTGTCCACGACAAGCTGCATCACCTTGATCGGGCAGGGCGAGCCCGCCATGATGCCGGTGCGCAGACGCGGGAATTTGTATTCGTAGAAGGTCGGATGCTCGAGCATCGCGATGAACATCGTCGGAACGCCGTGCACGGCGGTGCACTCCTCGTTCTGGAGGGCCTTGAGCACCTCGGTCGGGCGGTAGGTTTCGATGGGGACCATCGAAGTCGCGTGGGTGAGCGCCGCCATGACCGCGAGCACCAAGCCGAAGCAGTGGAAGAAGGGCACGCAGATGCAGAGCTTGTCTTCATGGGAAAACCTCATGCAGTCGCCGATGCACTTGCCGTTGTTGACGATGTTGAAGTGGGTGAGCATAACGCCCTTCGGGAACCCGGTCGTCCCCGAGGTGTACTGCATATTGACGACCTCCTGCGGATCGATGCTGTCGAAAACCGCGCGGAACTCCTCCTCGGGCACCGCGTCCCCCATCTGGCGCAGGTCGTCCCACGCGTACATCCCGGCGGGCGCGGGGCCCTCGCCGACATAGACGACGTCCTTGAGGAAGGGCAGCATCGGATTGTCGTACTCGCCCGGCTTAAAGTCCTTGAGGGTCGGGCAGAGCTCGTTGACGATGCCGACATAGTCCGCGTCCTTGAAGCCCTTGATCATGACGAGCGCCTTGGAATCCGACTGCCGCAGCAGGTATTCCAGCTCGAACACCTTGTAGTTGGTGTTGACGGTGACGAGCACCGCGCCGATTTTGGCGGTCGCGAAGAGGGTCAGCAGCCATTCGGGCACGTTGGTCGCCCAGATCGCCACGTGGTCCCCCTTCCGGATCCCCATCGCCAAAAATCCCTTTGCGATGCGGTTGACCTCGTCGTCAAACTGCCGCCAGGTCATATTGAAGGGCCGGTCGGTATATTTGACCGCCTGGTCGTCCGGATACATCTTCGCGACCTTCTCCAGCAGCGCACCGACCGTAATGGAAATTAATTCGCTCACTTGGCCTTCCTCCCATAGCTTTCAGAGTCCGGAAACCCCTTGGATTCCCGCCGCGCGCCCGATGCCGCGCCCGAATATGGATACTCTTTATTATAAACGGCGCCGGGTATTTGTCAACAATCCGCTCATCGGCGCACACCGCGCAGGAAGCTGAGCAGGATGTAGAGCCCCGCTCCCCCGCCGACCATGCCGCCAAACTTTTCCTGCGGAGTGGCGGAGGGCCCGGCGGTGTCCCCGCCGCCGAGGTTCCGGTAGACGGCCACGCCTCCGGAGGGCTCCGGTTCCCGCCTCTCGGGACGGGCGGAGGTGTCCTCCGTTCGGGAGGCGCTTTCCCCCCGCTCCCCGGCGGCACGCGGAGAGACCGCGGCGGGGCCTTCGGCCAAGGCCGCGGAAGCGGACGCTTCCGCTCCGGCCTCCCGCCGTTCCCGCAAAAGCCGGCCGCCCGAACCGCCGCCGGAAGCGGAACCGCCCCCGCCGCCCGCCATGGGAAGCCGCGAGGAGGAGTCGGGGACGGAGGAGCTCTCTTCACCCGGCACGGAGGAGGACTCCTCCGAACCGGAGCCGCCCGGCGTCAGGGCATCCCCGTCAAACCGCACGCGCGCGAGCAGAAACGCACGGGTCCGGTCGGGGACCTCCTCCAGCGACCGAAAGTCCTCGAAGGCCGCCCGGACGTAGCGGGTGCCCTCCGGAAGCCTGGCCGTACAGGTCTCGCGATAGTAACGGCCGGTGGAGACCTCGAGCCACTGCGACTCCACCCGCGCGAGCGTGACGTCCCGCAGGGGCGTAAAAGCGGAGCCGTCCCGTGAAACGGAGAGGTTGAGCCCCCAGAAGCAGTCGTCCGAAAGCGGCCGGCCGTCCTCCCGGAGGAGCAGTCCGTAAAAGGGATCGTATTGCAGGGAGAAGTTTCTGCCGTTCTCGGTCAAAAAAACGACGTCCGCCGCGCGGTCGTAAAAACAGCGCCGCGCGTTCAGCAGGGCCTCGGCGCTTTGACCACCGAGCGTAAACGCGTCCTTCCCGTAGGGCGTGGCGCAGGTGCTCAGGCTGGCGTAAAACGACACCTCCACCGATTCCGCGCCGCTGACCCGGTAGGTTGCCTGCGCCTCCCGCCCGCCGACGGCCAGCGCCGTCGCGTCGCCGCAGCCGCCCCAGCTTGAGAAGACGTCAAAGTCGCCAACCGCCTCGGAGAAGCCGCCGTAGCTCCGCGTCCCGTCCGGCGCGAGGCTGTCGCAGTCGTCCACGTAGGAGGCTGCGAAAACCGGCACGGTAAGCGCAAACGCGCAGAGGATTCCAGCCAGCCCGACAAACGCTCTTTTCCGCATCGCCGTCCGTTCCCCTCTCGTCATTTTTAATAGGACCATCATAGCAAAAAAACGGGAAAAACACAATCTTTTGGAAGCGGCAGCCGCCGCGCATATCCTTGGCAGCGCCCGGTGATACTATGGTCGGCAGGGTTCTGCCGGATCAAAAAACGCGCGTTTTGCGCGGGCAGCCTACCCTGTAAGGAAGGGGTTTCACACCCGTCCTTACATAAAAGTGGCGGATTTCCCCTGAAATACTGCAAAAAAAGCGGGCCGGCGTCAGCCGGCCCGCTTTTGGTTCCCTGTTCATTTTTTCTTTTTGCCGAGATAGGCGGCTTTCACGTCCTCGTTTTCGAGCAGCTCGGCGCCGGTGCCGTCGAGCGTGATGTTGCCCGTCTCGAGCACATAGCCGTAGTCGGCGGCGCGCAGCGCGAGGTTCGCGTTCTGCTCGATGAGCAGGATGGTGACCCCCTGACGGTTGATCTCCTTGATGATGTCGAAGATTCCCTGCACGATGAGGGGCGCGAGGCCGAGCGACGGCTCATCCATCATAATGAGCTTGGGGCGGCTCATGAGGGCGCGCCCGACCGCGAGCATCTGCTGCTCGCCGCCCGAGAGGGTGCCCGCGAGCTGCCAGGAGCGCTCCTTGAGCCTCGGAAAGAGGTCGTAGACCCAGTTGATGTCGTCGGTCAGGTCATCCTTGCGCAGGTAGGCGCCGATCTTGATATTTTCAAGCACCGTGAGGTCGGGAAAGACCCGCCTGCCCTCGGGGACGAGGGTGATGCCCGTGCCGACGATCTTTTCGCTCGGCAGGCCGCTGATCTGTTTGCCCAAAAACTCGATCGTGCCCCCCTTGATGGGGACCAGTCCGGCGATCGCGCGCAGGGTGGTGCTCTTGCCCGCGCCGTTCGCGCCGATGAGCGTCACGATGCTCTTCTCCGGGACAGTAAAGGATATCCCCTTGACAGCCTCGATGCCGCCGTAATTCACCTTCAGGTTGCTGATGTTAAGCATCGTCGGCCACCCCCAAATACGCGTCGATCACGCGCTGGTTGTTCTGTACCTCGTCGGGCGTGCCCGCCGCGATGAGCTTGCCGAAGTCGAGCACGTAGATGCGGTCGGAAATCTCCATGACCAGGTCCATGTGGTGCTCGATCATAAAGACGGTCAGCTTGAAGTCGTCGCGGATCTGCTTGATAAATGCGGTCAGCTCGGCGGTCTCCTGCGGGTTCATGCCCGCCGCGGGCTCGTCGAGCAGAAGCAGGCTCGGCTCGGTCGCTAGCGCGCGGGCGATCTCCAGGCGGCGCTGCTTGCCGTAGGGCAGGTTGCTCGCCGTCTCGTTCCGGAGGTCCGCAAGCTCAAGGATCTCCAAAAGGCGCATCGTCTCGGCGCGCATCGCCCGCTCCTCCTTCGCGTTGAGGCGGAAGGTCGCGGCAAAGACGCCCGCCTTGGAGCGCATATGCTTGGCGATCAGGACATTTTCAAAGACCGTCAGGTCTTTGAAAAGCCGGATGTTCTGAAACGTCCGGGCGATGCCCAGCTTTGTGATCACGTCGGGGAGCTTTACCATCACATTCGGGAACTTGTCGGCATTGCTGCCCTGATAGAGCTTTTTCATATTCCCCTGCGGGTGGTTGGAGATGATCTGCTCGCCGTTGAAGAAAATCGCGCCGTTGGTTGGGGCGTAGACGCCGGTGATCATGTTGAAGGCGGTCGTCTTACCCGCGCCGTTCGGTCCGATGAGCGCGATGATCTCCCCTTTGTCGACATACATCGACAAATCGTCGACCGCAACCACGCCGCCGAACTGCATCGTCAGGTTTTGGAGCTCCAGCACATGCTCGCTCATACCCCGTCACCTCCCGCTGCTTCGTGGGCGGGCCGCTTACGGGAGAACCAGCCCTTGATCCGGCCCGGGAGACGGGCGACGCCGTCCCAGCTGAACTCGCTGTTTCCCATGATGCCCCTGCGGTAGAAGAGCACGACCGCCATCAGCAGGATCGAGAAGATAACCATGCGGAAGCCGGTGCGGAAGAGGGGCACCTGCCAGCCGCCGATCGTCAGCGGCTGGTCGAAGAAGCGCAGCCACCACTCCTTGCTCGCGGTGACGAGGAAGGCGGAGAGCACGCTCCCCGAAACGCTGCCGATGCCGCCGATGACGACGATGAGCAGGATGTCGTAGGTGAGCGCGATGCTGAAGGTCTTGGCCTCGATCGAGCGCATGAACATCGCGAGCAGGCCGCCCGAAATCGCGGTGAAGAAGGAGCTGACCACAAAGGAGAGCTCCTTGTGCCGGAAGAGGCTGATGCCCATCGCCTCGGCGGCGACCTCGTCCTCGCGGATCGCCTTGAAGGCGCGGCCGTAGGAGGAGTTGATAAGCAGGACCATCAGCCCGATGGTCGCCGCCGCAACGATAAACGGGGTGAAAAGGGACGGCAGCCCGAAGAACTTCGGGAAGGTGGGCACCTTGTTGAGCCCGTAGGAGCCGTTGGTGATCGTGTCCATCTGGGGGCTCGAAAAGATCGCGCGGATGATTTCGGAGAAGCCGAGGGTCGCGATCGCGAGGTAGTCGCTCTTGAGGCGCAGCACCGGGATGCCGATGAGCGCCGCGAAGCCGGCGGCGACCAGGCCGCCGACGATGAGCGCGAGGAAGGGATAGACCGACTGGAGCCACGAGGGGCCAGCCTCCATCCCCTCTTTGAGCGCGCGCACCCAGGGGGCCACGCCGTTCATATAGTAGACGCCGTCCAGGTTGACAACCGGGATGGTCAGGATTGCCGTGATATAGGCGCCGATCGACATGAAGCCCGCCTGGCCCAGCGAAAAGAGGCCGGTAAAGCCGTTGAGCAGGTTCATCGAAACGGCGACGATCGCCAAAATGGCGCTCTTTTGCAGGATGGAGATCAGCATCCCCTGCCCGCTCTTGTTCGCCTCAAGCCAGAACAGCAGCAAGGCGATCAGCACGAGGAGCACGAGGGAGCAGATGCGCTTTGTACCCTTTTTCATATGCGTCACACCTTATCCGTACTTTTTTCGCCGAAGAGGCCGGTCGGCCTGAACAGCAACATGACGATCAGCAGAAGGAAGGTAAACGCGTCGCTGAAGGTCGAATAGCCCATCGCGACGAGCAGCGTCTCGGCGATGCCGATCACAAAGCCGCCCACGACCGCGCCGGGGATGCTCCCGATGCCGCCGAACACCGCCGCGACAAAGCATTTGAGGCCCGGCAGGGTGCCGGAGAAGGGGGTCACCGACATACGGTCGGTAAAATAGAGGATCGAACCCACTGCGGCCAGCGCCGAACCGATCACAAAGGTGGCGCTGATGACGTTGTTGATCTTGATGCCCATCAGCTGGGAGGTCTCAAAGTCCTTGCTGACGGCGCGCATCGCCATGCCGACCTTGGTCTTTTTGATGAGCAGCATCAAAAAGATCACAAGCAGGATGGTGAGCACGGGGGTCAGAAAGGTGACCAGCGACGCGGAGAGCGCCCCGATATGGAAAATCTTCTTCAGGAAGGGGATCTCGGGGTATCCGCGGGGAATCGCGGTGAAAAGATATGTAGCCAGATTCTGGAGCAGGTAGGAGACGCCGATCGCGGAGATCATGATCGACATGCGCGGCGCGGTGCGCAGCGGCTTGTAGGCCACCCGCTCGATGACGACGCCCATCACGATGGTGCCGATGATCACGAGGGGGATGGCGACCTGCCAGGGGAAGCTCGCCATGGCGAAGATCATGAAATATCCCGCCATCATGAAAATATCGCCGTGGGCGAAGTTGATCAGGCGCAGAATGCCGTAGACCATCGTATACCCGATGGCGATCAGCGCGTATGCGCCGCCCAGCGAGATCCCGGTCAGGCAATGCTGCAAAATGGTTGTCAGACTCATGTGCAAAAGCCCCCAAACTATAGCATGGTTCAATACCGCACAAACGGTACGCGCGCATCGGTTATGCGGCGCATGCGGGCGAGGGATGCGGGAATCGGCAGGGCGGGAGACGAGCCGTCCCCCGCCCTGCCGTTCAGAGATTCCGGATTATTCGCCGACGGAGACGGTCTTGAGGAACTTGAACTGGCCGTTCTCAACAACCTTGATGAAGGCTTTGTCCTTGTTGGCGTCGCCGTTCTCGTCGAAGGAGATGGCGCCCGTCACACCCTCGAACTCCACGCCCTTGAGCGCGTCGCGGATGGCGACGGGATCGGTGGAGCCCGCGGTCTCGATCGCCTTGACGGCTGCGAGGTAGGCGTCGTAGCCCAGCGCGGAGACGGCCGGGATGATCTCGTCCTGGCCGTTGGCCACGAGATACTCCTTGAAGCCCTTGATGAAGTCGGTGGCAACCGCGTTGGAGGTGTCGCCCTCGTCGAAGAAGGTGGACAGCGTCACGCCCTCGGCGTCGGCGCCCGCGTTCTCGATGATCGAGCCGTTCTCCCAGGTGTCGCCGGCCATGATCTTCGCGGTGATGCCCAGCTCACGTGCCTGCTTGATGATCAGCGGAGCGGTCGCGATGGAGGACGGCGCAAAGATGACGTCCGGGTTCGCGGCCTTGATGTTGGTGAGGATCGCCTTGAAGTCGGTCTGGTTGGTCTGGAACTGCTCCTCCGCAACGATGGAGTCCTCGCCGACCAGCTTGACGAACGCGTTTTTGAAGAAGTTGCCGAGGCCGGAGGAATAGTCGTCGCCCAGCTGGGTGATGACCGCCGCGGTCTTGGCGCCGTCCTGCGCCGCGTAGTTCGCCATCACGGTGCCCTGGAAGGGATCGAGGAAGCAGACGCGATAGTAGAAGTCGTTGCCCAGCGTGACCTGCGGGTTGGTGCAGGAGCAGCCGATGGCCGGGACCTGCGCGTCGGAGAAGATCTCGCCCGCCGCGATCGAAACGCCCGAGCCGTAGGAGCCGAGGATGACCGAGCAGCCCGCGCTGATCAGGCTCTGCGCGGCGGTGACCGCCTCGGTCTTGTCGG
The DNA here is from genome assembly GCF_024461615.1 of Anaerotruncus sp. DFI.9.16. Taxonomy (NCBI): domain Bacteria; kingdom Bacillati; phylum Bacillota; class Clostridia; order Eubacteriales; family Oscillospiraceae; genus Anaerotruncus; species Anaerotruncus sp. DFI.9.16. The sequence goes on from NZ_JANFZX010000001.1 coordinate 362,458, forward strand.
ACTTATTGTCCGCCTCGACCAGTTCGATCTTATATTCCTTGTCGCCCACCTTGACGGTCGGGAACTGCTGGTTGGCATAGCGGATGCCGTAGACCTCCTGGAGGCCGCCGCCGCCGTTCTCGCCCGTCTGCGGCTCGAAGACGCCGATCTTGATGACGTCGCCGCCCGCCGCGGGGGCCGCGTCGGCCGCCGGGGCCGCGTTATCGCCGGCGGGAGCCGGCGCGGGCGTGCTGTTGTCGCCGCAGCCGGCCAGAAGGGTCAGCGCCATAACGGCCGACAGGACAATCGCTAAAACTCTCTTCATAAATCTTTCCTCCCAATTTTGAAATAATTGTCGGAATTCAGCGGTAGAAATACAATTGTATTCCCACTGCATACACATCATTATATCAAAAATCCTGAAAAAAGCAATATCAGGCCATCAATTCTTTTTCTTTTTCCGAATTTGTACAGATTATCCAAAATTATCGGCTTGTACTTTGTAAACAATTCTTTAACCGGCAGACAGGGCTGGCTCCCCTACACAAAACCCACGCCGCGCCACCCTGTCCGTTTGTGCACGGGGCACAGCAAAAAAAACACGCGGGACACGGCAAAAGCCGCGTCCCGCGTACAAATATTTTTTCTATTCCGCGTTGATCCGTTCGAGCAGGTCGTTCCGCTCGTTCCACAGCCGGTCGGACAGGTCGACATAGTAGCGGTGCGGATGCTCGAACCGCTTGACCTCGTCCCACAGGTGGGCCACCTGGTCGGCGCAGTAATTGCGGATGTCGTCGAGCTTGGGCAGCTCGTAGACGCATCTCCCCTTGTCGAACACCTGGGTGAGGATGCTCTTGGCGGTAAAGTTGCGGACCGTCTTCTTTTTCCAGGTCGCCATCGGATCGAAGATGGTGATCGGCTGGGAGTCGTCGACCGTCTCGCCGCGCACCGTCACATAGTCGGCGATCGCCTGCCCCGTTTCGCGGTTGTAGAACCGGTAGACGTCCTTGAAGCAGGGGGTCGTGATCTTTTCGATGCTCTCGCTCACCTTGATCTTGGGGACGAGCACTCCGTCGCGCTCGACCGCAGCGAGCTTGTAGACGCCGCCGAACACGGGGTCGGACTTGCTTGTGATGAGGTTTTCGCCGACGCCGAAGAGGTCGACCTGCGCGCCCTGGAGCAGCAGGTCGCGGATGATGTATTCGTCGAGCGAGTTGGTCGCCATGATCTTGCAGTCGGAATAGCCCGCGTCGTCGAGCATGCGGCGCGCCTTCTTGGAGAGGTAGGCGATGTCGCCGCTGTCGATGCGCACCGCCTTGGGCCGCTTGCCCATCGGCTTGAGGATCTCGTCCGCAACGCGGATGGCGTTGGGGATGCCCGATTTGACGACGTTATAGGTATCCACGAGGAAAATGCAGTTGTCGGGGTAGACCTGCGCGTAGTTTTTGAAGGCGTCGTACTCGCTGTCGAACACCTGCACCCAGCTGTGGGCCATCGTGCCCACCGCGGGGATGCCGTAGTCGCGGTCGGCGATCGCGCAGGCGGTCGCCGAGCAGCCGCCGATGTAGGTCGCGCGCGCGCCCAGGATCGCCGCGTCGTAGCTCTGGGCGCGGCGGGAGCCGAATTCGGAGATCGGCCGCCCCTCGGCGGCGCGGCACATGCGGTTGGCCTTGGTCGCCACGAGCGACTGGTGGTTGATGGTGAGCAGCACCATCGTCTCGATCATCTGCGCCTGGATGATCGGGCCGCGCACCACCACGACCGGCTCGTAGGGGAACACCGGCGTGCCCTCCTTCATCGACCAGATGTCGCAGGAGAACCGGAAATTCTTCAGGTAGGCCAGGAACGCCTCGCTGAACTGTCCCTTGCCGCGCAGGAACTCGATGTCCTCCTCGGTGAATTCCAAATCCTTGATGTACTCGATCAGCTGCTCGAGCCCCGCGAATATTGCGAAACCTCCGTCGTCCGGAATCTTCCGGAAGAACATGTCGAAGACCGCCGTGCGCTCCTCGAGCCCATATTCCAGATAGCCGTTGGACATCGTAATCTCGTAGAAATCCGTCAGCATCGTCAGGTTCCGCTTCATATCAATCGGCATTGCGTGTCACCTCGTCCTTTTCTTTCAGCGCCCCTCCGGGTTGTCATCGATAGTTTACACCTTTTCGACCGATTTAGCAAATGTAATCCGCACGGGGCGGCGGGATTTGCTTTCTGCGTGCAAAATTGTTATACTAATGAAAGACAGGGCCCATCTGCGGCCGTTACAAGTGAAGTCATCCCGCGTGGAAACTCGTTCTATCCTCAGCGGGCCCGCGATCATCCGGCAGCTGCCTGAATCCGCATCCGCAGACCACAACGCCAAAGGAACAGGAGCGTGTACCATGCGTGTCGCACTTTTTACAGAAACCTACCTCCCCCATGTCAACGGGGTCGTCACCCATGTCAAATCCCTCAAGGACGGGCTGGAACAGCTCGGGCACGAGGTCCTGATCGTCACCGCCGACGCCTCCGCGCGCCGGCACTATGTCTCCGACGGCGTCCTCCACTGCCCCGCCCACACCTCCAAGCGCTTCTACGGCTACGGCGTGGCCATGCCGCTCTCCACCACGCGGCTCAAATACGTCTATCAGTTCCGTCCCGACGTCATCCATGTCCACAACGAGTTCGGCATCGGGCTGTCGGGGATGATGATCGCAAAGGTGCTGCGCGTCGCGCTCGTCTACACGCTGCACACGATGTACGACGAGTACATCTATTATATCGCGCCCCAGCCGCTCGTACCGGCCGCGACGAAATTTTCCCACCAGTATACCAAGCTGTTCGCGAAGCTGGCGCAGGAGGTCACCGGGCCCTCCAAAAAATGCGAGGAATACTTCCGCAAGGCGGGCGTCTATAAGCCGGTCAACGTGATTCCGAACCCCGTCGACCTCGACATGTTCGATCCCGGAAAGATCCCGGAGGAAAAGAAGAACGCCTTCCGTGAAAAATTCGGCTATCAGCACGGCGAAACGGTCGGCCTCTTCGTCGGGCGGCTCGGCCGGGAGAAGAGCGTCGACCTGCTGCTCGACTACTGGAAAAAGACCATCCGGCCGGAGGAAAACATCCGGCTGCTCGTCATCGGGGACGGCCCCTGCCGAGAGGAGCTGGAGGAGCAGGCCGTCCGTCTGGGCATCACCGACATGGTCACCTTCGCGGGCAAGGTGCTCCACACGGACATGCCGCCCTATGTGGGGACGTGCGACTTCTATATCACCGCCTCCACCTCCGATACCGATTCCATCTCCATGCTCGAGGGGATGGCGATGGGCCTGCCCGTCCTGCAGATCATCGATCCGCTCAACGAGGGACAGGTGCGCGACGGGGTCAACGGCTACATCTTCCACGACGCGCAGGACATGGCGGACAAGATTCGCATGCTCAAAACCATGCCGGCGGACAGGCTCTCCGCCCTGCGCGCCTCCGCTCGGCGCTCGGTCCAGCAGAGCGGCGCGGTCAACCTTGCGGAATACGTGCTCAAGGTCTATAACACCGCGCTGCACAAAAAGCGCCGCTCCCGCCTGATGACGACGCCCGCCTTCCGGGTGCACCTGCGCAAACAAAACAAAGGAGACTGATCACGTGAAAAAGCAGTATGACATCGCCATCATCGGCGGCGGCATCGGCGGCCTGATGGCCGCGTGGCGCCTTTCGGAACGAGCGCCCTCCCTTTCGGTCGCGCTGTTTGAAAAGGGCAGCCCCATCGAAAAGCGCGTCTGCCCGATCATCACCAAAAAGGTGAGCACCTGTGTCAAGTGCAAATCCTGCGCCATCATGGAGGGGCTCGCGGGCGCGGGCGCCTTTTCGGACGGCAAATACGTGATCAGTACCGAATACGGCGGCTGGCTCACCGAGTTCCTCCCCGATGAGACGGTGCTCGACTATATCGAGCAGGCGGACGAAATCCTCGTCCGGTTCGGCGCGACGACCGAGCGGTTCATGCCGAGCAACGAGCTCAAGAAACGCTGCCTCGAATACGACCTGCACATGAGCCAGGCCCAGCTCAAGCATCTGGGCACCGACTCCAACTTCGAGACGATGAAAAAGCTCATTCACGCGCTCGCCGAGCGGGTGGAAATCCACACCGGCGCGGACGTGGTCGGCGTGAACCGGGAGTCCCACGTCCTCACCGTCAAAACCGCGGAGGGCGAACAGACCGTCGAGGCCGGCAAGATCATCTTCGCCGTCGGCCGCGCGGGCAGCCGCTTCTTCTCCGCCTGGTGCGAAGAGAACGACATCCCCCTGCACAACAACCAGGTGGACGTCGGCGTGCGCGTCGAGCTGCCCTCGATGGTGTGGGAGGATTTTGCAAAGAAGATTTACGAGCCGAAAATCCGCTACCGCTCGAAGGGCTACGGCGACATCATCCGCATGTTCTGCTTCAACGACCGCGGGCAGGTCGTCACCGAGAACACCAACGGGGTCCTGACCGTCAACGGCCACGCCTACCGCGACGAGGCGCGCAAGACGCAGAACTCCAACTTCGCGCTGCTCTCGACCACCAACTTCACCCAGCCCTTCCGCGAGCCGATCGAATACGCCCGCCATGTGGCGAGCCTGGCCAACCTCATCAGCGGCGGCAGCGTGCTCGTCCAGCGGCTTGGCGATCTCGAGCTCGGCCGGCGCACCGACGAGAAACGCCTGCGTCAGGGCACCGTGCGCCCCACCCTTTCCGCCGTGCCGGGCGATTTGAGCCTCTGCATGCCCAAGCGCCAGCTCGACAACATCGTCGAGACCCTCCACGCGCTCGACCAGATCTCCCCCGGCACCGCCAACTACGACACCCTCCTCTACGGCATCGAGTGCAAATACTATTCGGCGCGCCCCAAGTGCACCGATTTCGAGATCGACGGCTGCCCCGGCATCTACGCCGTCGGCGACGGCGCGGGCTTCACCCGCTCCCTCTCGCAGGCGTCCGCCAACGGGCTCTACGTCGCGGACCGCATCATCGGCAAGGAATAAACGGCATGGTCGAAAAAGAGGACCGGGCTTACGCCCGGTCCTCTTTTTCGTGTCCGGTTTCGCCCGTCAGGGCGCCTCCCGCTTGAGGGAATCGCGGTAGAGCTTATACTCCATCGAGTCGACGAGCGCCCGAATGGAGGCGTTGATGATGTCGGTGGACACGCCGACCGTCGTCCAGGCGTTCTCCCCGTCGGACGATTCGATCAGGACGCGCACCATCGCGGCGGTCGCCTTCCCGGTGTCCATGACGCGCACCTTGTAGTCGATGAGGCGGACCCCCGCGAGGTTCGGGTAAAAGACCTCGAGCGCCTTGCGCAGCGCGCGGTCGAGCGCGTGGACCGGGCCGTCGCCTTCGTCGGCGGTGATCTCATAGCGGTCGCCCACCCGCACCTTGACCATCGCGGAGGCCATGTGTCGGTCCGCGCTGTCCTGTTCGCCGATGATCCGGAACAGCTCGAGGGCGAAGAAGGGACGGAACCTTCCCAGTTCCTTGAGCACCACCATCTCGAAGCTGGCGGTCGCCGCCTCGAACTGGTAGCCCTGGAACTCCAGCTCCTTGAGCTCCCCGACCAGCGTCTCGAGCTCGGGGGAATCCTTGGTGAGCCCCGGGACGACCTCGCTGATCTTCGCGATCAGCGCGCTGCGCCCGCTCACCTCGGAAAGCAGGATCTGCCGGTGATTTCCCACTGCGGCGGGGTCGACATGCTCAAAGGCGGAGGGGTTCTTTTTCACCCCGTCGACGTGCATCCCGCCCTTGTGGGCGAAGGCGCTCTTGCCGACATAGGGCATCGAATGGGAGAGGCGCACGTTGGAAATCTCGGAAATGATCCGCGCCGCGCCCGTCATCCGGGCGATGCAGTCGGCCGGGACGCACTGGAAGCCGAGCTTGAGCTGCAGATCCGCGATCACGGTGGAGAGGTTCGTGTTGCCGCACCGTTCCCCAAAGCCGATATAGGTCCCCTGCACATGGTCCGCGCCCGCCTTCACCGCCGCGAGGGTGTCCGCGACGGCGCAGCCGGTGTCGTTGTGGCAGTGGATGCCGATCTTTCCGGGGAAGGCCCTGACCGCCTCCGCGGTGATCGCCCGGATCTCGTCGGGGAAGCACCCGCCGTTCGTATCGCAGAGGATGAGCTTGCAGGCGCCCGCGTCGGCGGCCGCCTTGAGCGCCTGCATGGCGTAGAGCGGGTTGTGCTTATACCCGTCGAAAAAATGCTCCGCGTCGAAAAAGACCCGCCTGCCCGCCTCGGCCAGATACGCCACCGTGTCGGCGATCATCCGGAGGTTTTCCTCCGGCGTGGTGCCGAGCACCTCGCGGGCCTGCCATTCGCTCGCCTTGCCGAAAACCGCGACGCAGGCCGTCCCCGTCTCAAGCAGGGCGGCGACGTTTTTGTCCTCCCCGGCCGACGAGTCCCGGCGGCGGGTCGAGCCGAACGCTACCAGCCGCGCGTGGGAAAGGCGGAGCTCCCCGGCGGCGCGGCGGAAAAACTCCTCGTCCTTCGGGTTGCTGTGGGGGTTGCCCGCCTCAATATAGTCGACGCCCGCCCGGTCGAGCGCCCGCGCGATGGCGAGCTTATCCTCGACCGAGAAGGAGACCCCCTCCCCCTGCGCGCCGTCCCGCAGGGTCGAATCGAAGACATCAATCTTTTTCATCGCTCTCCCCCAGTTTCCGCCGCAGGTCGCGCGCATACGTCTCCTGCGTCCCGCGCAGGTCCATCAGCAGGTAGGAGAGCAGCCAGACCGCCGGATTGCGGATGGTGAGCCGCTCGGTAAAGACCACCTCGGTGCCGTCCTCCTCCGTTTTGGAGAACTCGCCCGTCCATTCTCCGGTGAACATCGCGTGCTCCATGTGGAAGGCGTAGAGCCGCCCCGGCTGCTTTTCAGTGATTGTAAAGACCGTCTCGCTCCCCTTTTTGGGGTATTCCACGAAGGTGACGCCGTCCGGCTTGGTATCGATATGGTCAAGATCGCTGCGCCAGGAAAAATCGGTGTTATCGGTCACGGCCTCCCAAACGGCCTCCAGCGGCGAGGAAAAACGCGCGGTCATCTGGGATGTCCTCAGCTTCTTCATCTGAAAAGTCTCCTCTTTTCTTCCGCCTCCGCGCCTGCCGCAGAGCGGGCGGCGGGGCTGTCTGTCATGCGGATATTGTAGCATAAACGTCTCCAGCGCACAAGCCGCCGCTTTTTTCACTTTACAAGAGTGAAGGTTTGCGTTAAAATAAAGAGTCAGAAGAAGCCTTTGGAAGAACCGGACGGCAGCCGTCCGCCGAAACCATGGAGGAACGAAGGAATTGAAGCTACATTTTTCCAAGATGCACGGCCTCGGGAACGACTATATCTACGTCAACTGCCTCGAGCACAAGCTCAAGCACCCGGAGGAGGTGGCGCGCATCGTGAGCGACCGCCACTTCGGCGTCGGCTCCGACGGCCTCATCCTCATCTGCCCCTCCGACCGGGCGGATTTTGAGATGCGCATGTTTAACGCCGACGGCTCGGAGGGAAAGATGTGCGGCAACGCCATCCGCTGCGTCGGAAAATACGTCTATGACCGCGGGTTTACCGACCGCAAAACCTTGCAGATCGACACCAGAAGCGGCGTCAAGACGCTTGAGCTCACGCTGGAGGATGGAAAGGTGTCGACCGTGCGGGTCGATATGGGCAGGGCGTCCCTGCGCGCCAGGGATATCCCCGTCGAAACCGACTATGACGACTTTGTCAGCCAGCCGATGCTTGTGCACGGGGAGGTCTTTCTCGTCACCTGCGTCTCGATGGGAAATCCCCACGCCGTCATCTTCTGCGACGACGTGGAGGACCTGCCGCTCGAGGACATCGGCCCCCTCTTTGAAAACCACGAGAAATTCCCCGACCGCATCAACACTGAATTCATCGAGCTCGTCGACCGTCAGACTCTCAAAATGCGGGTGTGGGAGCGCGGAAGCGGCGAGACCTTCGCCTGCGGCACCGGCGCCTGCGCGGCGGTCGTCGCGGCGGTCGTCAACGGGCACTGCGACGCCGGCGACGAGGTCACCGTGCGCCTGCGCGGCGGCGAACTGAAAATCACCTGCCGGGAGGACTTTACCGTCCTGATGGAGGGCCCCGCCTCCCACGTCTTCGACGGCGTGATGGAAATCGATCTATAAAGCGACTGAAAAATGCCCGGTACGCTGACGCGCGGCGGGCATTTTTGATATCTCAACAGGAGTGATGAACGATGCCAAAGCTCAATGAACACTACCAGAACCTCAAGGAGAGTTACCTGTTTTCCGATATCGCAAAGCGGGTGAACGCCTTTACGGCGGCGCATCCCGACAAAAAGATCATCCGGATGGGAATCGGCGACGTGACCCTCCCGCTCATGCCCGAGGTCGTCTCCGCCCTGCACGGCGCGGTCGACGATATGGCGGACGCCTCCTCCTTCCACGGGTACGGCCCCGAGCAGGGGTACGATTTCCTGCGCGGCGCGATCAGGGACTACTACGCCCGCCACGGCGTGGCGCTCGAGCCCGATGAAATCTTCGCCAGCGACGGCGCGAAGAGCGACGTGGGCAATATCACCGACCTCTTCGACGTCGAAAACATCGTGCTCATCCCCGACCCCGTCTACCCCGTCTACGTCGACACCAACGTCATGGACGGCCGCACGGTGCTCTACATGAACGCCAACGCGGAAAACGGCTTTCTGCCGATGCCCAATCCCGACGTGCATGCCGACCTCATCTACCTCTGCTCCCCCAACAACCCGACCGGCGCGGTCTACAGCCTCGACCAGCTGAAGGCCTGGGTCTCCTACGCGCTCGACAATCAGGCGATTATCCTGTTTGACGCGGCCTACGAGGCGTTTATCGGTGACGACAGCCTCCCGCACAGCATCTTCGCCGTCGAGGGCGCGAAGAAATGCGCGATCGAGTTCTGCTCCCTCTCCAAAACGGCCGGCTTCACCGGCACCCGCTGCGCCTACACCGTGGTGCCCAAAGAGCTGACGATGCGCGCCTCCGACGGCGGAACGCTCTCCCTCAACCACATGTGGCTCCGCCGCCAGACCACCAAATTCAACGGCGTCTCCTACATCATCCAGCGCGGCGCGGCCGCCGTCTTCTCCGAGGAGGGCGTGCGTCAGGCGCAGGAGATGGTCGGCTACTACAAGGCGAACGCCCGTCTCATCGCAGACACGCTTTCCGAGCTGGGGATCCGTTATTTCGGCGGCATCCACTCCCCCTACATCTGGATGGAGTGCCCGAACGGCATGAAGTCGTGGGAATTCTTCGACTACCTGCTCGAAAACGTCGCCGTCGTCGGCACGCCGGGCGCGGGCTTCGGCGTCAACGGCGAGGGATATTTCCGCCTCACCGGCTTTTCCAGCCGCGAGCAGACCGCCGAGGCGATGGAGCGGTTCAAGGCGCTGCTCAAATAATTAGTCAACGCATAAAGGGGCGCGGAACCGATCGGTTCCGCGCCCCTTATTATTTTACCGTCCGCCCTCCAGCCCGTAGAGCAGGGCGTTCACGATCGCGGCGGCGACGTTGCTGCCTCCCTTGCGTCCCCGCGCCACAATGCAGGGCACGCCGCTTTCGAGCAGCAGCTCCTTGGCCTCGACGACGTTTACGAACCCCACCGGCACGCCGATCACAGCCGCGGGCCGGAGCCTCCCCTCGGAAATCAGCTCGCACAGCCGAATGAGCGCCGTAGGCGCGTTGCCGACTGCGAAGAGGAGCGGCCCGGACAGCGCGGAAGCCTTCTCCATCGAGGCGACGGCGCGGGTCGTGCCGTTTTCCTTTGCCCTGGCGGCCACCTCCGGGTCGGACATGAAGCAGTGGACCTCCCCGCCGAACCGCGCGAGGGAGGCCTTATTGATTCCCGCTCTGGCCATCTGCGTGTCGGTCACGACCGACGCGCCCGCGCGCAGGGCTTCGCGCGCCGTCTCCACGGCGCCGGGCGAAAAGACGAGACTTCCCGCGTAGTCGAAGTCGGCGGTCGTGTGGATGACCCGCTTGACGACGGCGGCCGTCTCCTCCGGCAGCGCGATCCCCCGCTCTTCCAGCTCCGCCGAGATGATCTCGAAGCTGCGCCGCTCGATATCGGCGGGCAGCAGGTGTTCCAGCTCTTTTTTCATGGCGTCCCTCACAGTTCGATTCCCTCGCGCGCGGGGATTCCCCGGTCGAAGGGGTGCTTCTGCTTTTTGATCTCCGAGACGTAGTCCGCCGCCTCGACCAGCCAGTCGGGCGGGTTGCGGCCGGTGAGGACCAGCTCGAGCCCCGCCGGCTTTTGCTCCACAAGGCTGCGCAGCAGGTCGGCGTCCACCGTCTCGGTGGCGAGCGACCCCATGATCTCGTCGAGGATCAGCAACTTACACTTCCCCGCCCTTGCCGCCTCCACGACGGAGAGCAGGAGCTTGCTGTTCTCGTCGTAGGTCTGCTGGAGCTCCCGCTCGTCCATCTGGAAGGTGAACTTGTCACCCGCCTTGCCGCGCAGAAGGGTGATTTCGGGGATTTTCGCGAGCGCGTGCAGCTCGCCGCTGTCCCTCCCCTTTAGAAACTGCGCGATCAGCACCGGCATGCCCCGTCCGGCGGCACGCACCGCAAGCCCGATCGCGGCGGTCGTCTTGCCCTTGCCGTCGCCGCAGTAGATGTGGATCAGCCCCCTGTTCATATGCCTTCCTCCAAAATTTTGTAGACCGCGCCCATGTCGAGGCTCTCCCGTACCGCCGCCGCGAGCTTGTCGTACTGCGCCTCCCGGTAGGATTTTGCATCGACGGCCGCGATGTCGGATGTGTCAAGACCTTTTGCCTTACAGAGGCAGCGCACCAGCGCGGCGGCGGTCTCGCCGCTGTCGAAGAGCCCGTGCACATAGCTGCCGCAGACATTCCCGCGCGACGCGCCGTCCGGCTTCCCTTCTCCCCGCCCGGTACGCAACTCCATCAACGGCGGGCAGTTCCGCTCCGTGCGGCCCATGTGGATTTCGTAGCCCTCGAACGCCGCGCCCGAAAGCCCGGAAAAAATTCCTTCCGCCCTTTCAAAGCGGCCCGTCACGCGGGTGCGGGTCTTTTCTTTGGCGAACACCGTCCGGACGGGCAGCAGGCCGAGGCCGTTGAGGGTCCCGCCGTGCTCGACCCCGTCGGGGTCTGCGAGGCGCTCGCCGAGCATCTGGTAGCCGCCACAGATGCCCAGCACCGCGCCGCCCGCCGCCGCGTGCTTTTTGACGGCGGCCTCCAGCCCGTTCTGCCGCAGCCACAGAAGGTCCTCCATCGTGTTCTTGCTGCCCGGCAGGACGATGAGGTCGGGGCTTCCCAGCGCGGCGGGCGACGCGGCATACCGCACCGAGACGCCAGGGACCCGCTCGAGTGGGGCGAAATCGGTGAAGTTGGCGATGCGGGGCAGGCGCACGACCGCGATGTCGACAAGCGCAGGGCCGCCGCGGCCCGTGAGCCGCTCGGAGAGGCTGTCCTCGTCGTCGATGTCAACGTCGAGCCAGGGCACCACGCCCACGACCGGCACGCCGGTGATGCCCGCGATCTGGTCGAGCCCCGGCCGCAGAATCTCCCGGTCGCCGCGGAATTTATTGATGACAAGCCCCCGCACCATCGCGCGCTCGTCCGGTTCCAGCAGCAGGACGGTGCCCGCCAACGAGGCGAACACTCCGCCCCGGTCGATGTCCCCCGCCAGCAGGACGGGCGCTTTGGCAAGCCGCGCCATGCCCATATTGACGATGTCCTCCGCCTTGAGGTTGATCTCCGCCGGGCTGCCCGCGCCCTCAAGCACGATCACGTCGTATTGCGCCGCGAGCGATTCATACGCCTCCACGACCTTCGGGACGAGCTCCCGCTTCCTTTTAATATATTCGGCGGCGCTCATGTCGCCGAGCACCTCGCCGTTCACGATCACCTGCGAACCGGTGTCGGAGGAGGGCTTGAGCAGGATGGGGTTCATGCGCACCGACGGCGCGATCCCCGCCGCCTGGGCCTGCACCACCTGCGCGCGGCCCATCTCGAGCCCCTCGTCGGTGATGAATGAGTTGAGCGCCATGTTCTGCGATTTGAAGGGCGCGACGGAATAGCCGTCCTGCCGGAAGATCCGGCAGAGCGCGGCCGCCAGCAGGCTCTTGCCCGCGCCCGACGAGGTCCCCTGCACCATGATCGCCTTCGCCAAGCCTACGCCCCCTTCAAAATCTCCGTAAGCGCCTCGACCAGCCGCTCGTTCTGCGCGTGCGTCTTGACCGCCGCGCGGTAAAACCGCTCGTCCAGCCCCCGGAAGTTGCCGCACGGACGGATGAGGATGCCGCGCTGTTCGAGCAGCGCATCGAGATCGCGGCAGGCGTTGCACTTGAAGAAGAGGTAGTTCGCCCGCGACCCGAGCACCCGCAGGTCGAGCTTTTGCAGCTCCCCGGCGAGGTATTTCCGCTCCGCCTTGACGACCTCCCGCACGCGGGAGTCGTACTCCCCGTCCGCGAGGGCGGCGATCCCCGCCGTCTGCGCGGGCAGCGAGACGTTCCACGGCGGCTCGCAGGCGCAGACCGCCTCGATCGTCTCAGGGTTCGCGCAGAGCAGATAACCGAGCCGCAGGCCCGCCATCGCGTAGAGCTTGGTGAACGCCCGCAAGACAATCAGGTTCTTATGCGCGGCAAGCTCCCCCTTGAGGGTGTGCGCCTCCGGCTCGTCGAGGAAGGGCACGAAGCACTCGTCGACCAGCAGCGTGATCTTGCAGTCGGCGCATTTTTTGAGGATGCGGCGCAGCAGCTCCCCGTCGACGGGCTGGCCGGTGGGGTTATTGGGGTTGCAGAGCATCACGAGGTCGAGCGCGGGGCTCAGCTTGCCCAGGATCGTGTCGGTCAGCGCGAAGTTGTCCTTCTCGTGCAGCGGATGGAAGGCCGTCTCGCACCCCGCCGCCGCGAGGGCGTATTCGTACTCCGAAAAGGTGGGCGCGAGCGTGAGCGCGCGGCGGGGCTTCAGCGCCTGCGCCACGCGGAAGATGAGGTCCGCCGCGCCGTTGCCGCAGTGGACCCACGCGGCGGGCACCCCGTCCGCCGCCGCGATCGCCGCCGTCAGGTCGCGGCAGAGCGGGTCGGGATAGCCGTCCCAGTCGCCGACCGAACCGGCAAGCGCCTTCTGGACGCTCTCCGGCAGCCCGAGCGGGCTTGTGTTGGAGGAAAAGTCGAGCGCGGACGGATGCCCGTAGGTATCGCCGCCGTGAAGCTGTCTGTCCATGTGTTCTCCTTTATAGATGGTATAAAATCAATATTTTTACCGCGAGGAACGTCCCCAGCGCCAGCAGGGAGGTCCTATACATCAGCCGGTTGGCCCGCCGGACGTCCTCCGGCTCCACGGCGCGGCGGCTGTCGCCGATCGTGGGCTTTTTTACGGGCACGCCGCCGTAGGAGGCGTCCCCCGCGAGGCGCACCCCCAGCGCGCCGGCGCAGACCGCCTCGGTCTGCGCGCTGTTGGGGCTCTGGTGGTTTCGGCGGTCGCGCCGCCAGATGCGTGCCGCGCCGCGCGCGTCAAGCCCGCAGAGGGCGGCGGCCGCGATCATGAGGAGCGCGGAAAGCCGCGCGGGAATCCAGTTGAGAAGATCGTCGAGCTTCGCGGAGCAGCGCCCAAACTCCCGGTAGCGGTCGTTTTTGTAGCCGACCATCGAGTCGAGGGTGTTGACCGCCTTGTAGAGGAAGCCGAGCGGCGCGCCGCCGAGCGCGAGGAAAAAGAGCGGTGCGACGACCCCGTCGCCCGTGTTCTCCGCGACCGTCTCGACCGCCGCCTTGGCGACCCCCTCTTCGGAGAGCATGGCGGTGTCCCGCCCGACGATCATCGAAACGGCCTGCCGCGCGCCGGGCAGGTCGCCCGCCGCAAGCGCGGCGTGGACCTTCATGCTCTCGTCGCGCAGGGAGCGCGCGGCGACAAGCCAGTAGCAGAGGACCGTCTCCACCGCGAGAGCGGCCCACCGGCCCAGAAGGCGCCGCGAAAACCACAGCAGCCCCCACGCCGCGCCCGCCGAAATGAGGACGGTCAGCAGGGCGAGCAGCCGCCCCGCCGTCCGTTCGCCGCGCGGCGATTTGGGGAAGCGGGAGCGCAGGAATTCTTCCAGCGCGGAGATCAGCCGCCCGATCCACCGAACGGGATGCGGGAACCCGTGCGGGTCCCCCAAGGCCGCGTCGAGCAGAAACCCCAGCCCGATGGCGATCACCCGGTCAAGCATCGGAGGCGCCCTCCCCCAGCTTCCGCACGCCGGTGAGGACCCGGCGGTCCCGCCAGAGCTCCCGCGTCGTGCACGCGGTCCAGCCGCCGAAGTTTTCCGGCTGCCAGTCGTAGAAGCCGCGCGGGGAATCCGTCTCGGCGAACCGCTCCATCACCGCCATGATCGTGCCGCCGTGCACGACGAACGCCGCCGAGGAGACGCCGTCCGCGAGGCATCGCTCCACAATCTCCTCAAAAGCGCGGCAGCACCGCCGCCGGAAGGCGGCGGTGTCCTCCCCGCCGGGCGGCGCGAGCGTCCCGGTGCGGTCGTCCATCCACGCGCGGTAGGCGGGATCGTTTTGAAGCTGCTCATAGCTCTTGTTTTCAAACGCGCCGAAGTCGCATTCGCGCAGGTCGGGCACCGTTGCCGGCGCTACGGCGGGATAGAGGAGCGCCGCCGTCTGGCGGCAGCGGAGCAGCGGGCTCACGTAGACCCGCTCCGCCGCCGGGGCGGGGCAGCCCGGCAGGGCCCCGGGCGCGAGCGGCTCGTCGGTGCTCCCGATATAGCGGCGCGCGAGGTTCCCCGGGGTGGGGCCGTGACGGATGAAAATGATCTTCACGCCTCTCCCCCCTTGATGACCGCCGGGATGCCCGCATAGACGCGCAGGACGGTATCGCTTTTCTCCGCGAGCATGCAGCAGACTCTCCCCGCCGCCTCCCGCCATGCGCGGTCAAACGGGTCGAGCGGCACCACGCCGCAGCCGACCTCGTCGCTGATAAAAATCGCGTCCGGGTGCGCGTCGGCATAGCGCGCCAGAATTTCCACCGGGTCGCGCCCCGCCTCGAGCAGCCGCCGCGCCAGCAGGTGCACGTGATTGATGACGGGCGTTTCGGGCGGCGGGTCGAGCGGGCAGGTCTCCCCGTCGCATACGTCGGCGGGCGACAGCCCCTCCCGCGCGAGCAGGAGCGCGCACTTTCCCTGCGCGCGGCCTCCGATCACCAGCTTCACAGCAGCACCCCCTCAAAAAGAACGGCCGCCGCGAGGATCGCCGCCTCGCACACCGTCAAAAAATACCCGGCGAGGTCGCCGGTGATCCCGCCGAAGCAGCGGTAGGCGAGCCAGCGGTAGTGCAGCAGCACCACCAGCGCCGCGAGCAGGCCCGCCGCGCCCGCCGACGGGGAAAGCGCCAGCATTGCGGCGGCGCAGAGGAGCGCCAGCACCGCCAGCAGCGCGCGCACCCGTCCCTTCGCGGCGTTTTCCGAAAAGAGGGCGGCCAGCCCGCCCGGCTTGGCGCAGCGCATCGAGACGACCGTGAGCCCGCTGAGCGACCGGGAGAGCACAAATCCCAGCGCCAACATCCCCGCCGTGCGCGGATGAAAGCGGTACTGGGTCCACAGGCCGAAGGTGAGCAGCAGGCAGAGCACGCAGGCCATCACTCCGAAGGCGCCGATATGCGGGTCCTTCATGATCTCGAGCTTGCGTTCGGCCGGGGCGTGGGAGGCGAGCGCGTCGGAGGTGTCGCAGAACCCGTCGAGATGGATGCCGCCCGAGAGCAGGACGGGGATCGCCGTGGCGACGGCGGCGGTCAGCCCCGGCCCGACGCCAAAGAGGCGGCAGAGCCACAGCCAGCCGAATTCCGCCGCGCCGATCACGACGCCGATCAGCGGGAAGAAGCAGAAGGCGTAGCGCATGTTCTCCGCTTTCCATTCGACGCGCGGAGCCGGGAGGATGGAATACATCGAAAAGGCCATCGCCAGCGAGCGCAGCAGCTTTTTCATTCCGTTGTTCCTCCCTTCCAGATGAGCGGTATCCCGCAGACGACCTCCACGACCCGGTCCGCCCGCGCGGCAAGCGCCTGGTTGAGCGCGCCGAGCAGTTCGATATAGCGCCGCGTGCCGGGGTCGTAGGGCGCGCCGTCGGAAAAGACCTCGTTGGAGACGACATAGACCCGCGCGGCCCGCACGCAAAGTTCGTCGATCCCCGCGAGCGCCGCGTCAAACGCCCCCTCCCCCGCGCCGCCGTAGAGCTCGTTGGCGGCGAGATTGCCGAGGTCCTCCAACAGCACCGTTCGGGTCCCTGCCGGGAGCGCCAGTCCCGCGAGGCCGGCCTCCCGCTCGCAGGTGACGAACCCGCGCCCCGCGCGGGCGGCGCGGTGCTTTTTGATCCGCGCCTCGCACTCCGCGTCGTGGCGGCGCATCGTTGCGAGGTAGACGCGCGGCCCGGGGGCCGCCGCCGCGAGGCGCTCGGCATATTCCGATTTTCCGCTCGCGGCCCCGCCGATGATCAGCGTCAGCACCCCGCCCACCTAACTGAGCGGCTGGTAGGCGTCGATCTCGATCTCCCGGAAGGTGCTCATCTCCCGGTAGACGGCCAGCGCCATGTCAAGAAGCGGCAGCGCCGCCACCGCGCCCGTCCCCTCACCGAGGCACATGCCCGCCGTGATGAGCGGGCGCAGGCCGAGCGCGCCGAGCGCCAGCGCCGCCGCGGGCTCATCGGAGAGATGGGAGGCGAGCATCGCCTTTTTCACGGCGGGGCAGATGCGCGCCGCGACCAGCGCCGCCGCGGCCGAAATGAACCCGTCGATCAGCACGGGCACGCGGTAGACCGCGCCGCCCAGAAAGACGCCCGCCAGCCCCGCGAGATCGAAGCCGCCCACCTTGGCGAGCACGTCGACGCCGTCGTTCGGATCGGGGTGGTTGACGACGAGCGCGCGCTCGACCGTCTTGATCTTATGGGCGAGCCCCTCGCTCGTGAGTCCCGCGCCCCGCCCCGTCACCTCCTCGGCCGGAAGGCCGAGGAGCGCGGCGGTCACCGCGCTGCTCGTCGTGGTGTTGCCGATGCCCATCTCCCCCGTGGCGACGATCCGGTAGCCCTTCTGCTTCAGTTCCCCCACGAGGGAAATCCCGAAGGTGATTGCGTCGAGCGCCTGCTCCCGCGTCATCGCGGGGCCGCGGGCGATGTTGCCCGTCCCGTAGCCGAGCTTGTGGACGACGAGCCCCTCTCCCGACAGGTCGCGCGCGACGCCGATGTCCACGGGAATCACGTCGCAGCGCGCTGCGCGCGCCATCGCGCAGACGCTCGCGTCCCCGCGCGTAAAGTTCTCCGCCACGACGGCGGTCACCTCGCTGCCCGTCTGGGTCACGCCCTCGGCGACCACGCCGTTGTCGGCGCAGAAGACGGTCGCGCAGCGCCTGTCCAGCTCCACCCGTGCGCTTCCGGTGAGCGCCGCGACGCGGATCACCGCCTCCTCCAGCAGCCCGAGGCTCCCGAGCGGCTTTGCGATGCTGTCCCACCGCGCCTTTGCTTCCTGCCCGGCCCGTTCGTCGGGCGGGGTAATCTGCCTGAGTGCTTCTTCCAGATTCATCCGTCTCATCCCCTTTGGTAGTCGGCCGCCGCGCGCAGAAAGCGTTCGGCAGCTTTTGGCGCGCCCGCCAGATAGAGGTGCGGAAACCCCGCGTAGAGGGCCCTCCCCGCGTGTACGCAGTCCCAGCCGCGGGAGCTCTGCGGCTTTTGGGCCGCAAAGGCGGCGCCCGGGCCGGTGCTGTCCCAATAGTGGAATTCATGCGCGCGCAGCGTCTCTCCCGCGCCGCAGAGCAGGTTCTCCTCCCGCGCGGTGAGCGTCACATACCCAAACCGCCCGAGCCGCCCGGTCCGGAAACCCTCCGCCGCGATCACGCCCGCCATCGCATGGGCGTTCCCGTCCGCGTCCTCAAGGCTCCGGTGCAGGTACAAAAAACCGCCGCACTCCGCGATGGCTGGCATCCCGCCCTCGATCGCGGCCCTGACCGCGCGGCGCATCGGCCCGTTACGGGAGAGCGTTTCCGCGTACAGCTCGGGGTATCCGCCGCCGAGCAGCAGCCCGCCCGCGCCCTCCGGCAGCGCCGCGTCCGAAAGCGGGCTGAAAAAGGTAAGCTCCGCCCCCATCTCCCGCAGCAGCGAAAGAGTATCCTCGTAGTAGAAACAGAACGCCGCGTCCCGCGCCACAGCGATCCGGGGCTTTCCCTCAACGCGGGACAGACAAGACGGTTCATAGGAGAGCGGCGGCGCGGATTCCGCAATCTGGAGCAGCATCGGCAGGTCGGCCGCCTGTTCCAGCGCCCCGGCGAGTTCGTCCAGCTTCCGCCCGAGCTCCGCGGCCTCCCCGGCGGTCACGAGGCCGAGGTGGCGGCTTTCAAACGCGCATCCGGGCATCGGCGGCAGGTACCCGGCGACCGGGACGCCGCATTCCCGCTCGACGAGCGCCTTTACTTCGGGGTAGCGCGCGGCGGAAAGGTGGTTGAGCAGCACCGCGGCGATGTTTGCGTCGGGCCGGTAGCCTGTAAAGCCTCTGACCTGTGCGGCAACGGAGGCCGCCATCCCCCGGCAGGAGACGACGAGCAGGACGGGCGCACCGGTCGCGCGGGCGACGGCGTAGGCCGACGCGTCGGACGAAACCGCAATCCCGTCGTAATAGCCCATCGCGCCCTCGATGAGGGCGATATCCGCGTGTTCAGCGCCCTTCGCAAGCAGGCGGCGCGCCGTATCCCCGTCGGAAAGAAAGAGGTCGAGGTTGGCGGAATAGGCCGCGCCGACGCTCTCCCGGTGGAACATCGGGTCGATGTAGTCGGGCCCGCACTTGAAGGAGGCCGCCCGTCGGCCGCGTCCGGACAGCGCGCGCAGCAGCGCGCAGGTGACCGTCGTTTTGCCGCTGCCGCTCGCGGGCGCGGCGACCAGCAGGCGCGGAAACCGGACCGTCATTCGCTCCCTCCCGCGCTCAGGACCCACACGGGGTTCTGGGCCTGCATCATGTGGTAATGCCCGGCCTCCCGCACGCGGGAGACCGAAAGCTGCACCGCGTCGGGCTCCCGCAGGGAAAACCGCCCGAAGCAGCCGAGCGCCTCCGTGACCGTCTCGAGCGTGACGGCGTTCACGACGATCCGCGCGCCGGGATTTTTTTCGAGCGCCGCGCCGACGATCTCCGCGAGGTTCCCCGACGAGCCGCCGACGAAGACGGCGTCGGGCGCGGGAAGCTCCCCCAGTACGCCGGGCGCGCTCCCCGCCACCGGGCGCAGGTTCCAAAGGCCGAATTTCGCGCGGTTTTGTTCGATCAGCGCGAGCGCATCCGGCTCCCGTTCGACGGAATAGACCGCGCCTTCCCCGAGCACCCGCGCGATCTCGACGCTCACCGAGCCGGTGCCGGCGCCCACGTCCCAGACAGTCATCCCCCGCCGCAGGCGCAGCTTCGCGACCGAGACGGCGCGGACCTCCTCCTTAGTCATCGGCGTGCCGCCGCGCAAAAATGCGCCGTCCGGCAGGCCATGGGCCGCCGGAAGCGGCCGCGCGTCCGGGTTCCGCACCAGCATGACGCTCAGCGGGTCGAACGCCCGTCCCGCGAGCTCCGCCGCGTTTCCGCCCGTGACGCGCTCGTCCGGGTAGGAGAGCCGTTCGCCGACCTCAACCCGCACCGCGCCGAGCCCCGCTTCCCGAAGCCGGGCGCAGAGCGCGCCGGGGCTGTTTTCGCCGCCCGTCAGCGCGAACACCTTGGGGCTGGACGCGGCGATCCCGCAGAAGTCGCAGTCGCGTCCATGCAGGCTCACGACCCGCGCGTCGTCCCACGCGGTCCCCAGCCGCGCGCAGAAATACTGCAAGCTGGAGATTCCCGGAAGAAATCGGATTTCGGCCTCCGGCAGCAGGGCCCCGAGGCTTCGCGCCGCGCTGTAAAACCCGACGTCCCCCGAGACGAGCACGCCCGCGGGGCCCTCGTGCGCGCGGACCGCCTCGGCCATCCGCGCGGGCGAGGAGGCCTCTATTTTCTGCGCGGCGCCGGGGAACGCCTCCAGCAGACGCCGCGCGCCGACGAGCACCCGGCAGCTTTTCGCCGCGTCCAGCGCCTCCCCCGTCAGCAGGGCGGGATTCCCCACGCCCATCCCGATCACGTAAACTTTCACCGCGTTCCCCTCCTCTCGCCGTTCACTCCCGATGGTCCGCCTCCGGACCGGGCAGGATCTGGTCCAGCCGCCCGGAAAGCTCCCGCGCGATCTCCCGCGCGCGCTTCTTTTCGTCCACGCCCGCCGACACGCCGACGACCACGCCGCCACGCCGCAGCAGGGCGGGCAGATAGAAATCGCACAGCTCGGGCGAGCCGGGCACGTCGGCGGGAATCCCCGCCGCCCGCGCCTCCTCGCAGATCGCCTGGTCGACGTCGGGGTTGTCGGTCGCGGCGATCACGAGCCGGCAGCCCGCGCAGTCCCCCTTCATGTAGGCGCGCCGCACGATCTGCACGCCGAGCGATTCGAGCTCGGCGGACGGCTGCGGCGTGATCACCACGAGCCCCGGGCAGAAGGGCAGCAGCGCGGTAGCGCTCGAGAGGGCGTCCGCGCCGCCCCCGAAGAGCGCGATCTTGCAGTTCGACAGTCTGGAGAAGAGC
Organism: Anaerotruncus sp. DFI.9.16; assembly: GCF_024461615.1. Taxonomy (NCBI): domain Bacteria; kingdom Bacillati; phylum Bacillota; class Clostridia; order Eubacteriales; family Oscillospiraceae; genus Anaerotruncus; species Anaerotruncus sp. DFI.9.16. Next base: position 382,996 of record NZ_JANFZX010000001.1, read on the forward strand.
GGAAAATACGCCGCGGGTTCCGCTTCCGCGTCCGCCGGCCGCAGGGCAAAGTCGCGGGTGAGCGCCTCCACCGCGTCCTCGTAGGGCAGGCCGCTCTCCTCGCGCGGCCTGCCGATCACGACGGCCACCGCGCCCGCGTCCCGCGCCGCGCCGAGCTTTTCGGAAAAGCCGCCCGCGTCTCCCGACTCCTTGGTCACCAAAATAGACGCGCCGATCTGACGCATCGTGGCCCCGTTCATCTCGCGGGAGAAGGGCCCCTGCATCGCAATGACGTTCTGCACCCGGAAGCCCAGCGCGAGGCACCGCTGCACCGATTCGACGGTCGGCAGCACCCGCGGGTAGATGCGCTCCTGGTAGCCCGGCACCCGCACGAACGCGTCCAGCTCCTTGCTGCCGGTGGTGAGCAGCACCTTGCCCGTCGTGGCGGCAAGCACCTCCGCCGCGCGCTCGGCGCTCTCGACATAGACGCAGCCCTCGGGCGTGTTCGACGGCCGGGAGAGGCGCAGGTACCGGGTATCGGTCGCCGCGCAGGCGGCGCGGATATTTTCGGTCGCAAGGGCGGCGTAGGGGTGGGTCGCGTCGACCACGCAGTCAAACCGCAGCGATTGAAGCAGGGAGGCCATTCCCTCCGCGTCCAGCCGCTCGGCAAAGACCTGCACCCCCTCGGGGAGCAGGGTCTTTCCATATTCGGTGGCGACCCCCGCGCAGACGTTCGTCCCCTCGCACCTGCTGAGAAACTCCACCAGCCGCCTGCCCTCGGTGGTCCCGGCAAACACAAAGAAATTAGGCATCCCGGTACCCCCTCGGCGTCACCATGCCGCCGCTCAGTTTCTTGGTCTGGGAGTTGCCGATAAACACGGTCGTAAACATATCCGCCTGCGCCTCCCGCAGCTCCCCAAGGGTCAGCACGCGGGCGGACTCCCCCGCCCGCCCCGCGTTGCGCACAAGCCCCGCGACCGTTTCGGGCGCGCGGCTGCGCAGCAGGATGTCGCACGCGCGCCGCAGGTAGTCGGCGCGGCGGCGGCTCGCCGGGTTGTAGAGGCAGATGCAGAAGTCCGCTCTGCCCGCCGCGTCGAGCCGCCGTTCGATCAGCTCCCATGGGGTGAGCAGGTCGCTGAGCGAGATGACCGCAAAGTCGTGGATGAGCGGCGCGCCGAGCAACGCCGCGCCGCTGCACGCGGCCGTCACGCCCGGCACCACCTCGATGTCGATGGGGTCGTACCCCTGCGCGAGCTCGTAGACGAGCCCCGCCATGCCGTAGACCCCGGCGTCCCCGCTCGACACCACCGCGACGGTTCTGCCCCCGCAGGCCGCCTCCAGCGCCATGCGGCAGCGCTCCACCTCCCCGCGCATCGCGGTGGCGAGGAACGCCTTTTCCGGGTAACGGGCGCGGATGAGGTCGACATAGGCCGTGTAGCCCACGATGACCTCGCTCTCTTCGAGCGCCGCGAGCGCGCGGCCGGTCATATTCTGTTCGTCGCCGGGGCCCAGCCCCACGACATAGAGCTTTTTCATCCTGTTTCCTCCCCGAACCCGCAGGTCCAGCGGTCCGCCGCGGCAGCGGCCGTCACGCCGCCCGCAGCATGTTTTTTCATAATGACGCGCCCTTCCCGCGACGCGTAAAGCGCCGCGCGTTCACAGACGTTGTCCACGCCCACCGTCCCGCGCACGAACTCCGACGGTGTGAACTCCCCCTCGAGAGCGGAAAGCACCTCCGCGGAGGCGGCCGCGAGCGGCAGGCCGTACCTTTCGCAGAACGCCAGGATACAGGGTTCCTCCGCCTTGCGGTCGATCGTCGCGAGCTGGCGGACCGCCGCGAGCGGAATCCTGGCATCGCCGAGCGCCCCGAGGATTTCCCGCTCGAACATTTCCGCGGAAATGCCCCTGCGGCAGCCGGCCCCGACCGTCACGACGCGCGGAAAGGCGTGCAGGGTGCGCGGAAAGGGCTCCTTTGCCGCGTCGAGCGTGACGCAGATTCCCAGCGCGGCGGGGCCGTCCGCCAGCCCTTCGGGAAGCACGCCCGCAACGGGAAAGTCGCACGCGAAGCCGACCGTCTCTCCGGCAAGCAGCGCCGCCGAAACCTCCTTGGCGAGCGCCCGCTCACCGAGATGGAGCGAACGCTCCGCCGCCCACACATCCACGGCGAAAATCCCGGCGAGGTCGGTGGCGGTGGAGACGACCGGCGTTCCGCCGGCCGCATCGGCGACCCTGGCCGCCAATGCGTTCGCTCCCCCGGCGTGCCCCGACAGCAGCGCCACGGCGTATTTTCCCCGTTCGTCGACCGCGACGACCGCCGGATCGGTCAATTTGTCCCTGACGAAGGGCGCGATCGCACGCACCGCGATGCCGCACGCGCCGACGAACACGATGCCGCCGGCGTGGGAAAACGCCCTTTCCGTCCAGTCGCGCAGGCTCCGTCCGGAGTCCCCCGCGCGCCCGAAAACCGCGACCTCGGGCGGGGGGCTCCCCGCGTCCGTGAGGGCTCCCGCCAGCCGGTTCGCCAGCTCCGCGCCCCGTCCGGTAAACGCCGCGATCGCGAGCTTCATTGTTCCGCCTCCCGAAAGCCGTGGGAAAAGGCGGGGTCGTAGAGCTTTGAGCGGTCGTACTGTTCACCGAGGAACTCCCCGACGAGGATGAGCGCCATACGGGAAATGCCGTTTTCCTCCGCCATCGCGGGCAGGTCCCCGACCCTGCCGACCACGCATTTTTCATCTGGCCACGACGCCTTATAGACGACCGCGGCGGGCGTGTCCTCCCGGTATCCGCCCGCGAGCAGCCGCTCCCGCAGCGCGGGCAGCAGGCCTGCGCTCAAGAAGATCACCATCGTCGCGCCGTGGGCGGCGAAGGAGGCGATCTCCTCCCGTTCGGGCACCGGCGTGCGGCCCGCCATCCGGGTGATGACGACCGACTGGGAGACGCCGGGCAGCGTATATTCCACGCCGAGCGCGGCTGCCGCGCCGCTGAAGGCGCTGACCCCCGGCGTCACGTCGTAGGGGATGCCCGCCTCCTTTAGCAGGTCGATCTGTTCCCGGATCGCGCCGTAGAGCGCGGGGTCGCCCGTGTGCAGGCGCACCGTCGTCTTCCCGCCGGCCTCGGCGGACCGCATGACCGCAAACACCTCTTCCAAAGTCATCCCGGCGCTGTCATGGATTTCACAGCCCGGCTTGACAGCCTCGAGCAGCGCGGGGTTCACAAGGGAACCCGCGTAGATCACGACATCCGCCTCGGACAGCAGCCGGTGTCCCCGCAGGGTGATCAGGTCGGGTGCGCCGCAGCCCGCCCCCACAAAATGCACCATCAGGCCGTCACTCCTTTACCATGATGATCGAAAGGTAGCCCGCGTCCTCGGGCGCGTCGGCAAGCGAGCGGTAGACCCGCTCATCGGAAAGCCCGCACCGTTCGACAATCCGGGCGTCCGTGCCGCGCCCGGCGAGCAGCCGCCGCACCTCCCCGAAGTACTTTCCCGATTTCATCAGCACCTTGGTCCCCGGCAGACCGAGCGCCTCCTCCAAGCCCTCGTAGGGCGCGGGGATGATGTGCAGGGGCTTTGCCGCGTCGGTGAGCGGCTCCCCCAGACGGGCGGCCGCCGCGCAGAAGGAGGGCACCCCGGCAATCATCTCCGCCGGAAAGCCCATTGCCTTTACACGCTCATGCAGGTAGCCGTAGGTGGAATAGACGGTCACGTCCCCGATCGTCAGGAAGGCGACGTCCCTTCCCGCGCGCAGATACGCCGCCAATGACTCCACCGCGGCGGCGCGGGCGGCCTCGAGCCTGTCCGGGTCGCGCGTCATCGGCATCGAAAGCTCGACGAGCTCCTTTTTGCCAAGTTCGGGCACCGCGTTTTCCGCGATCCCAAGCGCGACCCGCTCCGCTCCGTCCGACGAGCGTGGCACCGCGATCACGCCGCAGGCGCGGATCACCTCCACCGCCCGGACGGTGATGAGCCCCGGGTCGCCCGGCCCGACGCTCACGCCGTAGAGTGTCCCGTTCATTTTGCCGCCTCCGTTTCCCTCAGCCGTTTCAGCATTTCTGCCGCTCCCCCGCTCTGCCCCAGGATTCCCCGCGCGTTGGTGTAGATCACCAGTTCCGCCGAAAGCTCCCCGGCGCGCCGTTTGACCTGCTTTTCCGCATGTTCCGTCACCGAACGCATCACCGGGGACAGAAGCCCCGCCGCGTCCAGCAGGTCGGCCGCCGCGTCGGTCGTGGCGCAGCCGAGCAGCTCTTCGGTCAGCGCGGAATCCGCGCCGGCCAGCGCGGCGTGCGCCGCCAGAATCTCCATGCGCGCGTCCGCGACGCGGGAGTGCGTCTGGAAGATGCCGCCCGCGAGCTTCACGAACTTGCCGAGATGACCGACAAGCAGCACCCCCTCAAAGCCGAGGGCGGCGGCACAGTCGAGCGTCTCGCCTACGAAGTTACTGCAGAGCACCGCGCGGGAAGCCCTCAATCCGAGCGCGTCCCGCGAGAAGTTCTCCCCATAGCTGCCGGGGGTCACGAGCACGGGGCCGTTTCCCGCCGCGCGAAGCACCTTCAGCTCGGTCCGGATCGTATCCACGAGCGCCGCCTCGCTCATCGGCTCGACGATGCCCGTCGTCCCGAGGATCGAGATCCCCCCTTCGATCCCAAGCCGCGGATTGTAGGTCCGCGCCGCGATTTCGGCCCCGCCGGGGACCGAAATCACGACCGCCGCCCCGGCGCGGCAGCCGCGCTCTTCGAGCGCGCCGCGCACTTCGTGCGCGATCATCAGCCGCGGGACGCGGTTGATGGCTGCCGCGCCCACCGGCTGCTCGAGGCCCGCGCGGGTAACCCGCCCGACCCCCTCGCCGCCGTCGACCACGATCTCCTCCCCGCCGAGGCGCACCTCGGCGCAGACGAGCGCGCCGTCGGTCGCGTCGATATCGTCGCCCGCGTCCTTGCGCACGGCGCACCGGGCAAAGCCCTGTCCCAGCACGCAGCTCTCCACCGGCAGGTCGAGCCGGACGCCCTCCGGCGTCCCGATCTCCACCCGCGCGGGGGCCTCCCCCGCCAGCCGGGCGATGGCGGGGGCC